>JAAZZY010000002.1:9291-40908 GCA_014239035.1 Chlamydiia bacterium
AATTCTTTTTTTATCTGGCTTAATTCCTTTTACACAATACATGCTAAATGTTTTAGCTGAGTCACCCAATGATCCATCTGTACTCAATTTCTTGGTCAACGGTAATGTGGCGCAGATTCCCACGCTTAAAACAGGGCTTACGATTTTCAAACAGCTCAATAGTATTGTACAGTCGAAAATGGACGATATTAATGAGCAATATGAGGCACTCTCAAGCGAAGTTATAGATACTGAATTTAAGCACCTTCTTCAAAACGTAAAGCAATTTTCTAAAGAAGATTCTTCTCAATATGGCTCCAGCTGTGGGCTCATGGCGCTAAAAGTAATTGAATTCTTCTCAAAATATATTGATAGAGCTCACCTGACTGATTTTGAAGCTTTAAAAGGTTTAGAGACGCTTAAGACTAGCAACGTTGAGGCTCTTGCCACATTTGACAAAGGAGCAGGGACTCTTTTAGGGGAGATTAAAAAGGACTTAAGGAAAGGGGAACATAAACTCTATTACTGTATCTTAGATAATGCTCTTTTCAAGGATGTTGGTGGCTGGCAACACCCTCACTATCAAGGGCATCCTTTTGTCATTGAAAAAACAAAAGCCGATCAATTTAGAATCTACCAAAGCTATGACTCTCAGTATTCTTTGAAATCGCACCTAGCAAGCGAACTTGCAGAGTATCCAGAGGCCCTTAGAAGCTACGGTGAATTCTATCCCTTCATGAAAGGCTTGCAGCAGCTTGAACTTGCGACACAATGGGATGCTAGCGTAAATGATGTCTATAAGAGGTGTTTTGGAGTCGATCACAAAACTTTCGTGGGAGAAAAGCTCAAGAGTGATTTTTTCTCAATGCGCTTTAAATCTTTAGTTGTGCACGAAGATGAGGTCAAAGCAGAACAAGATGCTCCAATAGTAGAAAAAGGCCCTACCATACTAGATCAAATTAATGACCTAAGAAGAAATTTTGCTCCATATGAAAAAAATATTAAAGTTGGTGCAGCAATTGGAAGTAGTGTGACAGCTCTTGCTCTTGGATCTATCTTTGTTGTAACTCAAACACTTTCAAAAGTCGGGATTATTTAGGTTCAAGTTTCAAATATTTTTCAATAAAAGAGAGTAAAAACGCATATCTTTTTTGCTCGCTGATCTCTAGATTTTTTTCTTGTTCCACTTCGATAAATAAATCAGAAAGTATCACGAGCATTTTTTTGTATGCTATTTCACCCTCTAGCTCATCTTTTTCTAAAATGCCCTTATCACTTTTTTCTAGTATTTGATTTAAAAGGTACTTGCATTTTTCTAAACTCTCAAAAGTCTCTTTAAGCTCCAAATCTATTTCTTCTTTGGAAATAGGGTCATTCTCTTGAGTGATGATCGCTTGAAAAACAGTAGAGTATAGATCTCGATTAATTTTTAGATGCTCTTGGGATATCTGTAGAAGAGGAGTACTTTCAAAGCCGTCAATGTTCAGCCCAGTAAGCGTTGCGTTTAAATAGGTGCGATCAGGGTGTGTTTTTGCAAACTCTGCCATCCATTTAGCCTCTTCTGACCATTTCCAAAGTGTGTAGACTTCTTTGCCTTGGATATTTTTTTGAAAGACTCCTCGATGAATTGAATAATCTTTAGAATCTATTTGGCCTTTCTGTGGAAGGCTTTGGTTTAAAACAACAGATTTCGAATAGGCGTTTTTATTGTCATAGGCAAGGTCACACCCCACTAAAATAATAGGGTCGCAGCCAAAAAAGTGTGCAAGCTGTAGTGAGAAGTTAACCACATTGAGCCCTTCTTGTAGCTTAGGAGCTCTTAGCTTCAACTTTTCTTCTATATGGGAGATGAGAGGGTATCCAATGGCATGAGGAGTGTAGAGGCGTGTCCCATGAGCTTTATCTAATGCGTCGCTATTAACGCGCATGCGGTATAGGAAAGGAGCGTTAAAGAAGTTGTTTTGAGAATAGGTCTCATGGTGCATTTGATATGGGTCGATCCCCAAAGTAAAATGAGGCTCAATATTTTCACTATTTAAAACGCTTAATGCTCTACCACCAGCAAAAATTAAGGCTTTTGAAGTTAATTTTTTGAGTAGGGGAGCATCACGGTTAATCGAGGGGCCCGCTCCACAGATAATAGCTGGATGGTTTAGAAATTGATTTTTCAGTTTGTGAGAAAAAAAACAGTCTTGGAGGGAGTAGAGATTTTTAAAAGCATTTTGATAAAACAAGGGGCTCGTAAATAAGTACTCAGTAAAGAGCGAGTTTTGGTTTAAACAAAGTGTTGTGAGTTTATTTTTAAACTCATTAAATGAATTTTCATGCTGGTTACCTGAAAGTATTTCAAAAGGCATCCCCAAAAAGGATTTCATTTTTTTTTGATTTTGCTCCCAAAAGTTAGGGGCCTTGAGATAAAACAGCTCCACTTGACACTTCTTTATTAAAGAATATCCCGCTTTAAGGCAAAGCAGGCGCTTTAAAGAAGAGAGATCTTCTTCAAAAAAAAGAACTTTTCTAGAAGAATCACCATTGAGCCATTCTTCAATTTGGTTTAGTTCTTTTGGATTTACTTCATAGATAAAGCAAACCTTAACTTTCTCTTTAGCAAGTAAGTTAAAGTTGGATTTTTTTTCAGATGTAAAATCTAAATCAAGAGTGTTTAACTCTTTTGGAGCAAACTGAAGAAGTGCTTTTAATAAAGGAGCCTTTTTTTTCAGGATCTCAATACTTTTGAGGTAGATAGAATTATCCATTTTTAAAATCACAGAAAACTATTTCTTTGCCGTCCCATTTGGCCTTCATCTCAGAAATAACTTTTTCACTTTTATCATAAACATAGTGCGTATAAGAATGATCTTTGGGATTATAGACAGACTTATTGAGTAGCTTCCCATCAGCAGTCCAAGCCTTCTCGTCATAGAGCTTTGGAGGGATGTGATAAAAATATTCCAAGGCCAATTGGCCATTTGAATGCCATCTTCGATAAGTTTTAGTGCGAAGGTGCTCTTTGTAGTAAGACTCTTCTATCAAAAGCCCAGATTTATTCCAGAATCGATCTCTTCCCATCTTTTTGCCATCTGAAAACTCAATTTCTCTTTTCAACTGACGATTGGGATAGTAGAGCTTAGTGAGCCCTGTTTGCAAATCCTTGCAAAAATGCATAAGCGTTTTGATAGTGCCATCTTCATAAAAGTATTCTTGTTTACCCTCTCGAAGTCCCAAATTATAGCGTTGAACACAATAGGGTTTCCCACTTAAGTAATATTGCTTAAATTTGCCCTGCTTTTGTCCATCAATATACCAAGACTTAGAGACTAGCTGGCCTTCTTGAGAGTAAAAAGAAGAGGGGCCATGCAAAAGGCCATTTTTATAATAAACCTCTGATTTGATCGAGCCATCAGGGTAGTAAAGGTGCCATTGGCCATGATGTTGACCGCTTAATTCAACATGGGCCTGGCTAATATGTCCAATGGGGTTTTTTGAAAGTTTAAGTTCAAAGCCAGCTTCATTAAATGCTGCATTCTCTATAAAAGCAGTAGGCAATTTAGGCGTTGAGGCATCGACTGACATATTTATACCAAGCTCTGAGTCAATAATCGTTATTTTCTCATGGTCAAACTGATAAATTTCTTTTTTTTCTACCACGGGTCGACCTCTATTTGCTCAAGAGTGTGTTTTAAGGTTGTGCGCAGCTCGTCGCAATTATATCTGTATTCTCTAAAGCGTGAGATCATATCAACTAAACTGATTTCTTGTGAAAGAGTTTTAGGGGCATCGATAGATAGTTGCCTGTTTAGGAATTTGTTCTTGAGTTTAGAAATATCAACCACCTGATGATAACGTTTGAGCAAATACTGATAGCCAATCTCGTGGCTTATTTTTTCCATACCCTCAATTAAGAACTCTGTTCTTAGCTCCTCAAGTTTACCGCTCTTGTTTTCTTTATACAATGCTTTGAGGTGCTTAAGTGTCCCTCTATAATGCTTTGAACACCTATTGAGACTTTTTTGAAGCTCTTTGAGTTTGGAGAGAGCCTCTTTTTGAGTTTTTTTATCCTGAATACGCATTGAAAGCAGGCTACTATGGAGCATTTCCTCAATAGGATAAGTTTTTTTCAAAAACCAATCTTTAACTTCTTTTAGAGGAAGGTTTGAAATGCCTGGAAAGCCTATTCCACCTTCTGTGGAGTTTATAAAATTGATGTAAGGGGTTTTGCGTGATTGCATTGTAATAATCTCAGATTAGATAGTCCATCCATAGCGAGTTTTAATGGGGTTACCGTCTATATCAATAGACTCCATATCTTCGTTAAATGCAAATTCTGAAGAGCTCTCATCAAGGTCCTCTTCATCTTTCAAGGCTTCTTTAGTTATTCCTTTCATATAGCTTTGATTGTTGGTGTAGGCCAAATCCACACCCACATAGATAATGGGACTGCATCCTAAAAGCTGCGCAAAAAAAGTGTTAGAGGAAGTGACGCTAATTAATTCTTCATTTTGAACACCATGAAAACCTAGAGATTCTTCTATCCAGTTTACGACGGGGGTTGCAGTGGATCCTTTTAGGTAAATTTGAGGCCCATGGATCCGTCGAGATACCTCTAAAAATGTGCGTGCACAAGAAATAGTGGGCAGTTCAAAAGCTGAATTGGTCATAAAGCGATCATAAACTCTTCGATAGGGGTCAAAGTAGTTGCCCATATGCGGGATGATGCCTTGCGAGGTCAGTCCAGAAATTGCTGAACTTCCAGCTAAAATGAGAGCGTGATTGGATAGAGTTTTTAAAACGTCGATGTTTTTTTGCAATGAAGGTCCGGCCCCCACAATGATGCAAGGGACACCTTTTAAGAGGTCTACACACATCGATCCGTTATAAAAACCATCTAGGTTTGGAGCTAGACCGGTAAAATTTCTAAAAGAACTATTTTTAGCGTGCTGACCTTCTTTGAGCAAAGTCGAAACAGAATCATGTGCCTTAGGAAGTTCGCTTTGTATACAAGCGGTGATGCGAGGATACCTTTTGCAGTAAATAGGAGAAGTAATAACCTTTGCTTTATATTGAGAAAATTCAGCACTCAAGTGCTGGATGAGTTGCTTTAAGCTGCCTTTACTCTTAAAATTAAAAAAGTGGACTCTAGGGTGGTTGAGAATCCTCCGGCCTAAATCTGTTTGAAAAAGGTGAAAAATCACAGATAAATTGGGCTCTACATATACAAGATGAAGCTTAGGCTTCATTTTAAGCCATTTTCGAAATGTAAAAAATGAATACCCAAGGCCAGCCCCAAAAACATAAAGGACCTGGCAGTTGGGTTTTAATTCAGCGAGCCATTCTGAGCATTCATGCACCGCGCCTGATTGTTTATGTAGGGTGTAGGGATTAAATTTTTTTTTATGAAGGAGGTTCAGCTCCTTTTTATCGGTATTGCAAAACTCAAAATCTTTGACTAAATCGTTTTTGTCTGACTTGATCAAATCTCGAGCAAGGCTGGGATTTGTATGGGCAAGGCGCGTTAAATTTTCTTTAAGAGTTTCTAATCTAGACATTTGGGGTAAAATTTAAAATTTTTATTAATAATCTATAGTGTAAAGAATTTAAGAAATAATTCAAGTGATTTTATCCCTTTTTATTAGCCTTTAATTGGTTTGTAAAATATAATAATACCTTTTTGTTGAAAGTTGTACTTATAACGTATATAATTTACTGTGTTAGATCAAGATTTTATTATTAATACTGACCGTTTAAGAAATAGCAAAGAGCTTAAAGTTAGGGTCGATCTCAAAATACCAAGCAATTTTTTGGAAGTAGAGGACTCAGAACTAAGCTTTAGGCAGATGGTGGAATTACAGGGTGAAATCTACATTGTAGATGATCAATTGATCCTGCACTTTGACGTTTTAGCAACTGTGATTTCTGAATGCAGCATTTGCAATCGCAATGCTGATACAGAGATCAAAATTAAGAATTTTTATCACGTTGAAGATCTTACAAAGATCAAGGCGCCGTACTTTGATTTTAGTTCGGTTCTTCGTGAAGAAGTCCTACTGGAAGCTCCTCAATTTGCAGAATGCAATCAAGGAAGCTGTCCGGATAGAGAGTTAATTAAACCATACCTAGTAGAACGAAAACAATAACTGGAGAACACACATGGCTGTACCTCGTAACCGCTCATCTCATGCTCGCAAGGGATCTCGAAGAGCCCACCACCATAAAAAGACAATTAACTTTGTTTCATGCTCAAACTGTGGAACACTAACTATTTCACATCGCATCTGCCTCGGATGTGGCTCATACAATGGCCGTCAAGTTCTGAAAGTAGAAGCAGAGTAAAACTATGCTGCATCTTGTTGTTGATATAATGGGAAGTGACTCGGAGCCCCTTGATTTATTTCAGGGTGTTATCGCAGCTGCAGATCAATTTGGCAGTGATTGTCGTTTCACAGTTTTAGCAACAAAACCAGTAATAGAAGATTGCATAAAGCAGTATAGGAGTCTCTCCTCTTCAATTGGCTTTCAAGAGGCCGAAGAAGAAGTGCTTATGGAAGACTCTCCGCTATTTGTTGTCAGAAGAAAGCGTAAATCTACTATGGCAGTTGGCGTTGGTATGATCAAGAAAAAGGCTTGTGATGGCCTCATCACAGCTGGTAACACAGGGGCTATTACAGCATTTGCAGCTCTAGAACTTAATAAATTGCCGACCATTAATAGACCTGCACTACTTGCGACTCTCCCTACTGAAAAAGGAAAAGTGGCTATCTTAGATGTCGGAGCAAATGTCACCTTCCGCCCGCAGTACCTTATGCAGTTTGCTTTAATGGGGGCAATCTACCAAAAAGTAGAACAAAATATTTCCAATCCCAGAATTGGACTTTTAAATATCGGTGGAGAAGCTCGTAAGGGTACTCGTACTGTACGTCAGGCTTATGAATATTTTAATCTTTATGCAGAACGCTTAGAAGAGAAGAACTTTCATTTTGAAGGGAATATTGAAGCAAGGGACGTCTTTGAAGGGAAAGTAGATGTGCTTGTTACAGATGGCTTTACTGGGAACGTCTTTCTAAAGACTTGCGAAGGGGTCTCAAGCTTTATCGTAGATCAGGTTAGTAAAAGATTTAAAAATATCCCTCTTATCTATCCTAAAAGGCAGCTTCAGCAACTTGAAAAGTATCTTGATTATGCTGAATATCCAGGGGCTATCATGCTCGGTGTAGAAGGAGTCATTGTTAAATGTCATGGCTGTTCTTCATCAGTTGCCATCTTTAATGGAATAAAAGGCGCATATCGCTTGGCAAAAAATCAGATTATTGAAAAGATAGGGTCTCAATTAAAAGAATTTCAAAGAGACTTTACAGAATTAGCAGCCACATGAATTCACAAAAAATTTCCGCAGTAATTTTAAGTTATAATAATGAAAAAGAAATAGGAAGATGTATCGATAGCCTATCTTGGGCTGATGAGATCGTCGTCATAGATTCTTTTAGCAGTGATAATACTGCCAAAATATGCCAAGACAAAGGCGCCAAAGTCTTTCAGTATGCTTTTACAACTTTTGGAAAGATGCGTAATTTGGGTCTTTCTCACGCAAGCTTTGATTGGATTTTTAGCTTAGATACTGATGAAGTTGCCACTTCTAAAGTTGTCGACGAAGTTCAAAAGATCAGCTCTAAAGCAGATACTCAAGATATTTATTTTGTACCTCGTCTAAACACTGTTTTTGGGCGCAAGCTTCTGCACGGAGGATGGTTTCCTGATTATCGCCAGCCTCAATTCTTTAGAAAAAAAGCGATGACCTATAATGAACAAGATGATGTTCATGAGGGCTTTGAGCTCAAAGGGTCAACAGGCTTTTTAAAAAACCACATAGAGCAGTTTCCCTTTGATGATTTAGATCACTACCTCAAAAAGATGGATCGCTACTCTACTCTAATGGCTAAAAGAATGGTTAAAGAAGGAAGAAAATTTCACCCGTCTCAGCTCATTATTCGACCCGCCTTTACTTTCTTTAAACGCTACTTCTTTCGGGGTGGATTTAGAGATGGCTTCCAGGGATTCTTAATGGCTAAGCTCTATAGCGGGTATACTTTTGAAAAGTATGCAAAGTTTTGGGAGCTCAAATCTCAAGAATCATCTAAAGATTTCATTAAGTGAGCTAAAACCCTTCTGTGTCCTGAAGAGAAGGGCAGTTTATTCAACTTTTGAAAACTCATCCATTCATAATGCTCTATGTTCATTTTTTTGCTGAGCTTCACTATATGAGGCTGCAGGGTCACCCTGAAGTTCGTAAAGCTGTGTTTAACAATAGGTAGTTCTATAGTTTCATCAGAGTACTTGGAAATCGATTCAAACTGAGGATGATCAACAATAGGCTTTGATGACTCTATTTCAAAGTAGAGAAATTCATATAAATCTTTCATGAGATTTGTGTTTTGTTTGCTTACTAAAAATTCCTGCTCATGCTGCAGAACTAAAACTATTCGATGAAGTTTAAACTGCATTTTTCTCTCTTTTTTTACTGGAAGCTCTAGCTGCGTATTTTGCTTCTTTGCCTCACATCTCTCTGAGAGGGGGCAATTGCCGCACTGCGGGTTTTTAGGGGTGCAAATAAGGGCTCCAATTTCCATTAGAGCTTCATTAAAAATCCATGGGTAGTCTTTGGGTAATTCTTCTAAGAGCATATCTTCAAGGTGTCTATGATGCTCTGGTTTTGAAAAATCAAGGTGCAGGTTTAAAAACCTTGCCATGACTCTTTTAACGTTTCCATCAACAAGTGTGCACGATTGATTAAAAGCAAAGCTCATTATAGCAGAGCATGTGTAAGGACCAATTCCAGAGATTTTTAGAAGAGTCTTGGCATCAGAGGGTACGAGGCCGTTATATTTTTTAAGTACCTCTTGAGCGCCAATATGTAAGTTGCGAGCTCTTGAATAGTAGCCGAGTCCCTCCCAGAGTTTGATCACTTTTTCAAGTGGCGCTTCGGCCAAATCTTTTAAGGTTGGAAAAGCTTTTATCCAACGATGGAAATAGGGGATGACTGTTTTAACTTGCGTTTGTTGAAGCATCACTTCTGATATCCAAACCCTATAAGGAGTTATATTTTTTCTCCAGGGCAAATCTCGTTTATGGATTTTAAACCAGTTGAGCAGTCGAATTGCTAAAAAGTGAGTGTTAACCATCAAACTTAGTTAAATTGAGATCTATAGAATAATCAAAAAGCAAAGGGTTTTCAAAAAGTGTTTCTTCTTTTTTCTCTTTTAAATCATGGCTAAGAGAAAATCTTTGGGTGTGAAAAGATATAGGCTGCCAATTTGCATCTACTTTGACTTTTCCGGAAAGGTATATAGAAAAAGGCTCACTTTGAGTAGAATATAACCCCTCAAGTTCAAGGCCCTGATCAATATGAAAGCTGACATGAGAGGAAGACTCTTTGAGATGCAAGGGAAAATTCTTAGTTGTTTTAAAAGGAAAATAAATAGAAATCGGACACTCTAAAGAGCTGGAGGTCGCTTTTAGAGGAATGAAAATAGCCTCTAAGAGTTGCTCAAGGAGGTCATAGTTGATAAAGTGGTTTTCCAAAGACGATAAATGAAGTAGCTGGTCAAAGCTTTTGATAGGCCTTTGAAGCGTCATATCTCGATTGAGCTCAATTGCAATGGGCTGGTTGAGGAGCTTTTTAAGGCTTTGAAACTCCAAAGAGTAGTCATCTTCTTTGCGGGAGTCAAACTGCAGTTTTTTGTCGTTATAGTCTGCTTTTCCTTGGATCCTTTTAAAGGTAATCGTCATTTTTTCGGGAGACTGATCTATTGGAGAAATAGAATCTATTTTGCACTGAAGATCAATTTGTTGGGTAAACGTAAAGTTAAACGAAGAGACGGATTTAGAGGACAGGCTTGTACTATAGGTGTAATTTAAGGGCTTTGAATAGTCTTGAGAAAATGCATATGTTGAAAAGAAAACAAGAAGTAAGAGTAGGTGCTTTTTCATAATAAGATTCGTCTAAATGAAGGATTGTGCTCATCTCTTAAAAATTCACCGTGGTGATAACCGAGCCTTTTAAAAAGAGTCTGCTGCTCGCTCTCTTCTTCCTGGATATAAAAACGAGCTTTATAGTCAGCAAAAAAGATGAAAAGGTACTCTCCAGTAGTTCTTGGGAATCTTAGAAGGAAATCAGGGTCTATATCAAAAAAAAGAGCGCTTTGAGCTTCTTTTGGAAAAAAGGGGTTCTCTGGCTCTTCTGCAGGCTTTATACATAAACATATCCCGCAAACTAGTTCTTTAACAAAACTTTTTCTATAGAGAAATGTTGCTTGATTACTAAAGCATTTTGGGCTTAAATATTGTGAATAAGCATAGCGCAACTCATGCAGATTTTTTAGTTGTCCAGCAATTTTTGCTAGAGACGGGCTGCAGATAATATTTTTTAGAGAGGAGTCTTTTCGCCACAAGTCAAAACCCCAAGCAAGGGCGTGATCTTTCGATGGTTTCGCCTTTCTTAAACCAGAGGATAAAGTTTTTAATTGATTCAAATTCAATAAATTCTCAAACTCAATTTTTGAGTGCTGGTTGAAAAATTGAATGTGCTCACTTGCAACGCTTACGGGCATGAAAACCTAAAGAAAAAGTTAAAATTAATTAATAAGTGAATTAAGATAATATTAAATTATCTTCTAATTATTAGAAATCATATTTATGGGTGAACTTCAAGAAATTTTAAATTTAGTGCCTAAGATAGAGCGGCAAATTGGATATCAATTCAAGAGTAAAAATTATCTTTTAACAGCATTTGTACACAGCTCGTTTATCAATGAAAATAAAGACTTGATAAAAGAGAGTAATGAGAGACTAGAGTTTCTCGGAGATGCTGTATTTGGATTGATCATTGGAGACTACTTATTTACCCGTTATCCCACTAACTCGGAAGGGGTGCTCTCTCATTACCGTTCTAGATTAATCGAAGCATCTTCTTGCTCTAACTATCTTAAAAAACTTGATATAGAGCAATTTATTTTGATGGGGAAGGGAGAGAAAAAGAGCTTCCTATCGCGTCCCAATCCTTCAATTTTGGCAGATTTATTTGAAGCCATTGTTGGAGCAATTTTCTTAGATGGCGGAATAGAGTCAGCAAAAAAGTTTATTTTAGATAATTTCTCTGACGAAATTGAAGCGATATTAAGTGCTCCTATGCGCAATTGGAAAGCAGAGCTTCAAGATTACTCTCAAAAAAAATATCAAAAAGTGCCTACCTATAAAGTGATGACTGAAGCAGGGCCAGACCATAGTAAAACCTTCCATATCTCCGTTTTAATAGGTGACATGATATTGGGAAGCGGGTATGGTTCCTCTAAAAAAAGTGCGCAGCAAGCAGCAGCAGCAGAAGCGCTGTATCGTTTAAATATTATTGATTCAGCGGAGATATAAGCGATGACCAAAACTAAGGTCATTTGGAGTTGTCAAGAGTGTGGACATAGCCAGGCTAAATGGTCAGGTCAATGCCCAACATGTGAGAGCTGGAATTCAATTGAAGAAGAGCTAGAAGTTAAAAAGCTTTCAACGCGTTTTCAAACAAATCCTGAAATGAAAAAAGCAATTCGCTTAGCCGATGTGAAAGTGGATGAAAAAACGAGAACCTTATCGAATATCAAAGCATTCGATCGTTTGCTCGGGCAAGGTTTAGTTGTGGGTTCCTTAATCTTACTTGGTGGCGACCCAGGAATTGGCAAATCAACGCTTTTAATGCAAGTGATGGCAAGCTATGTAGATTCTGGGTGCAAAGTTCTATATATTTGCGGTGAGGAGTCAATTGAACAGATTTCCATTCGAGCCAAAAGACTTTCAATCTCAGCAGAAAATCTACTTCTTTTAGGAGAGACGAATATTGAAGCGATCAAAGCTCAAATAGAGAGTATCAAGCCCCAAATTGTAATCATCGACTCCATTCAAGTTGTCTATAAAAATGATGTGCCTTCTCTCCCTGGTTCGGTTACTCAAATTCGAGAAGCAGCAACCGAGATGATGTATATTGCAAAAAACCTTGGCATCTCTATTTTCTTAATAGGACATGTTACTAAATCAGGAGAGATTGCAGGACCAAGAATTTTAGAGCATTTAGTCGATACTGTCTTATATTTTGAAGGGGATCGTCAGCACCACTACCGCATCTTAAGAGTAGTTAAAAACCGCTTTGGCCCTTGTGATGAAATAGGAATCTTTCAAATGAAGTCTACAGGCCTAAAGGAAGTTGAAAACCCATCAGAGGTTTTCTTAGATGAAAGAAAAAAAGAAGTAGAGGGCTCTGCTATTATCCCGACAGTTGAAGGATCTTGTCCTATTTTAGTTGAAGCTCAAGCACTCGTTACTTCATTAGCCTATAGCACCCCTGCTAGAAAAAGTAGTGGGATAAATACAAATCGCTTAGCACTGCTTTTAGCTGTGCTTGAAAAACGCTTAGGTTATTCTTTGATGAGATCAGATATTTTTGTATCACTTGCTGGTGGGATTCATATTCGCGAGCCAGCACTTGATTTAGGCCTCTTAATGGCTATTGCCTCGTCTTACCGAGAAAGACCTCTCAATTTCTCTCAGGTATTCTTAGGGGAAATTGGACTCTCTGGAGATATTCGCAGAGTATCAAATATTGAGAAAAGATTAAAAGAAGCTGTGCGTATGGGCTTTAAAGAGGCCATTATACCTAAAAGAAATATGAAAGATCTTTCTAAAGAAATTATAAATTCTATCCAAATCCATCCAATTGAGTTTGTCGACGATGCCATCAGCCACTGTTTTAGAGATTGATCCTATTGTTGTTGGAGCAAGAGCTTCCAAACTCTCTATTAAGCAAATAGAGGAGGTTGTTGATGCTATTACCTATCATCATCCTAGCCTTTGTTTTTGCTGCAAAGTCTGTAAGACCACTGGAGACAAAGACCTCAAAACTTCTTTGAGGGATTTGGAAAAAAGCAACTTTTTTACATATGAGATAGATCAGTGGCTACTCGAAAAAAAATGTCGTATTGCGATCCATTCTGCTAAAGATCTACCTGAGCCTATACCTCCAGGTTTAGAAATTGTGGCTATAACAGCTCCTCTTGAAAAAGAGGATGTCATTGTCTTTCATCCCACTATCAATACTGAGAACCTGCCTCGGAACCTTAAAATCGCCACATCCTCCCACAATCGAAAAGAAAATGTAGAAGCTCAAATTCACCAATCTCAAGTAGTCGATCTTAGAGGAAGCATAGATCAGAGAATTCGACAAGTCATAGACAAAAGAGTAGATGGAGCAGTAATAGCTAAAGTGGCGCTTACTAGACTCGGCTATAAAGACCTCAACATTCTTAAACTTAAGGGTGAAACCGCCCATTTGCAGG
The DNA here is from genome assembly GCA_014239035.1 of Chlamydiia bacterium. Classification (GTDB taxonomy): domain Bacteria; phylum Chlamydiota; class Chlamydiia; order Chlamydiales; family JAAZZY01; genus JAAZZY01. The sequence goes on from JAAZZY010000002.1 coordinate 22,635, forward strand.
GAGCAATCGCTATTTTGGCTCGAAAAGGGGATTTAGAGATGAAGGAGATCTTTAAAGCTATAGACTACAGAAGGGAGCAAAAAAGCCTCTATTTTGGGTTAGATCCCTCTAAATACCGCACTCAAGGAGAGGTGGACCACTACCCCTTAATTGAGATAGCTCCTCATCCTATGGAGAGATTTGAAGGCTTTTGCCTTCAAATGGAAGAGGCCACCCATCTGCTCTTAACAAGTCAAACTTCCGTAAATTTATTATTTGAAATTATGAATAAGCTCCATATCCCAAAAAGTCTTCTAGATAGGACTGCCATTTTCTCAGTAGGGCGCTCTACAGCAGAGGCCTTGCAGAAAAGAGGGGCCTACTGTAGCTATATTGCTCAAAATGAGTCTCAAGAAGGTCTCATAGAGCTTTTTAAGCGCATGAAGTGGAAAAAGAACTCGCACATGCTTTACCTAAAATCAGCAAAAGCAAGGCCTCTGATAAGAGAGTACCTAGAGAGATCAAACACCTCTTTTGAGGCGGTAGATCTCTATGATACTAGAGCCTGCCTAAGAGTCCCAAAACCCAATTTAGATCTCTATCAGGAAGTCGTTTTTACAAGTCCATCAGGTGTAAGATCTTTTTTTGAATCTTTTGGGGCTATTCCGAGTCATTTGAGGGTAGTTTGCAAGGGAGAAGTCACAAAGTCCTTTTTTCTTATACAAGTAGGATTAAAACTAAGTACAAACTCAGTTTCGTAATCTTTTTAAAGTTATAATTCTATCAAAGTTTAAAAGATCCCTTTATAAGATCTTAATAGTGAAGTGTTAAAATTAGCGTAGAAATTATATTATATTGGAGAAAAAACATGGCTAGAACAGATTTAGGTATAGGGGTTGATAGAGCTAGCAATTTTGCTCTCACTTATTCTTTACCGAAAAAGCCGATAAGTAAACCAGCATTAAGTGCTTATAATCACTACGCTAAGGCTTTGGCCAGTCTGCATCCGCAGATCAAAGAGACGGCAGTTCAGACAGATGGGAGTTCTCAAGTTATACCTCCAATTATGAAGAGCGAAGCCACTCAAACAGATTTGGTTCTTCAAGTTGCAGTTCCCGCTATGGAGAGCATGACCACTCAATATGAGGTCGATGATTTTACAGCGCCAGATGATAAATATCCACTTAACGACCTACAGGTTGCTGTTATAGACGTCTCTACAGATGCTAACCCAAACCTTGCTGAATATGCACCCTATGTTGAAGGTGCTGGAAAAAAAGTTAGTAACCCAGATGGTTGGTTAACTACTAAGATGAAAGGTGGATTTGAAGCTGTTTCAGACTTAATCTATTGGAATGCGCGCTCAGTGGCTACTACAGTAAGTTCATGGTTTGGACAAACAGAATACCAGCTTTTAATGGCAATAGATGACCCTAATCAGCAAATTAGAGCTACAAAAACTAGGACTTCTTTATTTAGTCCTACTGGTGGAGAAAGAGAGCAACTCTATGGCCTTTCAAGCGGAGTAATTAGATCTGTACTTTTAGATCCATTTTTTAGCTTTGTTTGGAATGAAGGGTTCAAGCGAGCTGATAGATTCAACACTCTAGAGCTTTTAAAAGTTGTTCCATACATCCTCCTTGATGAGTTGGAAAGAGTTAATACTGGAATGCAAGCTATGATAGAGCCACTGCTTAAGCAGGCAGCCACTGTGCTCAAAGATCCAAATTATGGAAATATGGATTACTTAACAGAACTCGAACAAGAGCTTCGTGATGCTATAACAACCCTAGAAGTTCAGGCAGCAAAGCTTGCGATTAGTGGAAAAGACAACGCTGAAGGTACACATGAAGCCGTCTCTAAGAAACTAAAAGCTATGAAGCGAGCAGACTTTGCTCATTTTACCCAAGAAGATGATAGAAGGTATCGCGTGAGCTACCTAGATCTTAAACGAGATGAAGCATTTAGATTTGGTTCTCGCACTTCTCACGCAGCAACAAACATGCAAGAGAGTATCTCTAGAGAATTTATATCTCTTCCAAATACTTCTGTAGAAGATAAAAAAAGACGTATTCAAGTGCTAGCCCAGCATATTTCAGATTTTAGAAATCATGCAGCTGAACAGATTGGAGCGAACAAAATTTTTCTTGCTGATATAAAACGTCACCTTGCTCAGTCTATTTCTAAAGATACTGTTCTTTAATCAATTTTGACATAAATAATTATAAGGAGTATTTTGTTTAGAAAAAAGCAAGGAACTCCTTATGTCATTTCAACTCCCAAATTTACCCTACTCCTATGAAGCACTAGAGCCAGTAATTAGCCGTGAAATTATGGAGCTTCACCACAAGAAGCACCATCAAGGCTATGTCACCAACCTCAACTCATCTCTAGAAGGCTACCAAAAACTTCAGGCAGAAAATAAGATAGATGGAATGATTGCTCTTCAAAAAGCAATTAATTTTAATGGGGGAGGACACTTCAACCACACTCTTTTTTGGGAAAATCTTGCACCCAAAGGAGAAGGGGGAGAGCCTCAAGGGCAGCTCTTAAAAAGCATTGAGCACTACTTTGGCTCTCTTGATAAAATGATAGAAGAAATGTCAGCAAAGACTGCTGCTGTGCAAGGTTCTGGCTGGGGATGGCTTGCCCTAGATCCTCAAAAAAAATGTTTAAGAGTTGCAACATGTCAAAATCAAGATCCTCTTTCTACTCAAGGACTTATTCCTCTTCTAGGAATCGATGTTTGGGAACATGCATATTATTTGCAGTATAAGAATGTGCGCCCTGACTATGTCAAAGCTATTTGGCAGATTATCAACTGGAAAACTGTAAATGAAAGATTTGAAAAAGCACATTCAAAATAAGATTTGAGTGATGCTCAATTACTTGATTTATATGTCCTTATAAATTAAAATTGAGTCTTTCAATTTAATAGATTTTTTGAGTTATGAAGCTGTTTTCTAAAAGTAAGCCGAAAATAAAAGTTCAAGAAACTAAACGCGAAAGTTTTGATGGGTGGCTCAAGTGTACGCACTGTAAAGAGCTTGTTCACCTCAATGAGCTAGAGCAAAATACCAATTGCTGTCCTAAATGCGATTATCACTATCGTATTTCTATTCATGAGCGTATTAAGCTACTGTCTGATGAAGGCTCTTTTAAAGAGATGTACGCCAACATCAAACCCCTAGACCCTCTCAACTTTAAAGATACTGAAACATATAAAGTTCGTATCGCTAAAGCTCAAAAAAAATCTTCTAGGAATGAAGGAGTATTAGTCGGAGTGGGGGCCATTGACGGACAACCTACAGCTTTTGGTATTTTAGATTTTGCCTTTATGGGCGGTTCTATGGGATCTGTTGTAGGAGAAAAACTTACTTTAATTATTGAGCACGCTATTAATGAACATCTTCCACTCGTGATTGTATCAGCTTCAGGCGGAGCCAGAATGCAAGAATCGACCTTATCTTTAATGCAGATGGCAAAAACTTCCGCTGCTTTAGCAAAGCTAGGTAGGTGCTCATTGCCCTACATCTCAATTCTGACTAATCCTACTGCTGGTGGAATCACAGCTTCTTTTGCCTCTCTTGGTGATGTGATCATTGCTGAGCCTAAAGCTTTAATTTGTTTTGCAGGTCCACGGGTTATTGAGCAAACTATTGGTGAGAAAATTCCACCAGAGGCTCAAAAATCAGAATTCTTACTAGAACATGGCATGTTAGACTGTGTAGTTAGAAGGAAAGATCTTAAAAATAAAATTAGCACTTTTATTCAATATTTGATGCCTGAAAAACTTTTAAAAAAAAATCGAAAGCTCTCGCTCGAAAATCTTAAAGGGGCTAAGCTAGTTAGTCTAGAAAAAGAGATAAAAAAGAATAAAAAGACAACATAATGCCGATTATCAATGTAAGGATAGAAACGCTTAGTGATGAGGTTCAAATGCCTCTTTACGCAACGGAAGGCTCCTCAGGAGCAGACGTTAGAGCTCACCTGAGTGAGAATCTAGTTATAGCTCCAGGGAAATCTGTTTTAATACCCACAGGGTTGAAAATTGAAATACCTCATGGGTATGAAGTGCAGGTTCGCCCTAGAAGTGGCTTGGCTTTTAAGCATCAGATAACCGTATTAAACACTCCAGCAACTATTGATTCAGATTATAGAGGAGAACTTAAAGTTATTCTTATTAATCATGGGCAAGAAGAGTTTGTTGTTGAACCACAAATGAGAATTGCACAAATTATCTTTGCTGAGGTTGCCCAAGCAAAATTTGAGCAAATTGAAAAGGTCGTAGTATCTACATCAAGAGGAGAAGGTGGTTTTGGGCACACAGGGAAATTTTAAATCTAAGTCGCTTACAGATGTATCATCGTGTTTAAACCCATCGACGATTCAATTTTTAGATGCGCAGAACAGAAATGAGGCCATAACAAAATTAACCAAGTGTTTAACTGCAAGCTATAACCTTCAAGAGTATCAAGAAGAATTTCTTCAAGCAGTATTGGAAAGAGAAAAAGTAGCGTCTACAGGAATTGGAGTTGGAGTTGCCCTGCCTCATGCTAAACTGCCAGAGTTTGATGACTTCTTTATAGCTATAGGAATACTCAAAAAAGGCATAAACTGGAACTCCATGGACAATGTAGATGTGAAACTCATTTTCCTAATAGGGGGCCCAGATGATAAACAGTGTGACTACCTTAACCTACTCTCTCAGCTTACGCTCGTTCTTCGAGATGAGGAAATTAGAAAAAAACTTCTCCACCTAACTCAACCGAAACAAATAATTGAAATGTTCCAAACCGTAAAAGGTGAAGTCTAATGGACCTTACAGTTGCTGATGTATCAAAATTTTTGCAAGTTTCAGAAGAAGCAATCCGTAACTTGACCAAAGAAGGGAAAATCCCTGCTTATCAACTCAATAATGATTATCGTTTTAACCGCGAAGAAATAGAAGAGTGGATGCTTCGTTTTGTTCACCAAGAAGACCTGAAAATCAACCCTAAAGAACACCCAGTGGGGGGGCTTCAGCAGTTTAACCTGTATAGAGCCATTCACAAAGGACTGGTATTAAATGATGTTGTGGGCGGGTCTAAAGAAGAAGTTATCCAAAATTGTATGGAAATTATTTCCAAACAGCTGGATGTAGACGCTGAGGTTTTAACTAACCTATTACTTGATCGTGAAAAGCTTATGTCTACAGCCCTCAACAGAGGTGTCGCCGTGCCTCACACCAGAGATTTTTTACTTTCTCGTGCCTATGATGTTGTGGCGATTGTATATCTTAAAAAACCCATCGAGTATGGAGCTTTAGATGGAAAGAAAGTGCATACGCTCTTTTTTCTATTTGCATGCCAAGATAAAAGGCATCTAAATCTACTTGCTAAAGTTGCATTTTTCTGTCACCAGGCGGAAAACCTTGAGATCTTAAAAAATCAGCCAAACAAAAAAGAACTACTGCGTGTTGTTCGCAGCTGGGAGTCTAGTGTAAATCAGCTACAGCCTGCTTAAGATTTCTCTTCTTCGTCTCCAGCAAGAGCTTTGTCTTTATTTTCATTCAGGTCTTCAGTTTTCTCTTCGATCATTGTTTCTGTAAACTCTAGCGCTTTGTCACCTTTCTTGATGTCAAATCCACGTTTGTTTGCTTTAATAGAAGGAGTTTTAAGAAGCTTTTCAGCAAGTACATCTTCAATATGCTCTTCGATGGTTCTTCGTACTGGTCGAGCTCCCATTTCAGGCTGGAATCCTTTGTTGACTAAGAAGTCAATAGCAGCACTGTCTAAGTTGAGTTCGATCTTTTTGTCTACTAAGCGTTTTTTTAGTTTTTTCAGTTCGAGCTGAACAACGTGTTTTAAAGCGTCTTTAGAAAGAGGTCTAAAGGTTACCAGCCCATCAATACGATTGATGAATTCAGGTTTGAAGTGTTTTTTTACAGCTTCTTCAATTTTAGAAGTAATCGTCTCAAAGTTAGGTAGCCCTTCAGAGGCTCCAAAACCCACTTCATGAGTTTTCTTAATAAGATCAGCCCCTAAGTTAGAAGTCATGATGATAATAGTATTTCTGAAATCAATTTTTCTTCCAAAGGAGTCGGTTAAGCGCCCTTCTTCTAAGATCTGAAGAAGTAGATTCATTACATCTGGGTGTGCTTTTTCCACTTCATCAAAGAGAACTACACTGTAGGGTCTTTGGCGCACTCGCTCTGTAAGCTGTCCACCTTCTTCATGTCCTACATATCCTGGAGGCGATCCTGTCATACGACTAATCGCAAATTTTTCCATATATTCAGACATATCTACTTGAATCAAAGACTCCTCACCACCAAACATGTGAATAGCTAGTTGTCTAGCAAGAAGCGTTTTACCCACACCGGTTGGCCCTAAAAATAAGAAGGCTCCAATTGGGCGATTAGGATCTTTAATGTCAGCGCGGCTTCTGCGAATAGATCGGCAAACAGTTTTAATAGCGTCAGGCTGCCCAATAATATTGTCTGATAGAATTTCTTCCATCTTTAAGACTTTAGAGGTTTCACCTTCAGTTAAACGGTTGAGAGGAACGCCTGTAAGCTTGGAAACAATGGATGCAACTTCTTCTTCATCGACGATAACTTGGTGTTCTTCTTTGTTCACCTCCCATTCAGAACGGATCTTTTGAAGTTGCTCTCTTAAGTTTTTCTCAGAGTCTCTAAGTTTTGCAGCTTTTTCGTATTCTTGATGGTTTATCGCATCTTCTTTAGCCAAACGTGTCTCTTCGATAGTTCCTTCAAGTTTTGTAATGTCATCGGGCTGATTCATCATTGAGATGCGCATTTTAGCGCCAGCTTCATCGATTAAATCAATTGCCTTGTCTGGTAAAAATCTTCCGTGAATGTATCGATCTGATAAATTCGCTGCTGCGATGATCGCCTGGTCAGTATAGATACATTTGTGGTGTTCCTGGTATTTAATTTTTAGACCAGTGAGGATTTCTTCTGTTTCAGTGATATTTGGGGGAGCTACATGGATTTTCTGGAAACGGCGTTCGAGAGCGGCATCTTTTTCAATGTGCTTTCGATACTCATCGATAGTCGTTGCTCCAATACATTGGATTTCTCCGCGAGAGAGGGCCGGTTTCAAAATATTTGATGCATCAATGGCTCCTTCTGCAGCTCCTGCTCCAACGATTGTGTGAAGCTCATCAATGAAGAGTAAAATGTTCCCATTTTTCTTCACTTCGTCCATTACAGCTTTAATTCGTTCTTCAAATTGACCACGGTACTTAGTTCCGGCAATCATTAATGTTAAATCAAGGGAAATCAATCTCTTTTTACGTAAGTTGTCTGGTACATCGCCTTTAACAATAGCCTGAGCTAAACCTTCTACAATAGCTGTTTTTCCGACACCTGCTTCTCCTACGAGAACCGGGTTGTTTTTACGCCTGCGGCATAAAATCAAAATAAGTCGCTCCACTTCTTCTTTACGGCCAATAACGGGATCCATAGAACCACTGCGGCAGATCTCGGTTAAATCATGACCATAAGCTTTTAGGGCAGGGGTCTTGTCAGTGCTGGCAGCATTTTTAGATTCATAACCTTTAGACTGTTGATTCATATTAGGTTGATTTGTTGAGGTTGATCCAATAGGAGGTAGTTGTAGATTGAAACTCTCAAGTTCCTTTAAGACTTCTTTTCTGATCTCTTTTAAATTTACATTTAAATTTTCTAAAACTTGTGCTGCTACTCCATCTGTTTGTTTGAGTAGCCCAAGCAAGAGGTGTTCAGTGCCTACATAATTGTGGTTGAGATTAGCTGCTTCTTCGTTTGCTGCTTCAAATACTCTCTTAACCTTTCCTGTAAGAGCTGGGTCACCATAAACTTGAATTTCGGGTCCATATCCGACAAGTCGCTCAATCTCAGCACGCACGGTTTCAAAATCGATATTTAGATTCCTAAGGACATTAACTGCAATACCTTGACCTAACTTTAAAAGCCCAAGTAGCACGTGCTCAGTGCCTAAATAATTGTGGTTGAGGCGTTGGGCTTCTTTTTTAGCAAGTTTGATTACTTGTTTTGCTCTGTTTGTGAACTTGTCAAACATAACTGTCTCTCTATTAAAAACTTATTAATGGTCACTTGTGCTTCTAACTTCACCTTAGAAACTCGATGTATTTTTTGCAAATCTTAGAATGATTTTTTTTGGATATCAATATATCATTGTAAGATAAATTAAAATAATTTTCTATAGTTTCCTTAAGGAAAAGGTGAAGTAAAGCCCTCAAATGGAAATCACTATTTTAGATACGGGCGTGCACTCGGCAACTGAGAATATGGAAATAGATCAGAAACTTTTAGCTGAGCTCGATCCTGACCAACTCCCAATCTTGCATATCTATAAGTGGCAAGGGCCTTCTGCTACCTACGGACACTTTACAGATCCTTCGAAGCTGCTTAACATGCAAGAGGTTGAGGGGATAGATCTAGCAAAGCGAGTAACTGGAGGAGGGATGACATTTCATTTCTGTGATTATGCGTTCTCTTTTTTAATGCCCAGAAATCACCCAAACTTTTCTCTAAATACCCTAGAAAACTATAGATTCATCAATCAATTTGTCTATTTAAGCGTCGCAAAGATCATAGAAGAGAAGGCAGAGTTAGGCTACCTTGAAAAAGATGAGGGCAGAGAAGAAAATGAGGCCCTTAATTTCTGCATGGCTAAACCTTCTAAATATGATGTGCTCTATAAAGGGAAGAAAATTGGAGGGGCAGCGCAGCGTAAAACAGCTTTAGGCTATCTGCATCATGGAACGATTTCAATAGCTTTACCAGATCCAGAATACCTAAAGGCTATATTAAAGTCAGAAGACTCCTTTAGTGCGATCAATCAAAATACCTATTACTTGGTTTCAAATCATTTTGAGCATGAAAAACTCACCTATTTTAGGGAGGAAATTCAAGAAAACCTAATTGCCTCCATCCTTGAGTATTAAAAGAATGAAAAAAACTGGATACTTTTTTTAATTATATGTTATTTTCCCCATTTTCAATTTAAAAAAAGAACTACAAAATGCTTGGATTTTTGAAGAAATATCAAAAGATTTTTTTCGTGTTTGTTGCCCTATTAGTCGGCGTCTCTGTAATGCTTGTTGGCCTTTTGCCAAGAAATTTATCTAGCGCTGGAGATAAAACACTCTTTAAAGCCGTTACCGGGAAAAAAATTAAACGCTCCCATTATGAAGGGCTGAAGGCCTTGCTGAGCACAAATAATGGTGAAATGGCACTATATGGTCAAAATCTGGGGATGAATTTTTTTCTAGAGGATGCTTTTACACAAAATATTATTCAGCCCAAGCTGATGGGATTAATTGCTCAGAAAAAGCAAGATGAATTGGCTCCACTTTGGAAAGAACAACATGAGAAAGAAAAACTCTATAAATCCTACGCGCATCCACAAGCAGCACACGTAAGTGCAGACTCCGTTTGGCATAAACATGCCCCGCAGATTCCAGAGCTCTTAGAAAAACTTCAAAATGAAACAGATCTTCAAAAAGCGTTTACTCTGCGCACAGAACTTTTTTTAGAAGAAAATCAATTTTCCCCTTTTGCTCTCTGGCAGTTTCTAGCTGAAAAGCAAACTCAGTACCAATGGCTTCAAAAAGATGAAAATATGGCCCCATACTCTCTCTCTTTATTTGGGTATCGCTCTTTGCAAGATTGGTTTGGTCCAAAAGTTATGGATTATGCCTGTCAATTTATTTTGCAAGTAAGCTCTATTGCTCAAAAAAGAGGATATCAGGCCTCATACAAAGAAGCGGAAAACAGTTTAGCAAAATTAAATGAAAAATGTTTTCAACAACTTCAGTTTTTAGGACTAAAAGAATTTTCTGATGCAGAGAGCTACTTCTATGCCAAATTAAATCGACTAGGCATGAATAAAGTTCAGATGGTCTCACTTTGGCGCGAAATCCTAACTTTCCAAAACTTTTTCAATGAAGCTTCACATGCGGCTCTTTTAGATGATTTAACGTTAGAAGATTTTGAAAAGTATGCTTCTGAGCAAGTTCAAGTCTGCACATATATGCCTCCAGAGCACTTAAGGTTTAGATCGCCAAAAGATTTGGCTCAACTAGAGACCTATTTGGCCGCTCTTGGAAAACCACAAGAGCTCCTTTCTCTTAATTTTGAATTAAATGATTTCAAAGATATAGAGAAAGAAAACCCACAACTTATTGAACAGCGCGTTGAAATAGACTATAAAGAGGTGGATGTCCATCAAGCAGCTATTTCTGTGAGTGTCCAAGCTATTTGGAACTGGAAGAATGATCCGAAAAATTGTCAGGAACTACTTACTCGCTTTCCGAAGCTGCAAATTGATGAAAAGATGAGTCCCAGTAACTATCAAGCTTGTTTTGATGATCTTGATTATTTTACTCAAATGCAGCTTGACCAACACATTCGCCAAACTCTGCTTAAGCAAGATGAAAACTGGCTCGCGAATGCATTTGAAAAAGTGCCTAATAAAAACGAGTCTTTTTATAGTAGAAAGAGTGGCTATAAACTTCCGTTTAAAGGCTTAGAAATTTCTTCAAAAAAAGAAAGCTTCTTGAAAAACTTTTTTAACTTTTTCCAAGAAGAAAAGGCTCTTGATTCTGTTACATTTGATGATGTTCACTTTTATAAGATTTCTGCTGTTAAAGGCTTAGAAGAACCAAAGCTTGTCAGATACGAGGATCTTTTAAAAGATAAAACAGCTGAGAAAATGCTTCAGCAAGCCCTGAAAAAAGAGCATAAAAAATCAGCTTTCAAAGACCAGGAGTTTGCAAAAGTTAAAGATAAAGTTCTTTGTCAGTACCTAGAGCCAATCCAAAGTGCAATCCTCAAAGATTTTACAACTTTTTCTGGTTCTGACCCAAAGCAGCTTAATGAGATTTTTTATTGTAATTATCGCCTCTATAATCCAATGAGGGAAGCTCTTGCATTCTATAAAAATTCAGACGAAGAGAATGATAACGTTTTTGCATTTAATTCATTTTGGAATATCTACGCCTCAACAGATACCTTAATTAGGCATCAGAATAACACAAGAGAAATGGATGCGCTTCTAGACGCTCCTGAAAATTCTTGGAGCTTAGTTGAACTAAAAAACAGAATTCCTGTATTTACTTATATACTATCAAAAGAGAGTAAAATAGATGACCATCCAATGCAAAAGCAGTTACGCTCAGAGCTTTCTTCCGAAGCCATTCAAGCGCTTGCTACTGAATTGCTTGATCAAATAGAGCTCAATAACTACAGCAGCCATGAATGAAAACTTGTTTATATGAACAGCACATAGCACTTAAAGCAAAAATAGTAGATTTTGAGGGATGGCAGATGCCCATTTCTTATGAGAGTGCCGTAAAAGAGCATCAGTGGGTACGCGAGAATGCAGGCCTATTTGATATTTCTCATATGGCCAAAGTTTGGATTGAAGGGCCTAAGAGTGAAGCTTTTTTAAACTATATAGCCACAAATCAAGTAGACAAAATTAGAGATAACAGAGCTCAATATACCGTTTTATGTGATGAAAATGGAATGAGCGTAGATGATGTGATCATATACAAGGAAAGCTCTGAACGCTACTTTATAGCAGTCAATGCCTCAAATCGTGAAAAAGATTTAGCGCACTTTATAAAATATGGGAAAGACTTTGATGTTAAAATCACTCCCAATTTTCAAACGCATGGTATCATAGCTTTGCAAGGGCCAAAGTCTGAAGAAATATTATCCAAGTTTTTTGGTCAAATAGATGAATTGAAATTTATGCGTTTTGATTCTTTTAGTGATCGAGGTGTGCAATTAATTGTTTCCAGAACAGGTTATACTGGAGAACATGGTTATGAAATTTATGGTGATGAAGAGGCTATCGTTGAGCTTTGGATGGAAATGCTCTATAAAAATCCAGATGTAGTTAAACCCATAGGCCTTGCTGCAAGAGATACCCTCCGACTAGAGATGGGTTATGCTCTGTATGGTCATGAGCTTTCGGATCAAATCTCTCCGCTAGAGAGTATTGCTTCTTGGGTTGTAAAGTGGAAAGAATCTGATTTCTTAGGCAAAGAAGCGCTTAAAAAAATAAAAGACCAAGGTGTCAAACGATCACAGCATGCTATTATCTTAGAAGAAAATGCAATAGCAAGACCTGGTTGTGCTGTTTTAGTGAACGGAAAAGAAAGGGCTGTAGTTACCTCTGGAGGCTATTCACCTACTCTTAAACGTTCGATTGCACTAATCATGGTAGATGGGGTATTAAAGGAAAGTGATAAAGTTGGTGTATTGATACGAAATAGAGAAATAGAAGCAAAAGTAGTCAAGTTACCCTTTATTGAAAAAGTATAGGAGAGAAAAGAAATGCAATATAGTGATTCTCATGAGTGGGTCAAAATAACGAATTCTACAGCGACAGTAGGGGTGAGTCAATATGCTCAAAAAGAACTTGGTGATATTGTACATATTGAATTGCCAAAAGTGGGAGCTCATATAAAAAAAGGCCAAGAAATGGCCGTACTTGAATCTACAAAAGCTGCTGCTGATGTATATTCTCCCGTGTCTGGTGAAATAGCCGAAGTAAATAAAGAGCTCGTTGATCATCCAGAGCTTATCAATGAATCTCCCGAAGACACAGGCTGGCTTATACGCGTAACTTTAAACGATCCAACTGAGCTAGAGAGCCTAATGGATAATGCAGCTTATGAAAAATTTCTGAAGTAAAATGAAATGGACTTTATATCAAATCAAAAAGAGCAGATATCTGAAATGCTTCAAAGCATGGGTATCTCAAAAATAGATGAACTCTGGCAAGATATCCCAGAAGACATTCTACTCAAAGTCCCAGAGCATGATGATGGACTCTCTGAATGTGAAGGAATCAAAAAACTTCAAACCATCGCCTCAAAAAATACGTATCAAAACTATGAAAGCTATATCGGAGCAGGAGCCTATTATCACTACGTTCCCTCCATTGTTCGATCTGTAATCGGTAAGTCTGGTTTTTTAACAGCCTATACCCCTTATCAAGCAGAAGCCTCTCAAGGAATGTTGCAAACAATCTATGAGTTTCAAACTTGTATTAGCAGATTGACTGGTCTAGAGATGGCTAATGCTTCTCTCTATGATGCTGCATCTGCCTGCGGAGAAGCGCTTTTAATGGCCCGTCGTATCAACAGATCAAGAAATAAAGTCTTAGCGCCTCAAAATCTTCACCCCAACTACCAAAAAGTATTAAAGCAGTACGTAGAAGCATCTAATATTGAACTTGAATTTATCCCGATTACTGCTGATGGGAAATTAGATCAGGAAAAATTCAATGAGCTTTTAGATGAAGATGTTGCTGGGCTCCTTCTCTCATACCCCAATGTTTTTGGAGGTATCGAAGATATAAAGCCACTGTTTGAACGTGCTCACGAAAAAGGTATTGTTACAGTCCTTTGTTCATCAACTCCTTTGGTTTATGGCCTCTATGAGTGTGCGGGAAAACTTGGTGCTGACATTGCTGTTGGAGATTGTCAGCCTTTGGGTATTCCATTGCAACTTGGCGGACCCTATGCAGGTTATTTAAGCTGCAAACGCAAGTTTGCCAGACAAATTCCAGGAAGAGTAGTAGGTAGGACGCAAGATCGAGCAAAAAACGAAGGTTTTGTACTGACGCTGCAAACCAGAGAGCAACATATTAGAAGAGAGAAAGCTACTTCAAATATCTGCTCGAATCAAGCGCTGTATGCCTTAGCAAGTTTAGTGGCAATGCTCTGGTATGGACCCGTTGGCCTTTCAAAACTTGCATTAACAAATTTTCAAAGGACCGCCTACCTAAAGCAGCACTTGCTCAAACTTTCAAAAGTTCATAAGATAAATGATGACCCTAACTTTAATGAGTTTACAGTAAAATTGAACAAGCCTATGGAGAAAGTTCTTAAGCATTTTAGATCACACAAAATTGAGCCAGGGTTTGATCTAGGATTTTTAAATCCGCAGTTTAAGGACCACCTGCTTATCAATGTCACTGAGATGAAAGATATAAAAGCTCTCAGCCGCTATTTGGAGGTAGCTTCAACTATTTTATCATGAAAATACCAAAAACTATTTTCCAAAAAAGCCAGAAAGGTCAAAGAGCCTATAGTCTACCAAAAGAAGATGAGGCCTGGACTTCTTTTTTGCCTGAAGAAAAATGGCGACGAGAAAGTGATGTTATTTTACCTGAAATCTCCGAAATCGACCTTACAAGACATTTTAGTATATTAGAGCGGCTCAATATGGGTATAGACACCCACTTTTATCCATTGGGAAGTTGTACAATGAAACTCAATCCGCGCATATGTGAAGATGTAGCGCAATTGCCTGAGTACAAACATATCCATCCACTGGCTGCAGATGAAATGATTCAAGGCTCGCTTGAAATTATTCATGGACTCATCAAAAAACTGTGTGAGCTTTGTGGCATGAGTCATGGAACCTTAGCCCCAAATGCCGGAGCTCAGGGTGAATTTGTTGGTCTACGGATGATCCAAGCCTACCATAGAGAGAAAAAAGATGCGAAGCGCACTCAGATCCTTGTCCCTGACAGTGCACATGGAACAAACCCAGCGTCTGCTAGGCTTTGTGGCTATGAGGTTGTCACTATTCGCTCTGTCCCAGAGACAGGTGATGTGGATATTGAACACCTTAAAGAGAAGCTAACAGATCAAGTAGCAGCGCTAATGCTAACAAATCCCAATACAGTAGGGGTCTTTTCAAAGCATATTCTTCAAATCACCCAGTTAGTTCATGAATGTGGAGGGCTTCTTTATTATGATGGAGCAAACCTCAACTCTATCTTGAACTTATGCCGCCCTGGAGAAATGGGCTTTGATGTTATGCACATCAACTTACATAAAACTTTCTCCACCCCTCACGGAGGAGGAGGACCTGGCGGAGCACCTATTTTATGTCAGGAAAAGCTTGCGCCTTATCTGCCAACTCCTAGAGTTGTTCAAAAAGACAGCTCATATCGATCAGTTTGGAACACCGAGAAAAGTATAGGGCAAATAGCGAGCTTCTATGGGAACTTCTCTGTGCTTTTAAAAGCTTATATGTATTTTCAACTCCATGGTCATTATGGTCTTAGGAAAATAGCAGAGATGGCTGTGCTTAATGCAAACTACTTAAAATATCACTTAAGAAACTGTTATAAAGTCCCTATTAAAGGGTATTGTTCTCATGAATTTGTCTTGCAAGCAGATCGCTTTCTAGAAAAAAAAATCAAAGCTTTTGATATTGTTAAGCGTTTGCTTGACTATGGCATCCATGCCCCAACGGTCTACTTTCCGTTGATCATTAAAGAGTGTTTGCTTATTGAGCCTACTGAAAGTGAGTCTAAAAGAACATTAGACCGTTTCATACATGTGATGGAAAAAATTGTCCAAGAAGCAAAAGAGGACCCAGAGCTGATTTTAGAGGCTCCGCATCAGATGCCCCTTAGACGATTAGATGAAGTCTATGCCGCTAAATTTTTGGATCTTGTAGAAGATTAACTCTTTATTTAAAAAAACAGATTTTGATTTCTACCGCAAAAAAGAGTCGTTAAAGTGTGCTGTTGGGATATACATAATTCATTTTTATTGTTAAAATCTCTTCCAAATTTTTCCGCCCTTAAGTAGATAGAATAATTGCACATAAGTTTAATTTGGAATGAATAAGAGACTCTATTTTCTTTTTATCTTTTTGGTTTTGCTCACTTCAGTATTTATCTGGAGAAAGCCCATTGCATTTCATACGACTCGTCTAGGATTCAAATATTTCTCTGAAAAGACATTTGGAGAGAAAGTCAGCTTTCATGACTTTGAGCTTAAAAAAAACAAACTTATTCTAATTGAGCCGAAGCTCGGCTCAAAAAATCGGGCGGTTAAAAAAGGCGGAGTCTACTTAGAAGCGGAGTCTGCTACAATCGATTATCAAATCGATTGGTTTAAGCGTTCAATTAAATTAGCTCTGAATCTTCAAAAGCCAAAAATTCATGTCATTAAAACCACAACCTTTAAACCCACTCTAAAAGGTCTATTCAAAGAGAGTGTTTGGTTTCAAGTCCAGGCCACATTTAAAATCGAAGCGGGAAAATTAGAGCTCATAGACAAAACCTCATCGAGTGAAATCCTATCACAAAATTTTCAGTTTGATGCAGAAAGCCAAGAGATTTCTCCTTCGTATTCGATGATCTGTGGCAAGTTTTTTCAGGGGGCTTCTAGTTATGATGCGGCGGTTAGTTTGAAAGAGTCGTCTACTTCTTTCAATCTCGATTTAAAAGATACGCAGGTCTCAGAGCTTCAAGATATGCTTAATTTTTGGGCTTCTTCTCTTTCAAAGCAGGAACGTTCTTTAAATTGTTCAAAAGGAATGATCAACGGATCTCTAAGTGTTTCGATAGTTGATAACTATATGCCTCTACTTGAAAGCAAATTTGAAGTGAGAGAACTTCATTTAGATGATAAAAAAACTCTGCTCTCTGTCCATGTCCCTAAAGCTATGATCGACCTTAAAACAACAGAAGTGATCAACGAAAAGCAAGATTATACCTTTAAAGATTTACTTGGAATCTGGATAGACTCCTCTCAAGGGGCTATCAAAATTCCCTATGGAGCGCAAGTCCTCTACCAGAAAAATAAATTTGAGATTTTAAAGTCTAAAGACATGAAAGGGCAAATTACCTTCAATCAAAAAGAACCCTTAAGGCTCCACCTGGAAGGTAATGTGACAACAGGAGATCGGCAATCGTTACTGATTTTAGAGGGATCTGGGTACCTTAAAATGTTTAAAGGGGACCTAGAAGTGCGCATGAAGAATCATTTTAAAGATGAAGCGCGTATTAGATGCTCTGTAGATCCTTCAGCTCTAAATCAACATAAATTCTATGCTCAGATCACAAATTTCAGTGAAGAAGAAGCAGAGTTTGTTCAGCAGCTTTTAATGCCTTTTTATCCAGAAGCCAAAGCTATTGAAATTCAGAAGGGGAGGCTAGATGCGAATTTTAGATGTACTCTGCAGGATTTTAAAGCTCAAGATATTGAAATAGATGATTTTCAGATTAAAGAAGGCTATTTTAAGCACATAGAATGGATTGAGGGGATTAAAAATATCTCGGCACGTGGCCGCGTTAAAATGCACCTAAGCCATAGTAATCCCTTTAAAACTGCCAGTGGAGAAATTCAATTTAAGGCCTTAGAGATTTCAACTCATGATTATCGTCTAGATCAAATTGAAGGCTCTACGGAGATTGTAGAAGGACAAATTGCCAAAAGCAAGGCTTCTGCTTATTTTGCAAACCTCAAAACAAACCTCGATTGGGACAAACAGAAAAAAGTAGACCCTCTAAATATTTCATTGAGTGGAAGTGGAGAAGATTTTCTAAGATTGTCCCCTAATTTTGTAACAAAGCATTATGAATCTATTTTTGAAAAAGAAGAGGTCGAAGTTGAACTAAATGGAGTCATCGAAGAGAGAGTCCTAAACTTAAAAGGAAAGTGCACAATTGGGCAGTTCGCACCTGCCTTTTTTGGATTTAATATTCATAGTAGAAAAAATAATGGGGAGCAGAATGAGCAATTTAGAATTTTTTGGCAAAATTTCATCTCTCCTCTTAAGATAGCTCCAGCTCTAAGCTACTTTGAAAGAAAATTCAACCTTCATTTTCCTACTGAATATTCATTGCAAGGTGGATGGTTCACACTCAAAAATGTGCCTGTCGAGAAATTTATTAGTCCCATTATCTTTGGAAGCACCTCTCTAAAGCTTAGCGGAACTGCTAACCTTCAGGGAGAATTTGATCAGCAAGGCCTTAGCTTAAGTTATGATCAATATAACCTAAACCTAGACCATGGCACCTTCTCCATTGATTTTGAGAGCAGCTCAGAGACCAAAAATGGGCACCATTATTTTAACTTCACAAAAGGCACGCATTTTGGAGACCTTAATGTCGAAGGTGCTAATTTTTTGATGAAGTATAACAATTTAACCTTCACAAATCTCAATGGTAATGTAGAGATTACTCCCGAATATATTTATGTTCCAAAAATTGATGCTGTTGCTTGTGGACTCTCTATTGCCTCTGAATTGAAGCTGCGCTACAGCGCAAGCGGCGATTTAGATTTTCGCCTGAATTTAAATGAGTTCAATGGAAAATTTAGTGACTTTAAATCAATGTTTCATACTTTGGGCTATACTTATATTGATCAACTGCCATTTTCAGGAGAGCTTAAAATTAATCCTAAAGATTCAGATACCTGGACTGAGAAAGGTTTGTAATATCATTATCTAAAAAACCAC
>JAAZZY010000030.1 GCA_014239035.1 Chlamydiia bacterium
AATCTGCGTGCAATAATGCGCGTTATCTCTACATGCGCTTCGTTATCTTTCCCCACCGGCACAAGGTCTGCTTTGGGCAACAATATATCGGCTGCCTGAAGTACTGGGTAGTTCACAAGGCCAATAGGAATACTCTCTTCATCAATATTGGCAGCTCTAGCCATATCTTTAATACTGGGAAGCCCAGTGAGTCGATTGAGTGAAATGAGCATTTGAAAAAATAAGTTCATTTCACAGACAGACGGCACAGCAGATTGAAGATAGATGACAGACTTAGCAGGATCAATACCGCAGGCAAGATAATCAGCCACCATTTCTTTCATGTGACCTCTAGCTGCTAAGATATGTTCTTTTTGAGGCTTCGTTGTTAAAAGATGCAAGTCCGCAATTAGAAAAAAACATTCATATTTATCTTGAAGCTTCACACGATTCTTTATGGAGCCCAGGTAGTGCCCCAGATGTAGTTTCCCAGTAGGTCGATCGCCACTTACTATTCTTTTTTTTGGTGCTATACTCATGCTTTTTAGGTGAATTTTAAGCTCTTATCCCATTTTGAACAATCGCTAAATCTAATGCCACTGGTCGATCAAAGCAACCACAATCACTGCAAAAGAGATTAAAATAACGGTTGTTAGAAGAACTCGTCCTCCAAAGACCTTGAATTTGCTTTCTAATTTCAAGCGGTATCGTCCTGACCAAACAATAACAGCTGGTAGCACCCCCAATAGAATAGCTACAAAAATGGCTCCATATTTTAGGGCAGATATAAAAACATTTGGGAAAACCAATGAGAAGAAAAGTGGGGGTAAGAAGGTCAAAAGAGTGATGAAAAAACGGCCCTTTGCGTTCTTTTCAATTTTAAAGCCATCTGCTAAGAAGTCCGAGAGACTCAGAGCAACACCCAAAAATGACGTTAAAATAACAAAATAGCTGAAAAACCTTAGAAGTTCAGTCATTATGTGATTCGAGACTCGGACATCTAGTATAGTAATTAAATCTACCTCAGCATTCGCACTCCTAGACAAAGTATAAAAACTATTTGCACCAACACCTGGAATAACTCCGAGCGTCAGGACTTCCCAGATGAGGTAAAAGATCAATGGAATCAAGCCACCCCAAAAGAGGGCCTTCTTCAATAGGTCTACTCGATATCCCAGATAATAAGACAAGCTTGGGATAATAATATGATACCCAAAAGAGGTTACCATGATCGCAAGCGATGACCAAACCATTGGCCACGATTGAAAAGCTAGGTTCTCCCCTTTGACATGTCCAAAAGAAATTGCGCAAATCACAACAAAGGTTAAAACCATTCCCAGCATTAAAGCTCTATTGATATAGTCTACAGGCTTTGTCCCCAAATAAACACAAAATCCAAATAGCATTAAAAAGGGGATTGGACCAACCCACAAAGGTAGAGGCCTTTGAAGCAGGCCTTCCATCGAACTTAAAAAAAGAGCTCCACATCCAGATAAATAGGCTGTAGTCAAGCAGTAGAGTAAGAATAAATAGACAATCCAACTAACAACTTTACCAACCACTCCAAGAGTATGCTCGGCAATCGTTACAATATTAACATCTCTTTCATGCCAAAGTGTGGCTTCCAAAAAAAGAAATGCTGTTGTTGTCATGTAGAGCCAACAAGCTAGAAGCAAGATAATTGACGGGATCAACCCACCCAACCCAGAAGTTATAGGCAGTGCAATCATCCCTGCACCAATTGCAGTTCCAGCTACAAGTAAAACTCCTCCAAAAACTCTATTTTTCTTCATGATCTATAAAATATTTTTTAAAAATTCGAGGCTAAATATTTCCTGCGCCAGCTGCATTACCATTACAAGGAAACCAATGAGTATAACAATAGAGAGCATCAAGCGTCCACCTGGAACAATTTTATGCTCTATTTTTTTTCTTTTGTAGCGCAGCTCCCAGACCATAAAGGCTGGTATAAACACAAATAAAATAATTGCTGCAAATCCTCCAACAAGCCCCAAAGCCTGAATAAATCCACCTGGGTAAATCATTGCAATAGCATAAGGCAGACCAAGAACAAGTAGAATCAACCACAACCTGTTGAACCAATTATTTGACACTCTTAGAGCATCTCTTAAAAAATCTAAAAGAGCTAGAGCCTGCGCTAAAAAGGAAGTAACAATAGCAAAAAATGCAAAATATTGCACAAATTTTCCCATAAGCGGGTATTTGATAAAGCCCAAGATATTCTCAAGCGAGAGCGTACCATGGAAGTTGGTGACTGGAACGATCCCTAAAATAAGCCAATCCCATAAAATGTAGACAAGCAGGGGAATAGCACCACCCACAACAACCATTTGGATCATCTTGGATCGATCCTTTTTCAGGTAGCTTGTAAGAGTTGGAATAATATTGTGGTATCCAAATGAGGTAATGGTCACAGGAATAGCAAGTAGCGAGTAGTTCCAGACCTTGTGATTAAAAAAGCTGGTTTCTACTTGAGAGGTTCCAAAACTTATAACCAAAAAATAGGTTAAAATTAATCCCAACATTAACAGGCGGTTAATTTTATCCACAAAGGCAGTCCCTAAATAGACAAACAGTCCAAATAAAACCGTAAAAAATAAACTTCCCTGCCAATACTTCACTTGGATAGTTACGTTATTCTCAAAAAAATTATGGACAAGCGATCCGCTTCCATCAATGTATGCTACAAGCATGCAGAAAAATAAAAAGAGGTAGGTGATCCAGCAGATAGTTTTGCCTATCTTTCCAAGACTTTCCTCAGTCATGGTGATAAAGTTTGTGTCTTGCTTAAAAGAGAGATTCACTTCCAGTAGTAGGAGAGCTGTTATGGTCATAAAAAGCCAGCAGAACCCGAAAATGGTGATGGCCGGATAAAACCCAGCTATACCCGTAACGATGGGAAGCCCCAGCATTCCTCCGCCTATAGCACTACCCGCTATCAGAAGAGTTCCTCCTAATAGGCTGCCTTTTTCAACTTTTTGGTTTTTCATGAATCAATTCAAGATTGCTTAAGTTTTTCAACTTTTTTTTCTTCTTGCCCCAGGCGACCAAGCTCTTCGTGACCTTCATAGTCGACAAATCTAAAGATGGGTTCAAACTCTGGAATAGCTTCACAAACTTGCTTAGCCATTTCTTGAGCAATATATCGATAGTTAGGGTGTCCAGCTGGAGAGGAACGAAGTTCACATATCCACTGGAGCGCTCTAAGGTTCAAATTGAAGTACCAAGGCATATTAAATGCCATGGGAACAACATATTGCGCCTCTTCTGGAAGTTCTCCAACAATGGCATCATATGCTTTTTTGGATTGATCCATTGCTGATCTATACTGTTCTTCCATTTCACTGCCTACAATTTCAGGAGGAATGAAGTAGCCATAACCGCATGTCAACAGTTGACGTTCTTGAGTCAAAATTCGATGGCGATGAAGGTCGCGATAACATCCAAAGTCGCTCATAATTTCAAAAGTAAATGCTGCATGCTCTAAAGCTCGAGGCGATTTGTGGCGTCTATTTTCGCGGCTATTGCACCCCGCATCAATAATCCGAGCAATATCTTCCTTAGACAATTTCTTACAGTAGTCTCTTAGATCACTAAGACGTTTATTTGAATTGGCATAGAGCGTTGCTGCCGCTACTTTTTTGACGTCATCTGGATCAAATTCAATCAGCTTGACCCCAGGCTGCATCGATTCACTTTTAAAGTTACAATGCTGTTTAGTCACCACTTTAACTTCTTCTTGCATAGACTCAAAGAAGCGAACAAAGTCTACTTGATTTTTGTGATTTGCATCTGCCCTTCTTACAAATGATGGGATAACACTGGATAGTTCATTATAAGATTGTCTTCCAAGATCTTGAAGTTCAACTAAATTATTCACATTGAGTTTTCGAATTAACCCTTCGAAGAAACGGCCGTTTCCGTAAACACCCATATTCGTCAAGGCACTAGCAGGTAAAAGCCCCCTTAGGCAATCTAACACTTTGGCTCTTAAAGCGGCACCATAGGCAACTTTGGAAGTGTTCTCTTCTTTAGGAAATTTTTCTTCCATAAACTCTGTAAGAGGAGGAATGAGCTTGCTGTATGTATCAAAAAGCATGTTACAAGTGTCAACATATAGATCACGATAAGCTGATGTCATCAATACTGGCTCTTTATAAAAGAGGTACTCTCCATTAACCTTCTGATCAAAGTAGATATAGCGTGTTGACTTTTCTAGAGGGGATCCTCCGATTCTAGCATCTTGTACAGCTTTGACGGCAAGCATAGAAACATTTTCGATAGCAAGGTGTGCTCCACCAAGCTCTCCAATAGAGTCGTCTCCATATCCATCTAAAATTCGATCATAAAAGTTCTGAGCTTTATGAATAGCAGCGACTTGATCTGAAGCTTCTTCACCACCTGCCATTCCAGCAATAGACTCAAAAGCAGTCTCTTCATTGAGGATAAATTCTTTTAAAAGTAGAGAACGAAGACCCAGGCTTGATCTAGAGTATCTAGAAAACAAAGCTCCTTTGATAACCTCTGGTAGGTTTCTTAAAACGAACACGTTCGAATCAATATTTGTGACAAAGTGTTGCAAAATTTTAACTTGACTTTCACTGAACTCTTCATAACTCTGCATTGAACAATTGTCCTTTAACTTTCAAAAAAATAGACGGTTTATAAGAAGAAAACAGCAAGCGTGCCATATTTTAAAAAGGGTATCAAGAGAAAAAACCTTAAAAAGAGCAAATAGACAATAACAGTTGGCCTTTATTTTTAAATAAAAATTTACAGCTTTTTACTATTTAATCATATAGCCAGCCAATATAAGGTTTATTTCTATCGATATATTTTCAAATGAGAATAGATTTTGCTTGGACAAAAAAAAGGCTGCTAATAAACTATTTTTTAAAATCACAAGGAGCAGAATAAATGGAACCAATTAACAGACTAGAAAGTGAATATTTTGTTGGCCTAGATAGCTCATCAGATTTTGTGATTGGGGGGTCCTCAGGAAAAACTTTATTTAAAATAAACCAAAAAGGGGAAAGAGCACTTCCTTTTAATCCTTTTTTTGAAGCTAATTTATCTAATCAATCATGCAGTGGCTTTCAAAGAGGCTCTCAAATAACTCTTCCATTTAAGCCCGATAATATTGTTTCAAATATTGGAGAATACTACAACAAAGCAGATGGGGAATTCAGCGTTAACCATGAATATTCAGGAGTTTATCACTTTTCTGCTCGTGTCCTTGTAAATGGACTGACACGTTTTCAAGAATATGTTGATTTAATTCTTAATGTTGGCTCGAAAGCATATGTAACAAGAAGTGAGGCTTCAGGTGATACTCCATTTTCTGCCAGTATTTCACGCATAGTAAGCATGAAGGCAGGAGAAGCAGTTAGCGTGGCTGTTAGACTTATCCACTATCTTGTAGAACCTAATTCTGATATTCCAATTAATATCTGCTTATCAGGAGATCATTTATCTAACGGAACAACAACGCATTATTCTACTTTTTCAGGTTATAAGATTGCATGATCAGAAACATGGAGGATATAACCAACTAATATATTGTTAGAAAAAACACGTTCTTATAGAAACCACACTTTTTAGGAGATTTGAGAGACAGCATGATAAATAAATTAGAAAAGTCAGCATATGTTGGTACTGGTGTTAGTGGTCTTTTTGAAATTGGGTCTTCTATAGCTGGACCTCCTTTAGATGAAGAAATTTACTTTCAAGTGAATAATGAGGGATTAGGAAGATTTCCTTTTACTCCTTTTTTTGAAGCAACTTTATCTACCAGTTTTAATTTACCTCAGCAAAACACCTCAAAAAAAATTACACTCCCCTTCAAACCAGATAATATTATTTCTAATATAGGAGAATACTACAATAAAACTGACGGAACTTTTACCGCTCCAAATCAAGGAGTGTATCATTTTGAGGCTAGCGTTTATACTAGCTCTTACTCTCAACATTTGTCTTCTG
Organism: Chlamydiia bacterium; assembly: GCA_014239035.1. Lineage (GTDB taxonomy): Bacteria > Chlamydiota > Chlamydiia > Chlamydiales > JAAZZY01 > JAAZZY01. The sequence goes on from JAAZZY010000030.1 coordinate 5,980, forward strand.
TTGCTATAAGACTTATAGCAGGTTTACGAGAATATCATGAAGAGTACAAAATCAACGAAGAGAACAGCAAACTCTTTTCAGTCAGTATTTCACAGCCTATTTTTATGCATACAGGTGAAATAGCCAGAGCAGCTATTGACTTTATTGGAAATGCCCTTATTGCACCTACGGAGGTTAATTTATGGGGTCAAGGACAAATGCAAAATAGTCCCGTAGGGATGTCAACTTTTTCTGCATGCCAAATCAGCTAAAGATAAGATGAGAATAAAAGGCTTTTTATTTTTAAACAATTTCAGTAATTTTTAATTTTCTCAAATAGTGAAGCTTATTTTAGTATGATAAACATGATCCAAATGCTTAAAAGGCCTAGACGCAATAGAAAAAGTGAAGTTATTCGATCTCTTGTTCAAGAAACTCGCCTAGATCCAAAAGACTTTGTTGCTCCATTTTTTTTAACAGAGGGTATAAATATTATCTCTCCAATTACAAGCATACCAGGTCAATTCCATTTAAGTTGCAATACGGTTTCCCAAAAAATCGAGGAACTTTTAGAGCTTGGTATTTCATCTTATATTTTTTTTCCATTGATCGCAGCAAAATACAAAGATAAGACCGGATCTTATGCGATATCTGAAAGCAATCATCTATTAAAGACCATTCGTAGGATTAAAGAGAACTACCCAGAGATTTGCATTTTTGCAGATATTGCACTAGACCCTTTTACAACTCACGGACATGATGGCCTACTCTCTAGCTCAGGTGAGGTTTTAAATGATGAAACAATTGTAGCGCTTTCAAAAATGTCACAACATTATGCAGAAGCTGGAGTTGATGTTATTGCACCATCTGATATGATGGATGGGCGCATTAAATATATTCGAAGGGCTCTAGATCAAGCAGGACATGAAAATGTAAGCATTATGTCCTATAGTGCAAAATATGCCTCAGCTTTTTATGGTCCATTTAGAGATGCTCTCAAATCAACTCCATCTCTTGGAGATAAAAAAAGCTATCAGATGAATCCTGCTAACAGTAAAGAAGCCTTGCTTGAAGCACTACTAGATGAAGAAGAGGGTGCTGACTTTCTTATGGTAAAGCCTGCAACTCTTTATTTAGATATTATTCAAAAGATTAAAGAAAAAAGCTTGCTTCCAATTGCTGCCTATCACGTCAGCGGAGAGTATGCCATGTTAAAAGCTGCTGCTCAAAATAAGTGGTTAGATTTTGATAAAGCTCTCTATGAAAGCCTCATTGGCATTAAAAGAGCGGGGGCAGATATCATCATTAGTTATGGTGCTAAAGAAATAATAACTTATCTTCTCAAACATTCTTAAATTTTTTATTGAACATTAATAAATATTAAGAGCATGACGGTATATACATCTTTTTAAGGTCTTTTTAATGCAAAAGTTGTTTAGCTTCTTTAAGAATTTTGTTTTAAATGCTCTTACACTTTCGTTTTGTTGTTACTCTAGTGGACATGCGGCGAGTGCCACTTGGAATAACGGTGGTGCTGGCACTTCATGGGCCACACTCAATAACTGGACAGGACCACCTGCTACTGTTCCTGGAGCTGGAGCGGGTGAAACTGCAACGTTTGACAGCACGGTAATATCCACTGTAACAACTGTTTTGCAACCTAATCTTTTTCAAATTTCTATTACCGGAGCAGGAGGGTACATCTTTACCGGAGGAACAGCTGTTGCCGCTAACAATATTACTATAAACTCTGCCGGCACAAATACTTTTCGTGGCACAGCCATTGCTACTGGAGCCCTATTACATTTAGGTAACGGTACTACAACCTTTAGTGCCGCCAATGGAGGAGCAAATACCCTCACTTCCATAGTTTTGAATAACGCAACGGGTACAATTGTATTTAATGGTAATACAACCTCTGCAACTAATTCCTTAATAAATGGTACTATGCGCGGCAGCGGTACATTAACAGGACCTTTAACTCAGGCTGCGGGAACACTGCGAGGCACACCCACAATAACAGGCCTCTACACTCAAAATGGCGGAACAATAAGTCCTTCAAATACGGGTACAATAGGAACGATCTCCATAGGTGGAGGCTATATACAGAACGGGGGAACATACACAGTATCCCTTACTGGAGGTGGCACAAGTGATACGCTTGCGGTTACTGGAAATGTGACTTTAAATGGTACTGTGAATCTAGACCCCATACCTGGAATTTACCAAGAAAACACTCTCTACACTCTTATTACTTCTGGTGGAATTACTGCTTTTAATCCAACTCTTACTGAGACTCATCCATTTTCATTTAGGCTGATTCAAAATGGAAATCTTGTTCAGCTTTTAATTTTAAGAAACTCCCTTGTTCTTCCTGTTAATATAGGCCTCCTTCCGGTAAATTCTCAACGAGTAGCTAATTATCTATATGCAGATGTTACTCCAGCTGGACCTATTAGACAGCTTGTTTTAACAACGTTGTCATCCAGCGCCGGTGTTTTTGCTGATACCCTCCTGCAGCTTAGCCCTATTCAATATGGAGCTTTTGCACAAGTGAGTTTAAGAAATAATGTTCATATGGCTAACGCGTTATCAAGACGAGCAATTAACACTCTTTGTAACAGCACCCCTAAACGATCCAGAAAAAAAGAGAATTGTGATATAAACTTTAACCAGATGTGGGTGGAACCTATCGGTTATTACTACCACCAATCTTCCAATAACAGACAGCGAGCTTTTGATAACTACACCTATGGTGTAGCTTATGGCATGGAATTTCCTGTTACAAATATGCTTACACTTGGATGGGGAACGGGCTGGAGTCATTCTAATATCGTTTGGTCTCCTGTTTTAGGGAATGCCCACACAAACACTGTTTATTTAGGTTTAGATGCTGGGTTTTCTGAAAAATTCTTAGATGATGTTGGTGCTACTCAATTTATCAATCTTCTTGTACAAGGAGACATTGATTTTATTACTAGCAGACGAAAAATTCGCATCCCCGGTTTTGCTAGAGATGCTAATAGCTCGCACAACAGCTATAACGTGCTCGCACAGCTAGCCGGTGGCGTCAAGCTTCCTTTCAAAGGAAAATCAAGACTCTTTCTTCAGCCTGAATATCAACTCAACGACCTCAATCTATTCGAGGTAGGTTATAAAGAAACAGGAGCGGGAAACGCAGATCTTAAGGTTAATTACAAACACTCTGTTTTCTTTCAGCCAAACTTCAAAATACGGGTGATTAAAGAATTTAATAAAAAGAAGATATGCTTTACTCCTAATATATTTCTCGGTTGGCTTGGAAACTATCAACTTACAAACGGCCGATATACCGCTAACATGTATAATATTATTGCTGGAGAGAAAGAATTCTCTGTTACAAGCTATGATAGATATAACAATCAGCTCTCTTATGGTGCAGAGTTTTCTATGACTCAGTGTAAAGATTTTCTACTTACTGCGTGTTATGAAGGAAGCTCTCTCTCTCACATCAATGTTCATACAATATCTACAAGAATTGAGTGGGCATATTAAAGCTTAAATTTTTTTAAATAATCATTCATTTGACGAGAGCCAAATCCACTAGGGTTTGGCTTTTCACTTTGAGGCTTTCTCTTTTTATTGAGCTTCTTAAAAAAGCCATCAAAAGAAAGGCCGTGGGCTCTTAAATCTTTGATTTCTTTAATTAATTTTTTGTCGTTTGAAACGACTGTCATCTCGTGGGGTTTTTTAGAAAACTGGACTTTTTCAATAAGATATTCATCAGCTGTTTGACCATGTGCTGAATATACAACTTCAATGTTTTTGTAGTAAGTCCTGGAGAACTCTCCGTGGCTGCTGTGAGCATCAAATACTATAACAAGATTGTGGCCTTCTACGACTCTCTCTGAAAAATAGTCTAAGACATCTTCTCGAGCAGACTCAAATGGGTCTTGCTCTCTTCCTTGAGTAAAAAGAAAGTTGTATCCATCTATATAGTAAATCAAGTTTAGCTCAAGTAACTCTGAATTCCACTGACTGTATAAGTGTCATCTTTAAATTCAAAGCTATCGTTTACTTTGTGACCTTTCATCTCTAGAGCAAATTGCGACTGAAAAGATAAAATAGATTTATCTGGATCAGCATCCCAAGGGCCTAATATTGTATACTTAAGCTTCTTCCCTTTTAGATTAACAAGCTCAACAATCGCTCCAACTCCAACTTTAGCAACATCTATGTCATCTGGAGACAATATACGTGCTTGGCTAAGCTGAGAAGATAAGAGTTTCATCTCAGACTGGAGACGAGCTCTTTTTTCTTGAGCAAATTTATATTCAGAATTTTCTCGTAGGTCTCCGTACGATCTAGCCACTTCAATTTCTTTGGCATTTTGAACGGTTTCAACGGTTGCAATATGATGGACTCTCTCTTGAATCTTTTGATATCCTTCTTGAGTTGTCCAAATAACACTATCTTCTTCCTTGTTTGCCCCTTGTTGATCGTCAAGTTTAGGGTGAACAACTTTTGCCAAAGATAAAAAGGTTTTAAAGTCATGGTTATTGAATGCTTGGCATTTAGTTATAAGGAGTAAGATTTCTCTAACAAACTCAATAGGTGTATCTGCTACGTTATCTCTAAAGAGTTGGTAGTGTTTCTTAGAAATAAGGGCATGAATTTTTTTAACTAAATCGTTGTACTCGGGCTTATTCTCAATATGATAGAGAAGAACAAAAAGGCATTCAAAAAAGAGCATTTGGCCATCTTTATTGGAGTATAGAAGGTCTTTTGAAGTTTGCAGTTTTTGAAAGTACCAGAAAAAGCATTCTGGATACATAACCGGGTGCTCTAAAAGTTTCTTTAGCGTTTCTTTTAGAAGAGATTCGTGTTCTGCCTTAATAAGTTCTTTTAAAGCGTATTCTCTCAAAAAATGTTGGGAGATATTTAAAAAGATGCTTGAAAAAAGAGCTGGCCAATCTGGACGCTGCTTGCGGATATGCTCTAAGAATTTCTTTTTAAGAGGCCCTATATGGAATGCATTGATAAGGTAATCAATATCAATATCTGCTTCAAGAATTTTGATAAGAGCCTGATCGAGGTTATCGTTAAATAGATCTTCAATAAGAATATAAATCTGTATTTTTAAAAGCTCTTGAGAGTCTTGAAGGTGGGATAAGTGCTTAAGTAATTTCTCTCTATAAAGAGCTTTGAGTTCGCTATCTTTTAAGATTTCAAGGTGCTGTTTAGTAAATTGGTATGACTTTTGTAAGAAATCTTCAACTTCTAAATCTTTTTCTAGAAGTTCTTTAAAAGAATCAAGATGTGAAATCGCCTTATCTAAAAGTACAAAAGGCTGGCTAATAGACTCAGGAGGTTGTACTTGAGGATCTTTTTTAAGTTTTGCTCGTGCACTTTGCCACCATTTAGCCCAGTCATTTGCAGGAATAACCACTTCATGAAGTTCATCTTTAATTTCGTGAGCATTTAAAGGACCAACATCTGCAATCAACAATTTTAAAACAGCTAATGGATCTTCTTTAGCTTCTTTTTCAAGCAGATCTGGGTTTCCGAAGCGTCTAGCTAAGAAATGCGTTTCAGAGACTGGTGCAAGGTTGTGAAATGCATTTTTAAAAGAGAGCTCTTTGACTCCTAATACGTTTTCAAATTCAATAGAAAGCTGTTCGCGAATAAGGGAAATATCCATAATTTCACCTACACCCCAACCTCCGGTATGATAAATAAATTTTCCTTCTTCCATGTGAGAAAGCAATTCAAAGTTGCGGATAGCCCCTTGAAATTCACTTTGAGCCCTGAGCCCAACGAGTCTGATTTTCTCGTTATAGTGCGGCTTCTCACCATATTGCTCTTTTAAAAATGTAAGAGCGGATATTGCAAGCGATTCACTGTTTGAAGTTTGAAGGTCTAAGATTACTCGAAGAACGTCTAGCTTTTTATCTGAGTCATCGAGTTTATCTATCAACTCAAGACCTTCTTCAGCATATGGACCAAAATGTTCCTGATATTCAGAGTCTCTGACTGTTTCAAATATTTCAATTATCTCATCAGCTGGCACTTCTGTGCTAGAACGGTACTCTTCCCATAATTGAATAAAACTTGGAAAGTTTTGATTCTCGAGCTGAAGACTCATTTCCTCTAAATAACCCATCTTATTTCACCTTTGAAGTTTAAGACCTAAGACCTTACAGAATAGCTCGTATTGGCAATTAAAATCAAATTAAAAGAGTGGCTCCTTGAATTTTTATCTTACCTTTGTTAGAGACAGTTCTAGACGCCGGTTCAATAGGAGAGCACCCAAATGGAAGATCCAGAAAAAGAAGAATTTATTTTAAACGCAGTTGAAAAAATTAAGTCTTTGCGCAAAAAAGTTGAAGCTGCTCGTAAAAATAACGAGGACATGTCTGAGATTATGCAGGATGTGCAGGCTGAAGTAAAAGGTATAAAATCTGAATCTGAAGATATTTTTGATTCGAATAACCTTGAAATGTCTCCTGACGAACTTGAGGCCTACCTGCAGAACCCGTCTAATTTTTCCGAAGAAGACTGGCAGCTTTTAGAAACCATTAAGGAAGAGACAAACCTCTGTAAAAAAGAAATTGTAAAATCCAATGAAGACGAGGCTGTTGGGGATTTAATCGGTAGGAAAAAAGGGAAAACAGGCTTAAGCAAAAAGCGTAAAAAACGCTGGAATGGGCCAAAATACATCTAAAACATAATTTCAAATTCTGGATATTCTCTTGAAGAGCTGTAGTCATCGACATTTACGTGTTCAATTTTGGCAAGTCCCTTGCTGTCTTTTATCAGGTTGACAAACTCATCTAAGGCGCCGCCTCGTCCTTGAACATATACCTCGACTGAACCATTTGAAAGGTTCTTAACACTTCCTGTTAGGGCAAGTTTATCAGCATAACGCTTGATCGTGGCCCTAAATCCGACTCCTTGGACTGAGCCCTTCACAACGACGTGGAATGTTTTGATCTCATCAGACATTCATTGTCTCCTAAATCCCACACATAGAAAAAACCGGCCTATATTGCAACCTTAAGTTGTAACACATTTATTTAGAAAAGCTTTTGGATCCTTCAGACCTTCTAGAAGAAGTTCTATTTCACCTATAGTTTTTGCTTTGCTTATTTTTCCTCTTAGAGCCTTACCCACTTCACCTTTTTTAAAATACCAACATCCCACACGTCTCATATCCATAATGGCTTTCTTTTCATTGGCATAGGCTTTTGTTAGATGGTAATGCTCCACTAAGTTTTTTCTACAAAACTCATAGTCTCTTTCTAGTGGGGTAAGACTCTCTTGCATCCTTTGAATATCTTGAGCAATCCAGGGCTGCCCAAATGTGCCTCTAGCAACCAAGACCCCATCACAATCCGTATGTTCAAACATATGCCTGGCATCTTCTGCTGAAAAAATATCTCCATTACCAAAGACTTTGATATTGCGAGCACACTTCTTGCTTTCTTTGATGTGGTCACGATTAGCAAGTCCTTTATATGCCTGCATACGCGTGCGCCCATGAATAAAAATGGCGCTAGCACCAGCATCTTCAGCAATACGAGTAATTAATGGAGCCACGATAGTCTCATCATCCCAACCCGCTCGTATCTTAACAGTAACGGGGATAGAAACGCGCGATACAATTTTTGAAATAATTTCGCCGATCAAATGTGGTTTTTTTAGTAATCCTGAGCCGCTTCCATCTTTTGTAACTTTATCAACAGGGCAACCACAGTTTAGGTCAATAAGATCAAAACCAAGCCCCTCAATAATTTCGGCACAATCTGCAGCAATATCAAGTCGACTTCCACAAAGTTGAGCACCCATTGGGTGCATGTTTTGTGTGTAGTCTAAGAGGCGATATGTATTCTTATCATTTCTAATCAACGCATCCATTTTGACCATCTCACAAAAGACAAGCCCAGGATTAAATTTTTGCGCCATAGCACGAAATGGAAAATCAGAGCAGCCAGCAAGTGGTGCATAAAATACGTTGCTAGAAAAGGTTTTGGATCCAATGGTTATTTTAGGCATTTATCGAATAAAGGCTAGAAGGAGTCTTTCAAATATTCTTAAAGCAAAAAAGGCAATTAAAGGGCTTAGGTCCATCATCCCCAAACGTGGAATAACTTTTCTAAAAACCTTCAAATACGGTTCTGTATAATAGTGAATGAAGCGCATCACAGTAAACTGCTGAAAGTTTGGAAACCACGAACCAAGTACCCTTGCAAACAGCATAAGGGTGTAGGCTGTAAAAATAAAATGAATGATGACGCTTAATTGGTGCATTAATTTAACCCCTTAAATTATGCTTGTCCCTTCCGGGCTCGAGTGTTTAAGATGTTTCTAAAGTTCTTCTCAAAAAAATTAATCGGTTTCTCAATTGATAAGCAGACCCTTAGGTATGCTTTGATAACAGTAAAACAAAACAAAATTATTGTTGAAGAGTCTCACATATTCTCCATCAATTGTAAAACAGCTTTACATAGACTTCAACATCTTTTAACCCTCTATCCATCATGTTTTTCCACAAGCGCTACAAAATCTCTTTTAGCTACTGGGGCAGAAGATATTAAGTCCAAAAGAGACCGTCAGATTGTTGTAAAAAATAAAATTGAATCTTTACTCCCCACAGAAGAAATTTGCCTTAGCTCCCTTGACGGCCCAAGTTCAAAGAGTGTCCCCTATTTTTGTTTAAAGCAAAATACACTCATTGAAATGCAGAATCTATATGAGAAACTTTTGCTTCTCCCTCAAAAATGCATTGTTTCATCGCAGGCACTGCTTTCGCTTGAATATTTTTTTGCAAAACCTACTCAAAAAAAAGTGCTGCTTTATTTTTCTAAAGAAGATGTGGAGCTTCTTTTTCTTATAGATAAAAAGCTTAAAAACTCAGTCTCTTTTTCAACAAAGAATCTAACTCCTCAGAAAATCATAAAACGTGTACTTAAAGAATTCTACTTACTTTTTCCTGAGAAAGAAACTATTGCTCTAGCTATTCATGGGTCACCCTCTTTCTTAGAGGAACTTTTACAAGCCATAAAAGGAATCCCCTATTTAAAACTGGATAAAAGCCTTTATGGATCATTTGAAACCGAGCATCCAGAATTTTTAATTGAAATTGGAGCAGCGTTTGGGCTTCTAGGAATCTTTAAACATAATTTTCAAAAAAGCTCCTTTGGAAAAGCCCTAAAGGTCTACAAAAGGCCTATTTTCATTCAATCCCTCTTGATTTGTGGCATATTTTTTCTATCTCTTTTTTCCTGGAACCTTAAAATCTCCCAAATAGAAGCTCAGAATACTCTGATCTTAGAAAAAAGCTTTTCAACGCTCGGGAAAAAGCTTTCTAAAGAGCAGAGTCTAAATTCGACTCATGTATTGAATAAATTGCTCAAAGAAAAACAAAAAGCAACCCCAAGCTATCAACTTCAAACTAATGATTTTTCTGTAACAGAGACCCTCATGTGGATTGCAACCATTTTTAATAAGGTAAAAGAGGAGCGCTCGCCACCTTTTATTATCGAAAATTTCAAATATTGCCGCAGCCAAACATCAGCTCATCAAAAAGGAAAAAAGCCGCAACATTTAAAAGTGGCTATCACGTTTTCTGCAGATAACTCTCCCATAGCAAGAAAGGTATATGATGAGATTTGCAAGTCTAAGCATATCGTAGATACAACAAAGAAAATTGACTGGAGCTATCAGAATAATCAATACCAGGCCACTTTTTTTCTGAAAAACAAGGGGACTCGTAAGAAAGATGCATAAAAGACTTCTTTGTATATATCTCATCCTGATCCTTCCTATAGCAGTGCTTAACTTCACCAAAATCCTAAAAATAAAAAAACTCAAAAAAAAGCAAACAGAACTGCTTTTTCTAGAATCAAGGATAGATTCTTTTGCATCTATTGAGAAAGCGAATCAAAAAGTTCGCAAAAAATTTAAAAGCTTTAACCCCGAATACCTCTATACCTTTCTAGAACAGTTACCTCTGACAAATAACGCGATTCAAATGATAGAGACATCCTCAGAAAAAACCCCGTTTTATATAGAAAAAAAAGAGTCGCTTGCAAACTCTGTCGAAGCAGACCTATCAGAAATCAAGACTATCCTAGAAAGAGTTGAGGGAGATGAGACTCCGCAAAAACCTCACTTAACTTTCACAGAATTTTCTCTCAAAAAAAATAAACACCCTGAAAATATAACTTATCACTTAAACTTTAAGCTCACTAAAAGAGAATATCTCAACTAAAGCATGTTTAAAAAAATCCTTTTTTTCAGTTTTTGTGTGTTTTTAACCTCATGTGGTTCTACACCACAAAACTCCCTTTCAAAGGTTCGCCTAACCAACCAGAAAGGATTTA
>JAAZZY010000031.1 GCA_014239035.1 Chlamydiia bacterium
GGGAGATTCAGGAGTTTACTAAGAAGATCATAGAGCTGCTAAGCTTTGATCAAGCATCTTATCCAGATGAGAATAAGATATATAGCTTGGATTTTGATGATGGGCTAGTCGTGAAGTATTCGGATTTGCATCCGGGTGTTCACTTTATGGGAATCATTGGAAAACTACCTGAAAAAGATCGTGAAGTTATAGTCTCTTCATTGATGCATCTTAATTTATTTGGCAATGGAACAGGAGGGGGTGTATTTGGCTATAACGAGGAAAATAAATCGTTGACTTTCACTAAAGCTGTTCCTTATAGGTTACAGTTTGGGGAATTTAAAAATGCATTGGAAGATTTCGCTAATTACATGGAGTTTTGGATCTCTGAATTAGCAAAAGTACAGTCAGGGCAAAAGAGCCTTTTGATGACATTAAACTAATAACGGTGAATAGTGGTTGCAAAGTTAGTTGCAATAGATGGTCCTGAAAAAGGACTAGAGCTCATTTTAGAGAAGGGATCAGAGTGGACCATTGGTCGTGATCCCAAAGATTGCGATTTTGTTTTAGATGATCCTAAAGCTTCTCGAAAACACGCTCTGATTAGGCTAGAAGACGGCAAGTACTGGATAAAGAACTTAAGTCGCACCAACCCCGTTGTCGTTGGAGAGGAGCCTCTAAAGGGCGAGAAGGAGCTTAATTTTAATCAGACGATTAAAGTGGGCGAATCTTACTTCCGCTTCAGCGAAATCAAGGCAACTCCTAGTGAATCTTCTAGTGAATATGACGAACTATTTGAAGATTTAGATGAGCCTCCAATTTCTATTGATCCTGCCAAGGACGAGTCTCATTCTCGAGACAAAGACAAAGAAGACGATAATCATTATGACACGATTTTTCAAGATGTAGGCGACGATGACACCTATGGAGATCTATCTGAGGGCTATGTCGCATCAGAGCGTTTCATTTTAAAAGTGCTAACAGGTCCTAATTCTGGTGCTGAATTTGCGATGCAAAAAGGGCGCTCATACATCATAGGGACAGATGTTACAGGCTGTGATATCATCTTTAACGATTTAAGTGTTTCTAGACACCATGCGCGCATATCGATTACTGAAGATGATGAAATTATTATAGAAGACCTTGATAGCAGAAATGGGGTCATTATCGATGATGAGCAAGTTAAAGGTCAGAAGCTCATTAATCCCAAAAACATGACGACTTTGGGAACGACGACATTCATTGTTGTTGACCGTGAGGCAACAGAGGAAACAGTCGTTACAAAAATTCCTCAGCTTGAAGAAGAGCAGGCAGAAGAGGTTGAAGAAGAGAGTCCACAAGAGCCTCTTGAGGCCAAAAAATCTCCATTGAAGGGCTTTGTTACTGAATCGACGTTTATTTTCACAGGGGTTTTAATAGCAGCCATTTTGATTTTAGGAACAGGGGCCATGCTATTATTTAAAACTTCTCCAGTAGAGAGGTTTCACAAAGACTATACGAAGACAATCAGTCAAATGCTTAGCGATGAATTTACAGATATTAAATTCACATATAATTCAGGAAACGGCGAAATTTTTGTAGTAGGGCATGTAATAAGCTCCACTCAAAAAGAAGAGCTTATCTACAAGCTAGACAATCTAAACTACATTACCAACATCATAGACGATGTGGTTGTAGATGAATATGTTAACCAAGAAATGAACCTTATTTTGGCTCGTAATGGCAGCTGGCAAGGAATTAGCGTGCAGTCTCCAAAAGCAGGACAATTTGTTTTATCAGGGTATCTGCCGACTCGAGCCGACAATGCAGAGCTCACCGATTATATGAACATCCAGTTTCCCTATATTGACCGTCTAAGCAACTTTGTTGTTATCGAGCAAGATCTTTTTCAAGAGATTACTAGTAAGCTCTACAACTATGGTTTCCATAATGTCAACGTAGAGTTAATGAATGGAGAGGTGACTTTAGGTGGCTATGTTAATCATAAGTATGAGTCAGCTTTTGGAAAAGTTGATCGTGAGATTACAAAAATACCTGGTGTACGAAAAGTTAATAATTTTGTGGTTATTGTAAAACCTCATAAATCAAAGACTTTAGCTCAACGTGGAAGAGATGTATTAGAAGGTTTGGAGGGCTGGCTACATGACCCCTCTATTGTAAACTTAACAAGTTATCTTGGACTTCGAGAACCTGCGACTTTGACATACACAGTTACAGGGTATGCTGAGCAAGAAACGCAGATAAAAGCTGTAGAGATTGAAGGTCGGATTTTGACTGTTGGAGATAGATTAGATGGCATGCAGGTCATCGGATTTGCTGGAGAGTATGTCTTTTTAGAAAAAAATGGTTTGAAATATAAAATTGAATGTATTAAGTGAAGTTAATACTAAATAAATTACAGTTGTATTAATTATTGAGAGGATACTCAGATGTTTGGGATGGAAAAGAACAAGAAGAATAAGCAGGCCAAAGAAACGGTTTTTGATATGGAAACGAATCTGAAAAATGATCCTAAACAAAAAAAAGAAATGGAAGATCGTATGAGTACTCGAATTGAAGGACTCAAATCGATGCTTCGCGAAGGTCATCATGACCAAAAAGAGTTTGAACAAATGACGTTTTTATTGCATGGATATAACTCCATGTTAAAAGTGATCAGAAAAATTTAGGTTGGAGGCTTATGACAATTAACTGGGGACCAATGGCAACGGCAATCCGTACGAGCGTGAGTGCTGTACGTGCAGGATTATCTACTGTCTCGAATGCACCAAGTAGTATGAAACTTGAAGCTACTGCAAAATTGCAGTGGGATATGTCTATTATGCAACAGGTGCTTCAGGCATCGTCTAACGTTGTAGAAGGATGCTTGTCATCTGCTAAAACAGCAATTAACAACATGAGTAGGTAAGATTAGAAGTCTACTTAAAGAGGAATATGTATGGAAAATAACAATCAAAAGCTTAAGCAGTATGCTCAAGATGTCCCTCTTTTAGTGGAGGCTGGGTTCATTGCGATTAAACAAATAGACGAAGATAGTGCGCAGAAATGCTTTTATGCTGCCATGATTGCCAACCCTGATGAGAGTCTTCCTGTGATTGGGCTTGGTATTATCCATTTATTTAAGTTAGAATTAGATGAAGCTAAAGAACTCTTTAGCGCAGTACTTCAAAAAGAGCCTAATAATGAAATGGCCAAAACTATGCTTGGGATTGCTAATCTTTACACGATATCTGATGAAGGTATCAAAGAAGGTAAGGAGTTGATTCATGATGCAATGCATGATACTGATAATCCAGAGTTAAAGCAGCTTGGCAAATATTCAAATGATCTTATGAAAGAGATCAAGAAAAAGATGAAGGATCTGCATCCTTTAGAATCTTTTCAAAAGCAGCCTATCCAAAAGCGTCTTAAAAAATAGATTGAGCTTTTAACTAATGTGAGGAAATTATGGCCGAAGGTATACCTATTGGGGGTAGTGGAAACATAGGACCCTCTGATGGAGTTCCTAGTGAAATGCCAGATGAAGATTCTTCAGGTGGTTCTGCTCAAGGTTTTGAGAAGATGGTCAACAATATTCCTCAGCCAAGTACTGGGGGAAAGCCCTCTCCAATGAATGTTGCTCAAAGTGCACAGCCGAGCATGCAATCAGGACAAGTATCAGCTGAAAATCTTGTGACTAATATGCAGCAAGTGCTAGGGCAAATGCAGGGGTTGCAGTCTGGTCTGCAGACTCCAAACCTTAGGCTCAATGCACGTACAAGACGTCTCTTAGATGCTAAATTAAAGCGAACCAAAGACAATATTAGGTTTATCCACTCTAAGGTGAACGTGGGTGATGAAGGTGAGCAACAGGGGCAAAATAATCAGCAGATTATAGGCGTTTCGTCAGATGATGACCATAAATCAACAATCGGAAAATTTTTAGGTTACTTAACAGATGGTCAAGCTCAGCTTCAAAATGCAATGCATAGCGTTTCTCATTTAAAAAAAGGTAAGGATCCTGGTTTAATGATGCAGGATATATTTGGGATGCAAATTAAATTGTATCGTGCCCAGACAGAAATAGAATTTTCTACAGCTGTGCTGCAGAAAGCCATCGACGATCTTAAAACACTAATGAATGTTCAGCTTTAATGGAAGATGAGTCAAATTTCGAAAGCTTAATGCATGAACTTGAGTCACTAGAGCTCACAACGGTTCATGGACGGATCACTGAAATTGTGGGGATGATCATCAAGGCTGTCGTTCCTCAAGTTAAAGTGGGAGAGGTTTGTCTAGTTAAACGAGAAGGTGAGCCCCTTCGTACGCAAGTGGTTGGCTTTACTCAAGAGGAGGTATTACTTTCTCCTTTAGGTGACATGAAAGGGGTAGGCCCTTCTTCTGAGGTCATTCCGACCCGCAAACAACTTCAAATTCGAGTGGGGCCTAAAATATTAGGCCGCGTTTTAAATGGACTAGGTGAGCCTTTAGATGTAGATAGAAAAGGGCCTCTTATAGCCGATGAAGTATATCCTGTTGTTCAAGACCCCCCTGATCCACTCACACGTGAAATTATAAAAGACCCTATTTCTGTGGGCGTTCGATGTATCGATGGAGTGCTTACTTGTGGAAGAGGTCAAAGAATTGGGATCTTTGCCGGAGCAGGTGTAGGTAAGTCTACGACACTTGGGATGATTGCCCGTAATGCTAAGGCTGACATTAACGTTATTGCACTCATTGGTGAGCGTGGCCGTGAGCTTAGAGAATTTATCGAAAAAGATTTAGGTGAAGAGGGGATGGCGCGCTCTGTTGTGGTTGTCTCTACATCAGATCAACCGTCTCAGGTTAGGCTTAACGCGGCATACGTTGGAACAGCTATTGCAGAGTATTTTCGTGATCAAGGTAAATCTGTTATTTTGATGATGGATTCGGTTACTCGTTTTGCTCGGGCCCTGCGTGAGGTGGGTCTGGCTAAAGGAGAGCCTCCAGCAAGAGCTGGCTTTACCCCATCAGTTTTTGCCACACTTCCACAACTTCTCGAGCGTTCGGGAAATTCTGACAAGGGATCGATAACTGCTTTTTATACAGTGCTTGTAGAAGGTGGAGATATGAGCGAGCCTGTAGCTGATGAGACAAAATCTATTTTGGATGCTCACATTGTTTTGAATCCAGAGCTTGCTCAAGCCTACCACTATCCTGCTGTGGATGTTTTGGCATCTGTAAGTCGTATTTTACCTTCTATTGTAGATAAAGAACACTTGCAGCTTATTGGAAAAGTACGCGAAGTTCTATCTAACTACAAAAAAAATGAAATGCTTATCCGTATTGGGGAATATAAGCCTGGCTCAGATAAAGATGCCGATTATGCCATTAACCATATCAACAAGGTGAACAATTTCTTAAAGCAGGGAACACACGAAAAATCTTCATTCGAAGAGACCCTGTCACAACTCAAAGCCCTATTTAGGTAATTAACTTTTGGGGGCAATATGTCAAAAAACAAACTCAAGTACCCTTTAGAGCAAGTCTTAGAAATAAAAAAAAGAAGGGTTGCTGCGGCTGAAAAAATTCTCAAAGAAAAGCAGGATATTTTAGAGCAAGAAAAGAAGAAGCTCAAACAATATCAAGATGCATACCAAGAAGTTGTTGATCACCACAAAGACAAGTTAGAGCAACTTAGAGAAGCTCTAGATGAGGGATCTCCTGCACATAAAATTGAGCAGATGCGTATGTATATCAAAGAAGTAAAAAATAAGATGTATGAAGAAAAGCGCAAAGTGGAGAGGCAAGAAAAGCAGGTTGAAAAAGCTCAAAAAGCTGTAGATGAGGCAAAGGTAATCCTGAAAGAGCGCAGACTTGAAGTGGATAAACTTCACACTCATAAAGAGGAGTGGACAGCTGTAGAGATAAAGGAACTCTCTCGCTTGGAGGCAAAAGAGTTAGATGAAGTGGGCTCACTTGTTTTTCTAAGCAATAAACGTAAAGAAAACCAAGAACAAAAAAAGAGAATGAAAGGAAAGAACCATGGCAGATAACAATATACCTCCCCCCAATTTTAATATGGGTAGTAAGATCGGTGGAGATGCAGCTTTTGAAGAGCAGATGGCCTTTAGTGATGAGGTAGGTTTTCAAGATTATCTCAATAAATCTCAAAACAGCGTAGATGATGATAGGCAACAAATACAAGAGGAAGTCACGCAGCAAGAAGATGCCTTAAAAGCTTCGATGACAGAAGATGAGATGGAAGAGGCTGCAAATATCCAAGATTCAGTTGAAGAGGCTGATCTTGAAGAAGAAGAACAAATGTCTGAGCGTGAGGCAGAGCAAGATGAGAAGATGGGGCAAAAAGCAGAAGAGCAGCGCCTCAATAGAATGCGTTCTAAAATGGGTAAAGATGCTGAAAAGCTTGAAGGGCATGAAGATGATGAAGAAGATATGAAGCATATACAAGATAACCAGCGAATCACAGAAGAAGGTGATCACGCAGCGGGTATTGATGAGGAAGAAGAAGGTTCAATTGATGATGCTAAGAAAGATATTCAGGAAGAAAAAGACCTAGTTTCGGACCATATTGATGAAAGAGATGAAGATATGGGCACCGAGAAGAAACATGAAAAGTTAGAGCCGGGGAAAAAACCGCAGCAAGACTTTAAAGAGAAGGCCGAGACTAAAAAAACTACTCCTCAAAAGCAAGAACCAGCGCAAAAATCAACTCAGCAAAGTCAATCGATTGCAGCCACTCCTGATGCCTCACCAAAATCACAGGCCGAGGGTAGCTCTAAATCGCAGAAGTCTCAAAAGGCAGCCCCCAAAACAAAGATGCAAAAAGACTTTGAAGCCTTAGCCCAGCAGGTCGTATCGGAAGCACACGTATTAGAGAAAGGTGATGTGCTAGAGACAACCATTTCTCTAAACATGGAAGGCTCCTTGTTTGATGGGGGAGAGGTAACAGTCAAGACCTATAGATTTAGTCCATTTGAGGTGAATTTAGATTTCAAAAAGTTTGGCCATGATGCAACGGGTGTGATGAAAAAAAACTCCTCAGGCTTAAAAAAAGTCTTGAAAGAAAATGATCTTACGGTTCATCAACTACATATAATAGAATAGGAAATTAAAGGAGCTTTTTGCTCTTCAAATTATATGACTACTAAAGAGCCCTATAGCTGGCTTCGCTACATTGAAAAAGCACTTATTGATCTCGATGAACTTCCTCTTTTGGGGCATGTTCCCCCTTTCGACTGGAAAAATTTAGTCGACAGGATGAAGGATCTACTTCAGATCCCAGACTTAGTAATTGAGCCTCATAATTGGTCTTGGAAGACCCAAGAAGGGTTGCATGAGAATCTAGGAGCTGATTGTGTTTGTTTAAACATAGCTGTTTTGCCTCTTCAGTCTCATGCCTCACTTTTAATGTGTTCGGCAGACCTCAATTCGCTTGTTTCTTGGATTGTCCAACACAAGGCGGGTTCAAATACTTTAGTAAGCACGATGTTTTCCGAAGGTCTTTTGCATTTTGTGGCAATGGAGGCCATGCACAACGTGCAGCCTTTTCACTGTTTTGATGGTTTTTTGCTCCGCGTATTAAGTGATCAAACACTGCCCTCTACTCGTGCCTTAGTGATGGACGTATCTTTAAAAGCATACAAAGAAGAACTTTCTCTTCGCTTGGTTTTGCCAGAGAATTTTCGTTCTCACTGGCTTCAGTATTTTGCAAAGAGGCCTAAAACTATTCCAATAGAAATGAGACAAACATTAGAAGTAACTTGTTCTTTGGAAGCTGCCAGGGTGGTAATGAGTTCTTACGACTGGTCGAAGATCTCTGTTGGAGATTTTATCCCATTAGATAGCTCAAATATAGATTTAGAGAATAACTCTGGGAGCTTATATTTATCTACAGGTCAAAAGCCACTCTATCGAGTAAGAATAAAAAATAATGGGCTAAAAATACTAGAGCAGCCTATTTACCAGGAGGACACCATGTCTAAGAATCAAGAACATGATGACTTATTGTCAGAAATATCGGATTTAGAACCAGAGAAGAATAACTCTCTAGATCCTATTCCAGAGGATGCTGAGTCACAAGAGGCCCTGCCCTCTCTGGCAGAGGATTTAGCTGGAGCACCTGCTCAAGAAGTAGAAGATACAGAAGAGTCTGCTGAAGAGCCTGTGGCTGTTCAAGAGGAAAAGACGCCTTTGGAAAAGGTCGAAATGGTCCCTTTAAATGTCGCTATAGAGATAACACGATTTAAGATGACCTGTGAAAAATTGATGCAACTCAAGCCTGGGAATTTAATTGAGCTTAATGTCTCTTTAGAGAAACCAGTTGATTTAGTTGCAAATGGAAAAAAAATTGCTACAGGAGAGCTTGTTCGTATCGGAGAAATGCTCGGTGTGCAAGTTACTGATATTGGCTAATAATTAATTATGGATAATGAGTCTGATCTTGAGAAGACTATTGTAGATGCCTCTTCATTCGTCCAAGCTCCACCACAAAACCATGCGATTCCTTACCGGATAGGCCCTTATCGAGTTAAGGGTCTTCTCAAAAAAGGAGGAACTAGCTTTCTGTATTTGGGGGTTCACCCAGATAGTAATGAACTGATTGCTTTAAAAGTTCTTTTGCCAAAATTTGTGAAACATCCTGAGATGATAGATCTTTTTCTAAAAGAAGCGCGCATCATTGAAATGGCTAATCACCCCAATATAGTGAAATTATTTGGCCATGGAAAATGGGAGGGAGGACTCTATATTGCAATGGAGTTTGTCAGAGGAATTTCTTTGCGTAAATTAATATTGCAAAATGTACTTTCTTTTAAACGCTCTTTGGAAATCATCTTAGAGACGGCCAATGCTTTGAGCCATTTACATTCTCATGGAATTATCCATAGAGATTTGAAGCCTGATAACATTTTACTTTCCGAAGATGGAGGAGTAAAAGTCATTGATTTTGGTATCGCAAGAATAGTTGGTGAAGATTCAAAGGGCCAGAAAAAAAAGTTGATGGGCACGCCTACTTATATGAGCCCAGAACAAAAAAAGAGCCAAATACACGTATGTGATAAATCAGATATTTATTCTTTAGCCATCATTGCTTATGAGCTTTGCATAGGAAGACTGTGTTATGGGGTTGTGCAACTTTCAGATCTTCCAAAAGGTCTAAGGAAAATATTTTCTAAGGCACTTATGCCGAGTCCAAATGATCGTCACATCTCTATTCATGAATTTATCGAAGAGATTAGTGAGTATATCGAACATGATTTGGAAGAAAATGAAGAGCTACTGGACCTTTCTTTAAAAGAGATATCAGATTTTTATGAAGATGTTTATTTAACTCTAAATCCGAAAAAAAGCGCTTTCAATCACAAGTTGTTGATGGGGCAAGCTACTTCAAAGGGAATTCTATCAAGTCATGTTTATTGTGACTATCTTTCATTAAATGATGAAAGCATGGTTGTTATTGTGGGTTGGCCAGAGCAAAAGGGAGTGGGAGGGATGTTCCACAATGCGATATTAAAGGGCATGATTTCAGTGATGGGAGAAAAAATCATGGACCTTCATGAAAACCCCACAGAAAAAGTTCAAGAGATGCTAGCGGATTTGAACCAGCAGATCTTAAAGAATAGTTTGAGTAGATACTCTTTAACATTGTTACTTCTTTGCCCTGCAACAGACCAAATTCACTTTTTTTCTTATGGCCCAAATAAATTATGGATGCAAGTCTCGGGTTCTCAATCAGTTCAACAGCTAAAGGTAGAGAATACATATTTAGGTGATAAAGATTTTGATATGACTCATCATGTGAGTAGGAACTGGAATGTGTGAGATCTTCTATATTTATTTACAGCATTTTCAGAGACAAAAATTAATTCAGATGATTATTCAAAGGCTATTGAAAAAAGTTATCTTTCAACAGGGCAACATCAAGCTAAAGCTATCTTAGAGGACCTTTCTTTTGAGCGTCAAAGCGAGGCAAAGCTATTGCCACTTATGATCACAACTATGCAGAGAAAACGGTAAATTATTTTTTTTGTTTTTCTGTATCCTAAAATAGAGGCTCTCTGTATAAAAAAATATTTATACTCTGCAATTCACGGTCTAAAGGAAACGAGCTTACAAGGATTATGAAAGGATTGAATAGAACTAGATTTCTAATATTTACGGGTGCTTTTTTAGTATCTTCTCATCTAGTGTTTTCTGCCGAGCAAGTAGACTTGCACCATCAAGATCTTCCTACAATAGATCTAGGATATGAAGTTCAAGGAAACCAAAAAGATATAGAGCAAGAATCACTTGTTCTCCTCTCAGCTGATAGTGTTGAAGAAAATTTAGACGATGTGAGCGCAAAAGGTCCTTCGTATTATCAGGAGAGCCAGATTGTGCAGTCAGAAGAGGCGAGCGTTAAAAAAGAGCAGTCTGCTTCAAAAGCCACAATACTACCTCCTGTAGATGGTGATATAGTGGTATGTCCAGAGAATGTTAGCATGGCCGATGCAGGTTATAAAATTTCTTTTGATGACGTTCCATTTACAGAGTACTTAACCTTTTTAAGTAAACTAACCAACACCAATTTCGTCTATAGCGAAGATGACATAGACTTTAATGTGACTGTTGTTGCGGATTCTGCCACAGACTTAAAAGACGTACGTTCTGCTTTAATGCAAATGCTTAGAGTGAATGGGCTCTCTTTAACAGAGCAGGGCAACAATGTGATCATCAGCAAAGATAGCAATGTTAGAGGCATTGCAAATGTTGTCTCTCAAGAGCTCAATAATGTTTGTTCATCAAACGAAACATTGATAACTCGTGTGTTTCAGCTCAAAAATATCAATGCTTCTAAAGTAGCATCGATTATCAGCTCTATGGTGTCATCTGATGCCTTAGTTGAAGCATCTGATGACACTCACCACCTTGTAGTCACAGATATAAGCACAAATGTGCATAAGATTGCAGACCTACTGAGGAGTTTGGATAATCCAGATGCAACTTATGAGATTGGAATTTTTCAAGTAGATCAATCGGATATTGATAACATCGTATCTTTGGCCCTTAAGATTTTGCAGCCGATTGCGGATCAAAATCAGCTAGTTATTGTACCGCAAAGCTCTTCTAATAACGTCTATATTGTTTCAACACCATATCTTGTACAAAAGACTATGGAGGTTTTAGCAAGCTTAGATAAAGGGGGACATTTTGATGAGTATCAGCAAGAGGGTTTTGTCGCAAACGCTCGATTCTTAATTTATAAGCTTCAACATCACAAGGGAGTTCAAATCCAAGAAACATTGCAGGAGCTTGGAGCAGATTTATTAGGGACAGGAACATTTGATGCACAGCTTGTTGCTACAATAAATTCTGCGCAGTGGATTCAATCGACAAACTCTCTTCTTTTTGTTGGAGATCCAAAATCACTGCGTAAGATTAAAGACTTGCTTGAGATGTTAGATGCTCCACTTCGGCAGGTATTTATAGAAGTTTTAGCTATCCGAACATCGATTAACAACTCTTTAAATCTTGGTGTTGAGTATGGATATCGTGCTCGTGCTAACAACCGCGTAACGGCTGTGGGCTCACTCTTTACTTCTCCCAACTCAACAGCAGCAGGAAATGCAGCTAAGCCTCTTTTATTTACAGAAGGGTTAGATAGAGTAAATGGTGCAAATATTCCAGTGCCAAGAACTCCTAATCAACTAGGATTTACTTCAGGGGTTATAGGAAATGTGATGTTTGCTGGAAATAACTTATTTTTTGATTTAGCAGCGCTTGTTAACGCTCTTCAACAAGATAATGAAACCGAAGTGATTACAAATCCAAAGCTTGTGACGCAAGATACAGTCCCCGCAACTTTTTATGTCGGATCTACTCGTCCATTCCAAACTAATTCTATTCTGCAAGCAAGTGGTGCATCCTCGGGTAACTTTGTGACAGCAAGTATTGAATATCGCCAGCTGGGTATGTCATTAACTGTGACTCCATACTTAGGTAATGGAGATATGATAACCTTAGAGATCGAGCAGAAAACAAGTGATTTTGTTGATAATGCAACTAGTGGTAGCGGTGGTGGCTCTGACAATTTCGCCATTGTGCCGGTAACATCAGACTCTTCAATTACTACACGTGTGCAGATCCCAAATAAACACTTTTTGATGATCAGTGGAATGATCGAGGATGTAAAAACTCGTTCTAAATCAGCACTACCCTGTCTTGGTGGACTTCCGGTTGTAGGTGATTTATTGGGGACTATGGCAAACACCATGCAAAAAGATAATCTCATTATGTTTATGCGTCCTCAAATCATTGACACTATCGAAGAGCTCGATGAAGTTACCGATAGAGAAGACGAATTCTATCGTAGCAAGAGTAAGCAGTCCTCTTTTATCGAAAATGCTGCCAAGCTCTATGGAATGAAATAAATGCGTTCCCTCTATTTAGCCTTGCTGCTTTGGGCAAGCTTATGTTTATCTAATCTTTGTGCAAGCACCTCTGAGTTATCTACTCCATCTCAATTTTGTTTTTCAGAGATAAATGAGCAAGAGCTTACTCAAGACTGGACTAAAGAATATACAATAGCTCTGGCATTTGCTTCGCAAAAAGACTATCAAACCGCTATCAACTGCTTTAAGCGCGCCCTTATCTTGTGCCCTAAGTCTTCTCTTCGCTCTAAAGAAATTGAATATGCAACAGTGCTCTCTTATTACTTAGATCAGCAATATTCAAATGCGATCAAATTTTTTGAAACGCATTCTCTGCTCTACATAGATCAGCAATTTCCAGCATACCATGATTTAATGATTATCCTTCATCACTCGTATGAAGCACTAAAGCAGTCTAAAAAAGCAGATATCATCTTAGAACGTATTTCAGATCTTTCAAAAAAGGAAGCTTTAAGTGCAGCACTTACTGGAGCTATTTTGAGAAAAGATTTCAAAACAGTAGAAGAAGTATCTACAAAGTTGGGCCAAAGTGAATGGATTATGAAACTCACTCATAATTTGATAGGAAGACAAAAATCACATACTGTTGCGCGCTGGCTCAATGTGTTTCTTCCGGGTATGGGTTATTTCTATCTAGGACAAAAAAAAGCAGCTCTTTGTGCTTTTATGCTCAATGGCTTGTTAATATGGGGGAGTGTGCAGCTCTTTTTAAGCCACTACTATACTTTGGGAGCGCTCACCGCAATCTTTGAGATTGGTTGGTATGCAGGAGGTATTGTAGGAGCAAAAGAGGCCACAACTCTTTTAAATGAAACACTTTTTGCAAACTATGCTGAGAAGATTCTCTTTCAAGATGATATTGCACCAAAAAATAAGTTGAGATATGAATTTTAAACTCATAATATTTTTAGCTTTCATTGCCTCATGCCACTGCTATGGCTGCGATGATATAAAAGAAAAACCTTCTGTAAAGATCGGCGTCTTAGCAATTGACTGGTATAAAGAGACGATCTCTCCTATGAAGATATTAACTTGCTCCTACCATCCTAGCTGCTCACAGTACACTAAACAAGCCATAGAGAAGTATGGGTTAGTTAAAGGCTGGATTCTTGGTTGTGATCGCTTGATGCGCTGTAATCACGATCTGTGGGTTTATAGAGAGGTTAAGGTTGATGGGAAACTCAAAAAATATAACCCGGTTCCATAGACAATTGAGAGTCTTTGAGGATACGCCTTCCCAGGCCTTTGAAAATCACATGGTGGATCGGCCAAAATGTATACCAGTAGAGCCGTCCTAAGACACCTTTGGGTCTAAAAGTTGCTTTAACAACAAGTTCATTGTAGTCAGCTAGCTCATTGATGGAAAATTCAAGCCACACCTCTCCAGGAACTTTCATTTCACCAAAGAGTAAGAAACGCCTATTTTCATCATCAACGAGTAGTACACGCCAAAAATCAAGAGAATCTCCAGGGCGTGGTTTTTTCCTGGCTACTTTTCCTCTACGTAGTCCAACACCCCCAAGCATGCGATCCATAAAGCCGCGCAGTTTCCAAGCCCAGTTAGCAAAATATCCATTTTTTCCACCCAGGAGATAGACCCTCTCCATAAACTTCTGGCAGTCACACTGTTTGTCGATCTTCTGCTTTTCAGCCCAGAATAAACATCCATGAGTAGGGACTTGTACATATTGGTTATAGTTAGAGGGCATATTGCTTCCAGACCATGAATCTTGCCAGCTTGCAATGACTTCGCAGTCGTTAATGATTCGGAAGGCTTGTCGAACAGAGTCTTCGAAAGATAAACATTTTAGTGGGATAATTTTTTCTATGGACTGGTTAATACATATGACATCGTTTCTTAGGCTATCGACAAGTGCACTTGCAAGTTTGAAGGTAGTGGGTGTGATAAGAAATAGCCACCTAGCTGAAAGCTTGGGCGTGAGAATAGGAACAGATACTGTATAGCGCTTCAGTTTTCTAATTTGTGCAAATTTTAGCAGTATCTCTTTGTAGCTTAATCTATCGGGTCCTCCTATGTCAAAAGAGCGACCTAAGCATTCTGGATGTTCTAAGACCTTAGTAAGGTAATCAATAACATCAAAGATAGATATAGGCTGACATTTGCTATTGAGCCACTTGGGTGTAATCATAATGGGCAACTTTTCAACAAGAGATCGTATGATCTCAAAAGAAGAACTACCCGCTCCTATGATAATAGCTGCTCGCAGGCAGGTAAGAGCAATAGGTCCTTTTTTCAAGATCTTTTCAATTTCATATCTTGAATAGAGGTGCTTAGACAATCTTTCGTCATTAACAATCCCACTTAAGTAGATGATTTGTCTGCATGATGAGTCTTTAATAAGGTTTAAAAAGTTCTCTGCTGCAAGGCGATCTTTGACATCAAAGTTAATAGAATCATGCGACATGGAGTGTATGAGATAATAAGTTGCTTCAAAATCTGTGGGGAAATCTTTAAAAGATTGAGGATCTAAAATATCCCCTTCTATGACTGTAATGCGGCTTTTTAAGTGGCGGGGTGGATTAAAACGCTTTCTGTTTCTAACCAGAGCATAAATATAGTGACCTTCCTTGATGAGCCTCTGTAAAAGAGTTGCTCCAATATAGCCATTAGCTCCTGTAAGAAGTATTTTCATAGGCTAGGTCCTTAAATTTTTTTGAAGTAGCTTCTCCATATAAACTAAAGGGGACTTCTCAGGACTTTCTTGAGCATCTATGGGAAGGTAAAAACTTTGCTCAAAAACATATTGCCCAGATAACACTGCATGAGAGACTTGATCGGTAAAAGCCATCCAACATGTATGTGGAGCAAACTCTACAATTTCTTGAGCTGCATTTTTTTGATAATCCGTATCTTGTTTCATCTTATCGTGAATATGGAGCATGTAGTGGTCGTACAGTATGCGATAAGATTTAGTGATGCCAAATCGGTTCATGAGGCTGCGAGATCCTAAGATGGGGCTTTTGACCTTGGGCAAGAACTTTTTCATGACTTGCTTACTGGGTTCCCCGAGCTTCCATATACGCGGAATTTCAAAAGGGTTGACATTTGCAAAAAACCTTAAGAGGCGCTTTCCTTTTGTAGGTCTAGAAGGAAAAGAATCAAGGTGAAGAAGAGTATCATTTTTTTTGTAAGATGGGTTTTCCCTTCCTTTTATTTCAACCGGGCGAAAGCTTGTCCTTCCTGTAATGAGGTGCTCTTTGTAGTGAGGGAGAATATTTTCTACAAATTCAACTGATAAACCAGCAAAGCGCTGTATCATCTTATGAATAATTGGCTCTATGTCTTGACTTGCTTCACAGCCTTTCATTTTATCTGTAGTAAGATCAAAGCTGATATTTTTGCGATTTGATTTAACTAAGTTAGAAGAAAAAAGGGCTTGCTCTTCGGGAGTAATCTGAAAGTTTAAACTAGGAAAACTAAGAAGCATTCCATTCTCTAAAGACTGCATGCAGTCTTTAGCTTCATCTGTTGTGGTTGAAGATGGCCATGAGGAAAAAGGAAAAGTTTTGATGCGCTTCATAATATTTCTCAATTTGAATAACAATCGACAGGATGTTAGCAATTATTCGAAATTGATGTGAAGATTAAATTGAGATTAAATAAAGGAATTAGTAAAATTGTTGGATTTTTTATAAACGGGTCAAAGCTTTTTAGAGAAGATCAAGCCTTTCAAGTGCATGATCATATGCCTTTTTAGTCGCA
>JAAZZY010000032.1 GCA_014239035.1 Chlamydiia bacterium
TTCTGGTAGATCGAAAGCTGCTCTGCGGGTGTAGATGCTTGTGCTGTAAGCACCTGTTCATTCATATTTTTAAGCTGCTGCTTGATACTATCACTACCAATCCCCAAGATCGGAGATCTAAAATTCTGAATTAAAGTAGCTAGCTCTGAACCATATACAGCAACCTGATCGCCATTGGTAGTGTCTAGCTGAGCTTGTTTGGCTTCTAGATCTTTAATGCTTGTGACATCACGATCTGAAAGCTTTTGAATCACAATGCGGTTAACACGCTCAGGAGTATCAAAGATCCCCCCCACAACGACATAACCACTTGATGGGACGGCAATTCCAGAGATTTTGAGGTACCAGTCAGCAGCATCTCTTACACGCTGCTCTTGGATTTCAAGCTCTCCACCAATTCGATTTTGCTCGTTTACAAGTTCATGATTCTTATTAAGATGCTCTAGAAAACGGTAGCGGGCCTTGCCTTCTGGAGTCTCTGTTGACCTGAATTTACCGCTGAAGGTAACAAGATTATCGTTGAGCGATGTTTTTCTATTCTCTTCTGGATGTATCAGGTTAAGGTTGACTAGGTGCTCTACCTGGTGACTAAAAGAAACTTTAGCCGTTTTTTGATTCGTAAAGTTTTGGATAACAAACACTATAAAGATGGCAGCTAAAATGAATAAAAAGAAACTGCCTGGGAATGATCTTTTGGGAGGAGTATTATTATTTTTATTATCGTCTGCCATAACTCTCTTAGTGGGTAGTGAAGCCTTCTTAAAATTTAGCTATCTCGAACTTGTCATTATTAGTCAAGAATTGTCTATTTTTCTTTATAAGAAAAAAATAAAAAACTCTGCGCAGCATATAAAATTCTAGTCGTATGCGCTTTAGGTTTCATTTAGGTGTTAACTTATCTCATTATGTCAAAGCAATGAAAGGATTTCAATCCTTTTTCAAAATCAAAGAAATTTATAGTAAAATTCTGAAAACTAGATCTTACTTTTTATAAAAAGCTTTTGACCATCAAAGTAAAGGTTTACATTTTTTTTGATGATGGTTTTGCCCACGCTTTTATTTTGAATAAGGTAAATAGCAGTAGAGAGCTCTTTTCTACTCAGAGAGATGTTTTGATCTTTAAGTGTCTGCTTTAAAAAGTAATGCATCTCCAAAGGATGCAAATTCAAGTTTGAGAAGTCAATGCTCAAGTCTTGTGTTTTATTTGTTTGGCAAGCCAGATTTTGGGTCTTTGCTTGTAGATAGCTAGAGAGCTGATCAGAATATTGCGCTAAGTTGAAGAGGCTTGTGCGAATATTTTTACCGAGCTCTTTTTCCAAAAGAGGAATAATTTTCATGCGCATCTTTGAACGCAGGTTACTTCCATCAAAGTTACTCTTATCAATAATAGGTACGAGATTGTGCTTTTTGATATACTGCAGGATCTCAGCTTTTGATGACTGCAAGAGAGGTCGCCAAATTTGAATGCCATTTCGAAATGAAATGCTCTTAATGGGGCAGAGGTTCGAAATGAAGGCTCCTTCTAACATTCTTTTTAAAACAGTTTCTTCTAAATCATCTCTATGATGAGCAAGTAGAAGAGCAGCGTAGCTTCTTTTTTTAAAGAGCTCCTCAAAAAAGTCATACCGTTTTTTTCTAAAGGTGTCTTCAACATTTTTTGTGGGGACTTCTTCTATCTTCATGAGATGAAAAGGTATTTTTTTTTCTAGAGACCACTTTTGCAAACCCAAGGCCTCATCAGAGCTCTCCTTTCTGTAGCCATGATCAACATGTGCAAGTTCGATCTCTAAGGAGTACTTATCTTTGAGCTCAAGTAAAAGTGAGGTTAAAGCTAAAGAATCTGGGCCACCTGAAAAGGCTACAAGCAAAGGAGCTCCCGCCTTAAAGTGATCTGTCAAAAAAACTTCTAGTCTCTTTTTTAAAGAATGCATCTATCTCTTGTAGGTCATTAATTCTAAAAGCCATTATAAATTAAATATTTAGCTAATGACAAGACTTTTACTCACATTTGCGATATATTGAGCAAAATTCTACACATAAGTTGCAAAAAGCGTTATGCCTATCCTTTGGAGATACATATATAAGCAGTTTTTCAAAGTTTTTTTACTCACAACTATATCTTTTATACTCATTTTGTTGGTCACGCGTCTCAAAGAGATCGCAAGATTTATTGCTCTAAGCCCAAACCCCAAATACGTTTTTGTCTTCATTTTGAATATCATTCCCTATATTTTACCTATTGCACTGCCCATTGCGGCTCTTTTATCGGCTATTATTCTTTTCCAAAAGCTCTCTCGCTCGCATGAACTCACGGCCCTGCGATGTGCTGGCTACAGCCTATTTTCTGTGATGTTTCCCATATTAGCTATTTCCTTACTCTTTTCTCTTCTTAACTTCTTCATTGTTTCTGAGCTGACAAGCTACAGCCAAATCTATTCGAGAAAAACAATTAATGAGCTTATTACAACGAACCCTCTTTTAATGTTGGAACACAAGAACAAGCTGAGGAAAAAAGATATCTTTGTAGATATGAGCATTGAAGAGAGAGGCAAGTCTGCTAAAAACCTTTTTATCATTACCCCTGATAAAGGAGGTAATCACCTTAACTTAATATCGATGGATAGACTTGATGTAAGAAAAGATGAGCTTTATGCCCCATCCCTTAATATTATAACAATGATGGGCGCTAATGACTCTGCTTCATACGATCATTTAGTTATCGAAAATGAATCTAATGTAGCGACATCATCATCCGATTTGACCAAGATAATGCATACAACCCACCTTCATCTCCAGCCTCATCACCTTTCGATGCCTTTTATTTTTATTGCTCTAGAGGGTAAAAAAGAACACTTTAAAAGAGCCTTCTTGGCAAATGATAAAGTAGAGCAAAAAAAAGCGGAAAATAGCATCTCAGATCTCCATTCAGAGATTGTGAGGCGCATCTCCATAGGCCTTGCTGTTTTTACTTTTACTTTTATCGGCATTAGCTTCTCAATTGAAATTGGCCGCAACCGCAAAAAGAAAAATCTTGTTATCATTAGCACTTTAACTATTTTTGGTCTTCTGTGCTTTTTTATAGGAAAAATTTTCCATACCCATTTTGCTCTAGCAGCTCTTATCTACCTCTTACCCCATGTTATTTCAGTTGCTTTATCTACATGGAATCTTTCTAGAACGATGAGGGGCATTGAATGATCTCTATTTGGACCAAACATTTGCTCAAAGAGACTTTAAAGGTTTTTGCCTTTTTTATTTTGAGCCTATATTTCATATACTCACTTATTGACTACTCTAGTCGCATTGACTATTACAACAACCTGCCCACACTGAGTGTTCTGTATTATTATGTCTGCATCTTATCGCAAAAAACAGAACTCTTGATTCCTTTTGCTTTTATGGTCACTTTAATCAAAGTGCTCACATCTATGAATGCCCATAATGAACTCGTCTCAATGCTTATGGCTGGGCGCTCTTTTAAAAATCTCTTGCGTCCTCTTTTTATTTTTGCTGCCATCTTATCAACACTGCTCTATCTGAACTTTGAGTTTTTAGAGCCGCTTGCTCAAAAGAAGATCCAACAGATCAAAATAATGAAAAAAGGAAATAAAAATTCTAACGTTAAATCATTTGTCTTAGATGACGGAAGTAAACTTATCTTTAGTAAGTACAATTTTGAAGATAAGTATTTGGAAAAAGTCTATTGGCTCAAGTCGGCAAATGAGTTTTATTACATGAACAAGTTATATCCTTATAGCTCGCCGCCCATCGGACATTATACCCTTGAATTTCAAAAAGATGCTTCGAATGAAATAGCGCTGAAAAATAGATTAGATATCAAACCTTTTCATGATATGCAAATGAGATTCGATCCTCTTTTAAAATCTATTTTTTCAGTGCGCACATACTCCATTACATCCCTACTACGCTACCTTCACAACCCCTCTATGCTTTTAAACGTAGACTCTGCAGAGCTTCTAACACTGTTCAACTATAAACTCGTTGTGCCCCTTCTACCCATCTTCATTCTGATTGCTCTAGCACCTATTTGCACCAGCTTTTCTCGAAATGTCCCGACCTTCATTATCTACATGGGCGCCATCATTGGGCTGCTTACCTTTTTCACATCCATGGATGCATGCTACATTTTAAGTGAGAATAAGCTCATCTACCCACAAATTGCTATGTGGCTACCCTTTCTCTTATTCTTTTGTTATCCAACAAAAAGATTTATTCGTTATTAGTTAAAAAGCAGCGATGAGATCCATCGCAGTAAGGCATCATTTTAGAATTTCCACATCCACAGATGGAGACAGTTCTATCTTTATCAAAGGTTTCTCGATAAGGTTCAACAGATGTCCCTACATGCGAGCCATCGCAGTACGGCGGCTTCTGCGTTTTTCCACATTTGCAAAAAGCCTTTTTATCTCCGGCCTTAACTTGTATTTTATAGGGTTCATCTTGCCAGTGCATCTATTGTCTTTCTCGTTAAACAAAAGAAATGTATTCAATTTAAAGATAATAGTTCAATAAGAAAATAATAGAGCCTAGCTACAGGTTCTCATTTTGCTGTCGTCGCTCTTCTTTTAGTTGAGCCATCTCAATACGGGCTTCACGCCTAACTTGCGCCTCTTCAAAGCGTCTTTTCTCTTCTTGGGTCTCTGTAATGATTGGCACTGTTTTGGTAGGCTTATTGAACTGATCAAGAGATACCAGAGTGAAAAAAGCTGACAAAACCTTTCTTGAATCACTATCGGGTGTTTGAGCAGTAACGACTTTGATGCCGACTTCCATAGAGCTTCCCCAGGCCCTATTGATCGCTGCATAAAAAATGAGAATTTCCCCTCTCTGAGCAGGAGATAAAAAGCGCATAGAGTCCACAAGCAGAGTAGCACAGGTTTTCCCTGAATGCTTTTTAGCACAGGCAGCAGCGAGCATATCTGCTATTTCCATGATACGACCCCCAAATACAGTATTGTTGGAATTGAGGTCTTGAGGGTAGATTTCATAATGGTGCCCTTCAATACTCGTCTCTTGAACTGTTTTACCTTTTTGCTCCATAGCAATTGCCTCCTTCCTCTTCTATAGAGGGTCAAGAATTTATCTACAAGACGAGTAAATAAAATATTTTAAATAGGTTAGGTCTAGCACTTTAATTAGTAAATTATTTAAAATATCCTTTAAACTAAGTTGTTTGGAGACATTTTATGACTCAATTTGAACTATCATCACAAGACTATTCTTTTTCATCAGCAAACCCGCTAGCTTGTGAGGGAGCCTTCTATAGCTTTGCAAATCAACTAGCTTTATCTAAGTCCTCTGGTCCAGATGCGTCTACCCATCTTTCAACTTTTGTTAAACTTATCAATCAGGTGTCTGGCTCTCTCCATGCTTTTTGTCAACTCCCTCCAATTCAAAAAGGCTCTGACCTTCTAAGTCCTGCAGGCACATCTATTATGCGAGGAGAATCACATGGCCTGCCCTATCTAGCTTTTAAATCCTGCATTCAAGTTGACCAAACAAATACGTGTGATAAGACAGTTTTGACTCTAGCAATGAAAAAGGATTTTAGCTGGGAAAAAACTCTCTTTGATGCTTCTATTCCTCCAACTCATTTTAATCTAGATGCTGAAAAAACTAATCTAAATAAATTCCTCGAACACTCTAGAAGTCCCATTACCTTTAATGGCTTTAAGAAGCCCATCTCATTTTTGGGTGATCGAAAAATGGAGTTTAATAATTCATGCGAATTAAAAATTCTGGGGCAAGTAACAGTGCATGGTATATCCCCAAAAGTTAGCCAGTTCATCATACAAACGCTCGGGGGAATAGGGAAACTTTGCAAATTGCATGAAATGCCTTATAAGTCAGGAATTTTAGATTCACTAAATGACGCTTTCTATGCTACTCCTAAAACTATTTATCGACTCTCAGAAGACAAAGGACAAGCCTTTGAAGTGGGCTTTAGACTTTGCGAAGTAGTTTCTGGCCTTCAGGCAAATGGATCATGGAAAAGTGTCTGCGCATCCGATACTAAATATATGCATGAAAAGGTTAGGAAATTACAAAAAACATTAGGTAAAGATTCGTTTACTGGACGCTCATCAGTTCCCTTCTTTATCTTTGCAAGAGTTGATAAACAATTAAAAGATTTAACTATTAGCATCTATAACTCTGACATCCAACGCTCTGCCTCAAATCAAGACCTGTCAGCACTTACTAATCTTGCAAGAAGTCAAATATACACCTTCCCTAGTCTGAGAGGAAACTTAGTGCGCATTAGCCTAGCTCAAATGCACTTAGATGAGCCTTTCAACGAAGAAGACTGTTAGATTCTCTTTTGTAAACGTGTCGTCATCATTTTCCTGATCAATCTCCATAAGGATTCCAAGAATATCTTCTATAGGGAGACTTAAAAGCAAAGCTTCCAACAAAAAAAGAAGAGCTAATAGCCTTTTTTGAAGCTTGCTCAAACACTTACTATTTTTTAAAAATTGCTTAAACACCAAGGCCCTAAAACGAAGAGAAGAGAGCCTAAGGTCTTCTAGTAATAGCTGCTTGCGATTAAGAGCATTTTTACTCGCAGAGCAAATCTTTTCATCTAGTCTTGTTTTAGAATATCTGTAAACTTGAGCTTTCCCATAATAAAAATGGAATGTTGAGGTGATTACTTTCATGGCATAGCATGATTAGAAATAACCTAATATAAATCAATCTGAAGGATTTTTTTGATACTAACCTAGTTTCGAGATAATCTTTTTGAGACACTCAATAAAACGATCAACTTCATCAAAACTGTTGTAGAGGGCAAAGGAGATTCTGAGCATTGCAGATACCCCAAATCTTTTCAGGGCAGGTTGTGCACAAAGATGACCTGAGCGAAGGGCAATTCCTTTAAAATTTAAAAGAGTGGCTATATCTAACGAATGAATGTTTTTCACAGTGAAACTAATAAGAGACCTACTTTGAGTAGACTCTCCAATAATTTGCACATCTTTAATTTCTTTGAGTTTATCTAAGGCATATGCACAAAGTTCTTTTTCATGCGCTTGAATATTTTCAAAGCTGAGATCTAAAATATAGTCAATTGCTGCTTTTAAGCCGATTACTGCAGAAATGTTGGGTGTGCCTGCTTCAAATTTATACGGCAGATCATTATAGGAGGCTTCTTTTAAAGAGACTTCTTTGATCATATCCCCTCCCCCAAAAGTTGGAGGCATTTTTGCTAAAAGCTCTTCTTTGCCATACAAAATGCCAATCCCTGTAGGTCCATACATTTTGTGCCCAGAAAAAACATAGAAATCTACATCTAGATCACAGACATCAATAGGCATATGAGAGATAGCTTGCGCACCATCTATGAGAACTTTTGCTGATGATTGCTTGCGAATGCATCTAACTATTTCTTTTACGGGATGACATATGCCTGTAACATTTGAAATATGAGCAATTGAGATAAGCTTTGTATTTTCACAAAGGAGCTTCTCTAGCTCCAAAAGGTCAAGCTCACCTCTATCGTTTACAGGAATAAATTTTAGTTTAGCGCCCAATTTTTTTGCTAGCATCTGCCACGGAACTAAATTTGAGTGGTGCTCAATCTCACTAACGAGAATTTCATCACCTTCTTTAATATAAGCTTCCCCAAAAGATTGAGCTAGCTTGTTGATGCTATCTGTTGTTCCTGATGTGAAGATAATTTCCTTTTCAGAACTGGCTTTAATAAAATCTTTGATCGCAATTCTTGCAGCATAATATTTAGCATTGGAGTGCTCTGCAAGATCATAGATAGCGCGGTGCACCGTACCATAGGAAGATGAATAGAACTCGACAATGGCATCAATGACACATTTTGGTTTAAATGTTGTAGCTCCATTATCTAGATAGACCAAAGGCGCGGCGTGCATCTTTTGATCTAACATAGGAAAATCGAGGCGTTTTTCTACAATATTACAGGTCTTCATGAATGCTCAAAGTAGTTAGATAGGTTCTTTAATATTTTTTCTTTCATAGCACTATGTGATATTTCATCTATTGCTTCTTTGCAAAAAGCCTTTAAAAGAAGCTTCTTAGCAAGCTTTTCTTCTAGCCCTCTAGAGCGCAGGTAAAAAAGCTGATCTTTGTCAATTTGTCCTGTCGTAGAGCCATGTGAGGCCTTAACATCATCTGCGAAGATTTCTAGATTCGGTTTGCTATATGAGCTTGCTTCATCAGACAATAGACAAGTTTGGTTGAGCTGATAAGCATTGGTCTGCTGTGCAATCGAGTCCACTAAAATTTTTCCTTCAAAACTTGCTATGCTCTGATCATCTAAAAGAGTTTTTACAAGCTGACGTGAGAGGCACTCCTCTGCTTTATGCTCAATTAGAATATGCATATGAGTTTGCTCTTTTTCTCTAAGAGCTGCTAGAGAACAAACTTCTGCTTGAGCTCTCTTATCCAAAAGCAAAATCTCATAGTCTAGTCTGCTCTTGGGCACTCCGCAGACAAAAGAAGAGCTTTTAAAGTGAGCCTCTTTTTTCAAATGAGAGCGCACTGATTCTAAACGAATTTTGTTTTGAGAATGTACTAAGTGGGTGTGGCAAAGCTGTGCGCGCTCTTCTAAGTTAAAGAAAAAGCTAGAGAAAGACACCTGTTTAGTTAGGGTTTTTCCTTCAGAGAGAGTGATAAAATTAAGCTGACTATTTTTCCCACAAGATGTGACAACTAAGGGAGCGGCAATATCTTCTTTATTGGCATCATTGATCTCTATGATCCGAATAGGCAGAGGCTCTATATGACCTGAGGGCACATAGATAAAGAGTCCTTGAGTATGCAGGGCAATAGAGAGCAAGACAAATGGATTTTTTTCATTTTGAATCCATTTTTGGAAAAGGTTTTTCAAAAAGACGCCGTAAGAATAAAAAGCCTCCGTTAATGGCTTTATGATTATGCGATCACTCAAACCTTCAAAATTGGAGTGGCGAGGTGTAAAATGTCCGTTATATAAAACTATGTAGGGCTCGCCCTGGTAGGGCTCTACAGCTTTTTCAATAAGTTTTTGGTTTACACTCTCAAGGCTTGCCCTTTGATAAGGTCTATTTAAAAGCTCTCTTAGGTTGATGTATTGAAAAGCTTCATCTTTAGAGAGAGGAAGCCCTATTTCCTCAAAACGCTCCCAAGCGCTTCTGCGAAAACTGTGCAACTCATCATCAAATGTAATGAGACTTCTTAGAGATTCTAAAAAAGGGGTAATTGTCATATGCAAGAGCTCTCCACAAGCCAGTCATAACCTTTTTCTTCGAGTTTATGAGCAAGCTCTGGTCCACCAGAGTGAGCGATTTTCCCATCAATGATAACATGTACATAATGAGGTTTCACATAATCTAAAAGGCGCTGATAGTGAGTAATGAGTAAGATAGCCTTATCAGGTGCAAAATGTTTGTTGATACCTTGTGCAACAATTTTCATCGAGTCTATATCAAGACCAGAGTCTGTTTCATCTAGGATGGCAAGCATTGGATTTAAAATATTCATCTGCAAAATTTCATTTCTTTTTTTCTCGCCACCTGAAAAACCTTCATTTACGTTTCGAGATAAAAACTCGCTGTTAATTTTAAGTTTCTCTAGATGCTCTTTGGCAAACTCATCAAATTCTTTCGATGTTAAATTTTTTTGACCTTTTGCTTTTTTCTGAGCATTTAAACTTTGCAGCAAAAAGTCTCTATTACTAACACCTGGAATTTCAACTGGATATTGAAAAGATAAAAAGAGTCCAATATGTGCGCGCTCTTCTGGCTCAAGCTCTAAAATATCTTTGCCTTCAAAGAAGATGCTACCTGATGTAACCTCGTAATCGGGATGGGCAGCAATTACTTTTGCAAGTGTAGATTTCCCCGCACCATTGGGTCCCATTAAGGCATGAATTTCTCCACGCTTAATCTCCAAAGAAAGGCCACATAAAATGGGTTTCTTATCAATTTGGACATGCAAATTCTCTATTTTTAACATATTTATCCTACTGAATTTTCCAACTTTAACGTTAATAACTTTTGCGCCTCTTGAGCAAACTCAAGTGGCAATTCTTTTATCACATCACTACAAAAACCATTGACCACCATCTGTATAGCATCTTCTCTAGAGAGCCCTCGAGATTGTAAATAAAACAGCTGCTCTTCATTCATTTTGGAGGTGGATGCTTCATGCTCAACAGTTGCTGTTTGGTTTTTGGTTTCGATATATGGGAAGGTATTAGCAGAACATTTATTTCCAACAAGCATAGAGTCACACTGCGTGTAATTCCTTGCATTTTTAGCCTTGCCCATCATGCGCACGAGGCCTCGATAACTATTGTGTGATTGATCTGCTGATATTCCTTTAGAGATAATTGTTGATGAGGTGTTTTGACCCACATGTATCATCTTTGTTCCGGTATCTGCTTGCATATAGCCATTGGTAAGGGCAACAGAGTAAAACTCCCCAACAGAATAGTCACCTTTCAAGATACAGCTAGGATACTTCCAAGTGATAGCAGCCCCAGCTTCCACTTGCGTCCAAGAGATTTTTGAGCGCTCCCCTTTACACAGACCTCTTTTAGTCACAAAGTTATAAATACCACCCTTGCCTGTTTTAGGGTCGCCTGCATACCAGTTTTGCACTGTAGAATATTTAATTTCTGCTCTTTTATGAGCCACCAGCTCTACAACTGCTGCATGCAGCTGATTTGTATCATAGGCTGGTGCTGTGCACCCTTCTAGATAGCTAACATATGAGTCATCTTCTGCAATGATGAGCGTGCGCTCAAATTGCCCTGACTCTTTGTCGTTAATGCGAAAGTAAGTTGAAAGTTCTACAGGAGATCGCACTCCTTTAGGAACATAGACAAAAGAACCATCTGTAAAAACAGCGGAATTTAAACAGGCAAAATAGTTGTCTCCAATAGGAACGACGCTACCTAGATATTTCTCAATCAGATCAGGATATTTTTCTACAGCCTCAGAAATGGAGCATAATATGACACCACTATCTTTAAGTTTTTGATGAAAAGTTGTGCCTATAGAGACAGAATCAAAAACAATGTCAACGGCCACATTAGAAAGTCTTTTTTGTTCATCTAATGGAATGCCGAGCTTCTCAAAAGTTTTCAAGATCTCTGGATCGACTTGGTCTAAGCTATCTAGTTTAGGTTTCTTTTTAGGAGCAGAATAATAAGTAATATTTTGGTAATCAATTGGGGTATAGTTAAAATTGGACCATTTAGGCTCTTTTAGGGTCTTCCATTTTTCAAATGCTTTTAAGCGAAACTCAAGCAAAAACTCGGGTTCATTTTTTTTCTTAGAAATTTCACGGACAGTATTTTCATTTAGCCCCTTGGGTAGGCTTTCTTTTTCTACGGGCGTGACAAAGCCATACTTATAACTATTCTCTTGTGAGCTGTAGGATTCAGAACTATGCATACTTTTTTTTATAAACTTTTATTTAGATAAAGAAATTATACAAAAACTAGGGATTATTTTCTATTGACTTTGATTAAAATTATGATATGACTAGGAGATATTTAAAATTATTATTGGCAAATTCCTTCTATGGCTACAGATGTGAAAAAACACAAAAAAAGATGGGTTTTTTGGGCTTTAGCTGTATTTTTCTACCTCTATGAATACTTTATAAGGGTTTCACCAACCGTCATGGTTCCGGAGTTGATGCAATCCTTTCACATCGAAGCGGTCCAGATCGGAATTTTAGCTGCTGCCTACCTTTATGCCTATGCTTTCATGCAGATCCCTGTGGGGATGATGATGGACAAATATGGAGCTAGAAGACTCCTTTCTTTTGCTGCATTTGTTTGCGCGATAGGTTGCGGTTTTTATGCCGGAACAGATTACTACTGGTTTGTTGTCATAGGACGTATCCTTATGGGCATAGGGTCAGCTTTTGGCTTTCTAGGAATGGTCTATATATGTTCGCATTGGTTTGAAAGAACTAAAATTGCCACAATGATTGCGATAGGAAATTCATTTGGAATGGTTGGAGCGATTGCAGGTGAAGGGCCTTTAGCTTTATCAGTTATAAAATTCGGTTGGAGAGCACCTATCCTCTTTTTAGGAGCTGTAGGACTCCTGCTTGCTATTGTTATGTTTTTTGTACTAAGAAGTGATGACGATTGTCGCATCGAACAGCAGGATGAAAAAAGCCGTGAAAAAATCGATGTTAAGGCAAATTTAAAAGAAGTTGCCTCCAATCCTCAATCATGGCTCATTGGAATAGGCACCTTTTTAATTTATAGTACAACTACAGGCTTTGCTGCACTTTGGGGAGTTCCCTTTCTCCAATCTACATACGGATTTGGCAAAGACAAAGCAAGTTTTGCTATTTCCATGATTTTCGTAGGATGGATTGTTGGCGGACCTCTACTTGGCAAGATCTCAGATCGCATTAAACACCGAAGGCTTATTTTAATTTTCAGCTCTATTGCAGGAGCTATTTTGATGTCCGTTTTAGTTTATAGGCTCAACCTAAGCATTGTTCTCTTATATGCCATTCTTTTCTTAGTGGGTTTTT
Source organism: Chlamydiia bacterium (assembly GCA_014239035.1). Lineage (GTDB taxonomy): Bacteria > Chlamydiota > Chlamydiia > Chlamydiales > JAAZZY01 > JAAZZY01. The sequence continues at coordinate 12,538 of JAAZZY010000032.1, forward strand.
GCTCTTCAGCTGAAAACTTATGCTACTGTTTAGCCATTGAACATAATCCTCAAAAGGCCAAAGGTGTTGCATCAGCATTTATAAACTTCATCCTCTTTTTAGGAGCCGCATCCATTCCAATTATTGTGGGATCCCTCTTGCAGATCCACTGGGATGGAAGTTCTGTAGGAGGAATCCCCGCCTACAGCGCTTCAAGTTATAAATTTGCCCTTACAACATTTCCACTAACCTTCATATTAGCAGCTATATTCTTCATCTTTGTCAAGAAGAGTCCTTTTATGGCTCTCCATGGCAAAGAGTACTACAGCTAATCACCCTTTTTCTTATTGAGCCTACTCAATGTTGATTGAGAAAAACTTATTTCATCAAATGAAGTGTCAAAGAGCATACCAAAGTGTTTATCTAGGGCATCTTTAACTCTTCCTTTAGAGTGTTTGGCAATTCCCTTTTCAATACATTTTTGACAGTTAACCATACGAATAAAATGCTCTGCTTTAATACAACGCTGACGAACAACCATAGGGAAGGCAAAAAGCATGGCATTCATTTTCTGCGCATCTTCATCTGAGAGCTTTTCTCCAGACAAGACCTTCATAAACGCATAGAAGCTGCACATTGAAGCTGAGCCTACATCTAGACCATCTTTACAGGTAAAGCTAAAGGAGTCAGCCCCACAGAGCTCAATGAGTTTTAATGTTAAAAACTGATAAAAAATCTCAATAAAATCCTGTCTTTCAATTTGGTTTAGCTTAGATTTACTATCAAAAAAGAATTTATGGATCTGCGAAATGAGTTTTTCTACAAACCCATTAAAGATTTGCTCATCAATCCACCCGGGGAAATAAAACCCTGTTTCAGGTGAATGCAACTGCAAAATAATTTGCTTAAAGAAATGGCCAATAGACCCAAGCTCTTTGTATGCCCCTCTTTGAAAATAAAAGTCAGACTCTTTACAAAGAGTGACCACATCAATGTTTTTATAGTATTCTGACTGCTTCGGCAGATTTTCTAAAAACTTTGCTCTAGGATGCTCCTTCCAAATCGTCCTATCTTGCAGGTTAATTAAAAGGTGTTTTTTAGTCTCTTTAGATGCTTTTAGGGCATCTAAAAATCCCATAAATTCATGGTCTAAGCTAACCTTAGACACAAGTTCTTGGTGTGTAGGAGAAGGAAGGCGCAGCATAGAAGTTGCTTTATCCCCAACTTTTAGACTTGCCCACTCTAGTGGAAAGTTTTTCATCATCAGAGTATCAAACTCATCATTGACTCCTTCTGTCATAGAGTAGAGGGTTTGAAAAAGAGGTCCGACTGGGTAGTTCATCAAATAACGACTAATGTGGACATAGTTTTCTTCAAACTGCTCCCAACAAGATAGGCTCTTAGAGCTCTTATCCTTACTCCCGCTAACTTTCCCTTCTTCGATAATGTCATCAATTACACTCGAGAAACTTTTCATATCCAGATGCTGAAAAAATAGAGCCCAAGAGAGCATATGGATAACATCGATGAGATTATGCAAAAAGATGTTGGATGAAGGAGGCGGAAAAGATTGAAGCTTGTGATATTCAAAAGACTCAAGAGCCTCTCTAACGTAGTGTTGATAATCTTGAAAGTATTCCACTGAAGACTTAATGGGTCTTAGGGAAAGTTGGTTTTTTGGGTTTGAGGCCATCATCAGGGCCATAAGAGCCATATTGACTGATGCCACCACTTCCATATCACGATACCTTGTCATCTCTTGATAGAAAGGCTTTAAGTGAGGTTTTATTAAGTTTAAAATCATCTCTGCAGAGTTTTGCAGGCTTGTGTCTAACCAACAATTAAGTCCATCTACAGGATCTCTTTCTAAATGCTTACCTACATAGTCACCGAAGTTACAAGCAAGCTTTAGATTACGATAAAAATTTTGATTGTAAAAACGCGAACCATCATCTCTTTGTAGATAAAGGAGCTCATAAGAGTCGTCGACTTTTATCTTTTCAATATCAAAGATAAATTGCTTAGCTTTTATGATATCTTCGTCTTCTTCTTGAAGAGGGTGTTTGGTAAGCGAGAGCTGCCTTTCTTTACGGCTAAGATCTATTAAAGAGACTTTTTCTTCATCTTCAATAGCGATCCTTTCCTTATAGAAATTAGAAAGCTGCTTATATTCTCTAGTCTCTTCGATCCCATCAGTATGAGTCCCACTAAATAGGTGAGTATAGTTTTTTAACTTATCAGAGGCTTTTCCGACCAAAAGCATGATCTTTTTAAGACCCTTCTGGTTCTTATCTTCATAAAAGCGGTTAAACTCTTTTTTATGAAAATCTTTAACATATTTTAAAACCGTCTTAAACGTGTCAGCAACGACTTCTTCAGTTTGGTGCTGGCTCTTCTCTTCTAGCCAATGAATGGCCTCAAGCGGAGCTTCGCTATCATCGTCTTGGTCATGGACAATCACCTGATCTTCAATAACCCCTATGCGGTCATTGCTGTCCATTTCTGCGATGTTGGATAAGTTTTCTACGGCTTCAATGATGGTAAGATGGCTTTGAGCCTCTTCCTGAGATTCGTCTGTCTTCTTCTTACGAGACATAATGGCCTCCTGTTATTATTTATTACCTAACCTTACTATTAGCGAATAGTTAATTAATTAATCAAATAGTTAACTAACTTAATACACTAATAAACAAGATACTTATTATTAACACTTTGCGTTGTACTTATAATGCTTATTATTAAAGGCTTATAAAAAATAATTATAATAGACAGACTTTTAAATACTTATATAGACAAAGACTAAGAAACGGCTTTAATTAACATTTCTCAATCGTTATTAACGATCTTATCAAAGTAGTTAATTATAATCAAATAGTTTGTTTTATAATTAACTAATTCTAAGTAGTATGAATAATTTTAATTTGAACTCTAATCTTGAACTAGAAGATCGAGCACAACAGGCATATGATCGGATGGAAATTTGCCGTCGATCAAAATGGGATTAATTGCCCCTAAAATGGGGGTCACTTTTTTAGAAACAAACATCTGATCTAAAACAATCCCTGGATTTCCTAGGCCCAAAAAGGGCTCCGCACCTTCTTTTTCAGGATCATTTGTAAAACTTGATGTGGCTCCAATATAACCTAAGAGAGCTTCTGTTCTACCATCGACAAAATCTTGCCCCTTAAGGATTTTTAAAAACCTATTTCCATCAAAGAAGGGAAGGCTCATATCTGGCCGATTGTCGAAGGAATTCCAGTCCCCCATTAAAATGGCTGCTGGCTCACTACCAAGAGCTTTGGCATCTTTTTCAAGAATGCCCTTGGCAATAGTGTGCATAACGTGGGCTTCCATCTCTCTCCAGTTGGGCTGAAAGAAGCTCATATGGGCATTAAAGACATGGATAATTTTAGCTGTTTTTTTATCGATTAGCTTTAGGTGGACAAATTCCTTTCGCTTGTCCAGCCATTTGGGATCTTGCGTGACCTTAGAAAAAGCCTCATCTGAGCTCTCTAGGTGAAAGGACTCTTTTTCTACGCACTCAAAGCGGTCTTTTTTGAAGAATATGCCATGGTTCATTTTAGATCCA
>JAAZZY010000033.1 GCA_014239035.1 Chlamydiia bacterium
TTATAGATTCTAGGGATGTAGATGTTAAACAGAACTATAAATCCGATTTAATATGGATTATATGGGAGATTATATTACTAGAACTTAAAGAGAAAGATAAGTTTATAAAAAAACAAAATGTTTTAACGAATTTAAAACACCAAAAACTACACACGAAAAAAGAGGGATATCCTTATGGAGTTCCCACATTAACGAATGTAATTTTGCAAAAATAATAGAAGTAGAAGTGCATTTTTTGACAGAAGTTTTTTATCTTTTTTTGACAGTGCTGTAGCCGTTTTATGTAAGCACACACAGCTACAGGAAGATAGAGGTGTTTAACTAATTAAAAGTTCCACTGCACGCCCATGTAGGGCGCAAAAGAATATAACATTCTTGCAGAGTATGGTTTTCTAAACGCAAATCCCCAAGAACCTTGTTGTGTTGACTCTCCAATATTTGGGATTTTTCCCCAGCTATTGAACTTACAGCCTAATACAAATGATATAACAGCATCTAATGATGCTGATTTAGCGCGTATGCCTAGATCTAGTTGCCACAAAGCACTAGCTCCATACTTTTGGTGTAGGGTGTTTACAAAAGTGGCTTCTAGGCCTGCTGCAGTAACGTATTGAATATATTGACGGATGTCTGTCCAGCTTTGCCAGCATGGCCCAACACCTGCATTGAAATAGAGGGCATACATCCAGCTCTTCATAACCATAATCCACGGCAGTTCAAACATGAATTTTGCATAAACAGCATTCAATGCAATATTAGCTCTAAACTGAGAATCTGGAAGTGAAGTCGTCGCAGTTCTCGTTGCGCCTGCTGGAACAAGTGTGGGAGCAAAGCGAGATTGAAAACTAATGTTGTTTTGGTTTTGCAAAGCTAAGGCAACTTTAAACCAATCTAGTATACGGTAGCCGAAAAATATGTCATAGATAGGAGTTCTATTGTAGCTAAAACCTCCGACCTTTTTAGTGTTTGTTCCACCTGTGACACTTCTAGCAGAAGCTGGAGTTAAACTTGTATCACCTTTGACATGAGAAAAATATATGAAACCGAGTCCAACAGTGGATGTTGCAAAAGTACGATCAGTATCATTTTGAACGTTGTTAATAAGAGTGTAGTAGGGCTTCCATGAATCGACTCCTTCATAGTTTCCCGAGCGAGATTTATGTTTTTTACTATTACTTGCGTATGCCGCAATTGCTGGGGCCTCTAAAAATGCTTCATTGGCAAATGCATTTTGATAAAGAAAAAGTATGGAAAATAAAAAAATAAACCGCTTAATGCTTTTCATAATAGGCCTCCAGACCTGAAACAAAACCATTAGCGGCTTATATCTATTTTACAATTATTGTAAAATTTAATTTTTAAAAAGTTGACTAAAAGTCAAATACAATTCCGATGTAAGGAACCCATGCATAAATTGTTTTAATGCGAATAGGTTTAAAATACCCAGGTCTAATGCGTCCATTAAAACTGGTAAGTGTAGGATCATTGGCTGTTGAACCATCATTAAAGATATCGCCTTGATCTTTTTGATCTCCAAGCCCTCTAGTAGATCCCCAACCAACAAATTTACAACCCATTCTAAATGCTGTTTTAGAAAAAATATTGGAGGGTTTAAAAAGGAACCCGGCATCTCCTGTATAAGAGAAATTGGTATAATACTGATTTCTGAATGATACATTTGAGTTTTGCATGGAATCAAGGACGCCAACTGCATTATTAAAAAATGATTGAACAGCTTGTACTTTTGTCCAGCTCTGCCAAGCCCCAGCAACAGAACCTCCAAAAAATAAATCCATAGTCCAACCTGAATACCTTAACATTTCGTTCCAATGAAACATTAATTTTCCACCAATTGAATATAAATCTAAATTAGCCTCGAAGTTGTTTATTACAAGCGTAGGGACACCTGCCGCTATATAAGCGAATTGAAACGGTTTTGTCCTTATGGCGATACCTTGCTGAGCTTGAATGGTACAACCAAAGTCAACCGAATTCATCAAATGCCAACCGAAGTCCAAAGTATAGAGTGGAGTGCGGTTAGTCTCAATTCTACCTCTAATAGGTTGAGATTGAGTAAAACCCACGCCGCCTGATTGGCCTGTTGGAGGTAGGAAAATGTTTTCAGGAATCGTAATTAAATTACCTTTTACTCCTGCAAAATATAAAAAGCTTAGACCTGCATCAAATTCTGTAAAAAATTTAGAACGTGCAGGCATTGGAGGAGGAGGAGCAGACCGCGATGATCTAGCAGTCATAGTGCGTCTAGGAACAGTTGATGACACTGTTTGTGTTACCTGAGGCGCACTTGCAGCAGGTGTTGTTACAGGTGTCATGAAAACGCCAGGAGATGCTTGCGCAGTGGTATTATTTTTATCAGCTAAAGACCCTATCAAAAAAGCTGCAAAACATTTCAGGTCATCACTTTGCTTAACATCACCGATCCAAACAAACTTAGGAACCCAAGTGTTTGCCGGAGAGCCATCAGCTTGCTGAGTGGCCATTGGCATGCTAATAGAACCTAAATTAGCTTGTAAGTTACCCAAAAAATCTAGTTGGGAGCCTTCAGCTTCGGGTTCTTTAACATTAGACTCTAAAAATTTGGAATCAGCTGCTTGTAAATCAGCACCAATATCTATTACAGATGGCTTAATGAGCATTTCATCTGCAATTGAGTGATCAGGCTCTTCTTCAAGATTCTCACCGCTAGCACAAAGGGCAAACGGTAGAAAAAATACGAAAACTAAAAAACGATAACTTATAAGGGTTCTCATCCCACTCTCCAAATATTTTCATAAAATAAATTTATGATTCTATCGGATAAAAAAATATTTGGAAATCATTTAATGAGTATTAAGTTTGAGCAACCATTTTGAAATGGTTTTGTTCGCTATCTAGTTCTTGATTATGAATTTTCAAAAGGTAGCGATAAAAGTCATTAGATGAAAAGTAATCAGAATGTCCTTTTATGACATCTGAAGAATCTATGACCTTTAAATTTAAAGGATGTGGAAGAGGGCATTCAGGGCCTTTAAGACCTAATGCAAAAGTTGAGCTTTCTGCTAAATAATAGGGCCAACCAAGTGCATAATCACAATTGGAGTGAAAAACAAAAAGTGATTTGCAGAAGTTTAAAACCTTAGCATATTTATGTGATGGATTTAAAGAGTCATGGGGCACTGCTGCTGCAACTGAATAAATGTTATCAACTGCTAGACCTTTTGGACTGTGTCTAGAGAGAGCTTCAAAAAGAAGAAGGTTGCCCATGCTGTGTGCCATCACGTCTGTTTTTTTGGCCACATGAGATATTTGCGCTAATTGATGGGCAAATTTGGGCGCTAAAATCTTAGCATGATCCTGTGCCGAGTAGTAATATACTTCACGATCGAAACTAGGCCAGCTATAGCCAATTATAGCATCATAGGGGCGATGATTAGCATATGCGTTCTCAGCGCCATACCCTAGATAGTATTTAATTAAGCTCGTAACTTTTGAATAGAAGGGCAAGTTGAGCTGTAAGGCAAAAAGATTCTCTTTTAGGTGGGCATGGCTTTTAACCACATCATCTCGTGTGTTTTGAAGGCCATGGACGTAGACCAAGACTTTTTTGCCTTTGAGGCCTTTTAATACGTCTTGAAATTCAGCAGGAGACAAGATTTTCTCTTCATCTTGCTCAAGTTCAGCGTATTGAGTCGTTTTAGAAATTTCATGAGTGCCCCAAAAATGAGGCCCTCTTTCATTGATTAAAAATACAGGATTCATAAATGTCTTATAATTAACTACTTGAAGTTTTAAGAGCTAAACAAATTTATTGACTTTAATCTCTTTTTATGGTAAAATATTGTACAGGTAAGTTATTAAGATTAAATAAAGAGAGCAGCGAATGTCATTTCAATTAGACCGATATGTAGACCGAAATATGTTTATTGTTAGGCAGCCATGCAGCAGACCCTTAACGACGCTAGATGAACCCGTAAAGCATGGTCCTTTAAAAAAACCTACAGCAGAGGTAGTTTTAGTAGATGATGCTGCCCAGCGTTTGATTTCAGCAACATCAGCTGATCAAGTAGCTTCAGGTAAGGAACGATTCGACTGGAGGACCCCGAGAGAAAATCGCTATTTAGTAGCTCTTAAATCTTTATCTTCTTTTAAACATAGTGGTCAATCAGTTGAAGTTCTGGTTGAGAATGTTTCACATCTAGGACTAAAAACAGCGCTTGCTACAATTCGGAATATCTCAAGAGGAGAATATACCTCAGAGGAAGTTAGAACATATCACTATGGGAATTTTCTGGGAGCACTTCGGGCAGCTGTGAACGAAACAGTTGGATTTGACTCAGAGGTAACCCAAGCGCTTTGTTTGGCAACCTTTGTAATAGATATCAAGACAACTGAGATAGGGGTAGATTTTATAGATAAGCTACTTGGAGACTATCATCCTCAATCAGTTGAAGAACTAAGTGCTGGAAAGCTTGAAAGCACTCTAAAACAAGGATTAAAAGGGAAATCTCAAAAGCAAAAGCTTACAGATATCAGACGAAAGATGGCTGCGAGCTCACATTTTCCTGGTGTAACTTGGGATCCTGTATCCTACAGCATCAGATCACACCTTGCAACTGTTCAAATTGGCGCAAAAGATGTCACCTTTTTTCGTACAGCAGCACCTGTGGTTGGTGAAAATGTCTCTCCCCAAATAGATCCTCTATTTATAGGAATGCTTAGAGAATTAAAGGCTAAAGGAAAACAGTATCTATACATCAACAATCAGAGTGCTGATGCACCATCTGATGGACGTTTTTCAGAAGCTGCTTGTGAGAGTAAGCGTGTCGCTGCTCTAAAGGCTCTTTCTGAATCCCCTGAATTTAAAGGTATGTTTCATGTGGTGAGCTTTGCTCACGATAGTGCTTTCTATAAAAGAGCCGAAGAGGAACGAGCAGTAGGTTTAAAAGCTGAACTTGTTAAACAACTTTTTTCTGGAGAGCAAGGCTACTTTTTGCCTTCGAAGTTTTTAGATATTGCTGAAAATTCAGTAAAGCTTCATGAGCTTGTTGAACATATTCATGAAAAATATTTCGAATCTAAGGAGATTTTGAATCTTGAAGAGCGCCAAGAATTTATTCACATTGCCTACGCAGCTATTTCAGAGTTGATTATTGTTGAGCTCGGTATTGATACTGTTAACGCCACATGTAAAGACGGTGTAGATAGAGCAGCAGGATCTGTAGCAAACCTGTTTAAATATTCCAACCCAAATATTGATTTTAGTTTGCTTTTATGGAATCTTTCATTTCCAGCTGTTTTAAACCATGCTAGACCACCGAAAGCTCACCGTCACGAAGTGAGTATCGCGACATTAAAAAGAATTGATCGTGTACAAAGAACAAACAGGGATTCTCATAGGTAAAAACTACACCTTGAATACCGAGCTCAAGAATAGTTTAAAACTACGTTAAAAATAAGTTATTGAAAAATGCCCTCTTTTTGTAAGGGGGCATTTTTGTTGCATCTAAACTTTGAATTTTTTAACCTCTGCTAGAGAATAGAAAAAGTGTCATTATGAACCTGAAATTAAAGGTATCTCTGGTAGTTTCCCTCTGCGCGGTTTCAGCATGGGTGCACCCTTGCCCTTTCACTTCGTATAAAAGGGGGCAGTTTCAAAAAAAGCAGGTGGCATCTTTCTCTCCTAAATCTGATTCTAAACAGGTAATAAACCATTTTCAAAAGAGATACGAAGTGGCTCTTTCAGAACTTCAGTTTCAATGCCCCTATGATTTGATTCAGTCCAGGCAACGTATTAAAACTCTGGAAGGCTTTCTAAGCCATGCTGAATCTTTTGCTGAGCGCAAAGCTATCAAAAAAACATCTCGAGCTCTCAAACTAATCCTAGATAAAGACTTTAAACCAAGTCTTCAAGGTAGGGATCGCTACAAACATTTTATCGAAGTTTTAAGAATCGCTATAGAAAATAAGAATGTAGCTGCTTGGAAAAGCCCTGAGATGCAGCGCTTTATAAGCATTATTTTGCAGAATATTAGCTATTCACATTTTACAGTGAATTTCAATCATACAAAGATTGGCTATCAATATTTTTGGGACGTCCTACCCAAAAAATTAGCGCAGCTTGATCCCACAGAGCTCAATGCAAAACTTTTAAATAAGATGATTAATAAAATTTTTCCCGCACGAACCCCTACAGTTTTGTTCAGTAAGTTAAACCAAAAACTGCATGCTCCATTTTTTGCTTCTTGGGATGGGGCTATGGCTACTCTGCGCTCCAAGATGGCCACATACGAATGGCAGAGTCGCAGCGTTTCTCTATTAAGAATGTCCTGTCCGGTCTATGGAAAAAACTATCGCTCTACTATTGATCCTATCTTTGTAGAATACTTAAATGCTCTAAATGAGAAAAACAAAAGGCATCTCTATATTTCCAACCTCGATACAACTGCAAGCACGCACTCAAAAGAGTTTAAAGTTAGTCAGTTAATGCAGAGCCTTTCTAAAAATGAGGAGTATAGCGATACCTTTCAATTTATCGTACTTCCATTTGAGAGCTCTTTTTATAAACAAGGTAATCTGGGCCTACTTCGAGCATCTTACTTCAAGGAGACCTTTTTAAATAGTATGTTGCTTAAGCAGGAAGGCTTTTATTTCTCATCAAAGCTACTTACAAACTCTAAGTTCATTAGTTTCTTAGGTCAGATGTTAGATCAAATTCATGAAGTATCTTTTGGTGAGAGAGAATTCTTAGAAAGGATTGAGCGCTGCCAATTTATAGATATAGCGTATGCCCATATTGCTAAATATATTGTAGAACAAAATCAGATCGATATGGTTAATTGGTCATGTTTTGAAGGCATTGATAGGTCTATGACCTCCGTAGCTGTCTTTGATGTGCTGTTGCAATCGATTTCTCCTTCTCCTATACATTTAGATTCAACACTTTATATTTCTCTTTGGCCAGCTATGCTCTATCACCACCGCCATCCTCAGACCACCTGCACTGTAAGAGGGTATTCTGCAATTCAAAAGCTTTTGGAAGACCATAAGCAGCCTGCTTTTATCGAAGAAAGCACCACAGCTGTTCAAAATCTGGCCTTATAGGCTTATATTCAGTTATATATAATTTATAAAAAGGATGTTTTCAAAAAATAATGAAATTTGTAAAGCTGTGTTTAAGGGGGAAATGCAATGCGCTGGAGCTTTCATAAGAGAAGAGATCATCGTTATCAAATTGCTTTAGATGAGCTTAAGAAAACGTTTTCTGAAAATGGAGGGGGAGATATTGCAACTGTTGTTCAAGAACTTCCTTCTTCAAAAAACTCTAAAAATCATAAAAAACTTCTTAGAGAATTTTATGAAATTCAAAATTGCTTTGAATCTAGAGGTGTAAATTACAAAAAAAAGCATTATCATTTTTTGAAATCTCTCAGAAAGTCTTTGAACATACTTGACACAATAGAACTTAAAGAGAGTTGGCATCATAGTATAAATAGGCTCATCCATGAACTTTGCAAAACAAAGTTCTATCGTGTGCATCTTTTCTTATTCGGTCACCATCTACTCCAAGATCTCTTTGCCTCTTTGATCCGTAAACAGAATGCAAATAAGCTTGATTTTGATAAGCATTTTTCACAATATTCTTTTCTAGATGAATCCCATCTCATTCTAGCTTCTCAACCTGCCATTTTCTTAGAGCGAGATATTAGGAAATTTAATGAGTCTGTTACTCAAGCTATATTTGATCCCCATAAATATAACCATCCGTTCCTTCTATATACTTTGGCTCTCTTTAGAAGAGGAAAGCTTTGCCGAGTTAAAATGGTCCGTATGGGATCTCCAACTCGAGAAATCTGGGGGAAAACTCCATTAGTGATTGAGGAGTTTAAAGGCTTTTTAAAAGTCTTAAAGGAAGAAAATAAAACCCACTGCTATATCAACAAACAGAGAACCTGGGGTAAAGAGGGGCAAAGAAGTTTTGCCATAAAATCACTAGAGCAAAAGTTTGATAATTTTTTCTGTATTTGCCTGCCTTCTGATGGCGCTTTTTACTATCAACAAATGTCTTATGCCACTCAAAAAAAGGCTAAAGGATTCAAAGAAGTTTTCTATAAACTATTAATAGGTGAGGTAGGGCAAGGTTATTATCACTTTCCTGAAAACTGGTTAGAAAATAAAGATTTTTGTTTGGGACTAAAAAAAGTTATTGGGTTAGTGCACACTCTATATTTTGATCAAAAAGATGAGCTCTCAGTTGCTGAGCGTCGACATTTTATTGATCATGTCTACACCCAGATTATCATCTTTTGTCTGCAGCAGTTTCCAATCAATTCAATAAACATCACCTGCCGAGATGGAATAGATCGAGCCGGCTGCGAGCAGATTAAACTTCTATATTTTTATCAAATTTCATTGGGAATCCAAGAAGAAGTGGAATCTAAAATAGAGAGGCAGTTTTTAATGCACATTCCTCCGTATCTTGCTAAAAATAGGCCGATAGTCAAAGAGAGAAGGGAATATCTTTATCAATTACTCCAGAGCACTTATAACGCTGAAGTTTGTAATAGAATTCATAACCAAGGCAAGCTTGAGCCTTTACTATACATTAAGCCACATTTCGTAAAGCGATCAGTGTAAAAACTTAAGCTTTATCATCAATAATTTTCTCTAATAAGGCCCTGAGTTCTATTAGTTTGGATAATCTTCATTATGGAAAGTTATAAATCTTTCAATCATTGCATTAACTTGTTCTGGCACCTCCAGTGTAGCCCAGCACTTTGAACCTATTACTTTACCCAAGATAAATTTAGGTGCGATCTTTTTGATTCGATCATAAGTACAATGATGTTCGTCAGTTAGAATGCATAGGGTGGGAATGTTGACAGATGATAAAATGTTTTCGGAGTTTTTATCCCAGTCTATTAACGATTGGAAAATTTCTTGTAGAGAAGTTTTATCAACTTTCATAAACAAATCAAAAGCAAGCTGTCGCTTTTTTGTAGTCGAATGGGCAAGTAAATTTGTGATCATCATATTAACAAACTCTTCATATGAATTACTTGTTAGTTTGTTAATAAAGAGATCAATTTCATGAAGAAACTCTTTTTGCATAAATATTGGAGGATCAATTAAAATCAACTTGCTAAACATTGTTTTATTTGCATTAGCAGTATTTATTGCAATGTTCGCACCATTGTTTAAACCTATTAAGCAAATATGTTTCAAAGAATATTGGCGGCAAATATTAAAAATCAAAGCTGATGAGTCATCTATACTATTGTTTTTAGAAACCTGACTTGAACCATGCCCAGGCAAATCAAGTAAAAGGATATTGCCGTGGTTTAATAACATATCAATTTGATATGAAAACATTTTGTGGCCACCACCAGCATTGTGAATCAATACAAAGTCAATGTCACCTTTTCCATCTATTTTTTTACTATAAATTTTATTTGACAGCATTGAAGACCCCTGTAAGAATTTCCAAAATATTAATGTATCTACTAAGATGAACTCTTAACAGATTAAAACCAAGATTTGAAGTAGGACATAGAGGCTAATTTATTCAGAGCTTTGATTTTCAAGTAACGCTTCCTTAAGGTCATCGGTAGAGTCAATTTGCCCTTGGTCTTCTTCAACTTTAGTAAGATCTAAATTCTCTTCCAGCTCTAAAGAAGGTGCCTGCTCAGAACTTAGTGCTGAAGTAGATTCACTTGTAGACGATCCACTAGTACTGTTTGCAGGAGCTGCCTGGGTAGAGCTGTTTTGAGTGACAGGAGTTTGAGTTGAAGTAGAGGGTATGTTAATCATTATTTGGCCAGCATCAGATTCAAAAGAGTCTTGTTTATCATTTTTATTAAGCGATGCGTCATCATCTAGTTCGCTATTTTCTTTAAAATGATCTTTGCCATACCACTGGTTAATTAGTGATTTCTGAGATTTCAAAACGGAGACATATTTACGCCTCTTTTTTTGCTGGCATGAAGCGAGACATAAAATTAATAAAAAAGCTAAAACAATTTGTTTCATGGTGTGCCGCCTTGAGGGGGTTGAATGTGGTTAAAGTCCATAAGATGCAAAGACGAATCAGGGAACTGATCGGGGAGATAAACAGGGTGAACTTCAAATCCCGCATCTCTCACAGCAAAAATAGCCTGAAGGATAGGTTCCCATTTTGCGCTCTTGTCAATTTTAAGCAAGACTTGGGTTTTAAGCTTATTTTCAGGTAGAAGTCCCTTTTTATATTGATTGAGCAGTTCTTGAGCTATATCTTGAGCAAGAGTCATGGGATAATCTCGAATTTCTGTTACCCAATTATATTCGCCTTGTTCATTGATGCTAATATTAACTACTTTATAATCATAGTCTGAATTAGAAGGTCTTTCAACGTTTTCATCGCGTATCTTAACTAAATCAATATCTAAATCCTTAGTTGTAATGCGTGAGACCGCAAGGCATGCAAAAAATACTACCATTAAGAAAAGAAAGTCGATCATCGGCGCAAAGTTAATTGCGAGCTTAGGTTTTAGTTCATCTTCAGGTATAAAACTCATTTTACGCTGTCACAAGTTCGGTTTCAATTAAACTGCCTAAGCTTAAAGCTTCATTTTCAATATAACTGAGTAGTCTAACTACACGATATTTTAGTGTCGTATGGAAAATCATTGCAGCAATCGCTACAAATAAGCCAAGCACTGTAGTTCCCATAGCTATGCCTAAACCATCAAAAATAGTTGTAAAGCTCTCTTGAGAGCGATTAGCATCATAAAAGGCATAAAACATGCCTAAAACTGTTCCTAGAAGCCCTAACATCGGGGCCACTACTGCAATATCATTTAAAACAGAAATTCTTTGCCACAGGGTGTTGCTACAGCGTTTGCCTTCTGCATGCATAGCCTCCATCATGACCTGTGGTCCATGTTTTCGAGCAGCTATACCACATGCGATTACATTTGAGGAAAAATTCTGATCTCGCTGACAAGTAATTAATGCAGCGTCAAACCGTCTTTCTGTAAGTTGTGCTCTTATTTGGTGGATGAAATTTGATGGCATCATATCAGAGAGTTTCAGGGTGAAAAAACTATAGAGCCAGATGATAAATGCAGCTACTGAGAGCAACACTAAAACAGAGTATATAATAGGCGCGCCTTTAAAAACTTTTGCAATATCCAAATTTGATTTGAGAATACTTGGAATTTGGTGCTCTTGTGCACACAAAGCTGAGCCACAAGTAAGTAAAAAACCAAAAACTTTCTTCATAAAATAAGTCCTCGTTGTCTGTGTTTTTCAACAATACCTATCTTTGAAAAAATAATGCAACAATTTACTCTTTAGAATTAAAATTCTCTTCTAATGAAGTGGCTATTCCAATTTTTGAGCCAGGTCGATATGATTTAGCTGAAATTGTTTCGTGTTTGTGGAGCGTTTTAAGTTGCATATTACGAAGAGCTTCTTCTTGACCCTTGATAACTATTTGCAGTTTTTCAATAACCTGTGCTTGGGAATCATATTTTTCTTTTAAATCTATAATATAGGCGCGCTCTTTTAAGAAAGGGAGCTCAAGAGGTTTTTTCAATGATTTGCCATTGAGGTTTGTATGGACTGATTTTTCTTCATCTTTAAGTAAAAAAGAGTATGGAGATGCGTTTTGTGAGACGTTTAAATAATAGTTAAAAAACTCCAGGCAAAGCAAACTAATTATAGCAACAGAGGCTATTTTAACAATCCAACTTGGGAAGCTTTTTTCCTTCTTCTTTGATTTGGAGCTTTTGTAAGATTCTTGGTCAGGGGATGAATTGTAGCCTTGCAGAAGAAAGTTCTCCGGCTGCTTTTTGAAATTGATAAAAGAAAAAAATCTAAAGTGATCTTTCTCCTTAGAGCGGTAGATTAGGCGATAGATATGATTTTTTTTCTGTTCAAAGTCTGAGAATAAAGAGAAGAGCTTTTCTTTATTTGTTTGGTGATAAGATCCATATGTAGCCACAAGTAAAGAAGAATCTCTTTTAAGAGCTGAGCTTGAAATGCTACATTTCATATCAGGAACACCAATAGCGTTTGTAATGTAATTAAATCTCTTTTTTAAAGAGAGGTTTTCTGGAAGCTGAGGAATTTCAGAATCATAATAAATGAGCTGCATGGATGAGTCTAGGTGATAGACTTTGATGTCTCCCATTCCAGCAATTAATATCCTAGAGGTCTCAGTATTGATAGAAGCAGGGTCTTGAATGATGATTACTAAAGCAACCTTTAGCTGGCTTTCATAAGAAATATAGTGTTTGAAAAAATAATTTTGAGCATGTTCAATGGCTTTTCTAAGTACTTTTTCGCTTAGATCTTTCCAATGTAAGTAGATATACTGTTTAATTATTTTTTCAAATTCTCTAGAAATATGATAATTTTTTGAAGGGTCTGTTAAATTAATCGCGTCGCAAAATGTATGAAATAGTAGGTGGGAGTGCTGTTCAAAAAAAGTTTCGCTAATTCCAAAGCGGTCTAACGCAATATTAGTGATTTTCGGATAGAGCTGCGACACTCCTATACCTTCTTTCATTTTGAAAATTTAGTTACAAAACAGTATAATTTATCCTTATATATTTATGAATTGATTTATGAGACCAAAAGATTTAAAGAGCCCCTTTGCCTGGCAATCGCGCAGAGTCATGATTGAGCACTACCAAAGAATTTTATATGTCCCTGAGCGCTGTCAAAGAGTAGATTTAAAAAAAGAACTTACTAAAATTATCAATGAATTCGAAAATGTGCAGATCGAATTTTGCAGTGGTAATGGCGATTGGGTTTGTCAAAAAGCTCAGCATAACCCCAAAATACTGTGGGTCGCAGTCGAAAAAAAGTTTGAGCGTGTTCAAAAAATTTGGTCTAAGATCCAAAATACAGGCTTAAAAAATGTATTTATTGTGTGTGGGGAGGCCCTAGAGGTAGCTACTTATTATCTCGAAGATTGCCTTGTCGATGAAATCTATATTAACTTTCCTGATCCCTGGCCTAAAAATAAACATGCTAAGTTTCGTCTGATTGAGCTTCCTTTTACAAAGCAAATTCATAGGCTGTTAAAGCCTTATGGGAAAATAAATTTTGTTACAGATGACAAAAATTATTCATCTAAATCGATTCAGGTATTTCTAGAAGGTGACTATTTTGATTCACAATTTAGTGATCCTTTTTATCGCTCAGATATTCAAGAATACGGAACCTCTTATTTTAGATCCCTTTGGGAAGAAAAAAAACGAGGTTTTTATTTCTCAAAATTCCAAAAAAAATGTAAACATAAGAGCTGAACAATAAATTAAATATATCTAGAAATTTTACGACAATGGAAACAATCCAAAAAGAAGCGTCTAGTCATGCTTTTCCTCATATTTACTTGGGCTCTATAGAGTCTTCTAAGCTTGACGGTTTTAACGCCGTTTCTATTTACTTAGATGCAAGACTTGATTCAGATTTAAATTGGGAAAAACAAATTGAGCTTGCAAACTCTTATCGTAAAAAAGGTTTTAAGATCTTATGGGAGATGCACTTTGGACTGTTTAAAGAACTACATCTACCACTTTCTGACACCTCTCAATACCGATCACTCAATCTTGCCATTGATTACTTTTTTGAATCTATATTAAAGAATTTTGAGTCTGATACTGTGGGGATTGCTATTTTTAAAGGCTCTTTAGATTTTTCTCATGACTGGCTTTGGGAAGTAGACCAGGTCTTGAACTTTAGAGGGTGGCTCTCAGACAATTTCAGAGATCACCATTCCTTTACCAACCAGGTAGGGACTATTTGTAATAACCTTTTAGAGGCAGATCCAAATGAACTAGCTAAAAATGAAAATGGGAAAAATTTGCTTCGCTTTTATTGTGTGCGCGCAGCTGTTGATTATTTTGCATTGCTCACCTCTCGTTTTGAATCGGATCTTTTGCCCTATCTTCTTATTGATGCAACTTCTTTAAAATCAAGTGCACACGTTTTTCAGCTATTAGACCAGGAAGATTTTGAATTCATTCAACTTGCTTTGAAAAATGCACCTTTTGAATCTCATAATGCTCTGGGCTGGGAGAGCAACCCGTTTGTTAGTGGATATATTGGTAAAGAACATAAGACCTATCAAAAGCCACATATTGAAGCGCAAGTAGGTATTGTGATTCCTATAAGTCCAATCTTTGACTGTAAAGAGATAGCAAAATATGATATCGTTATTGAAAAAATTAAGTTGCATAAGCCCATTAAACTCATCTCTGAACGTAATATCACTGTGGACTGGCAAGGACTTGAAGAACTTATTGTTTTGGATGTAGAACAAGACTCCAAGCGTAAGTTGGAAGGCTTTATAGCAGCAGGAGGTGAGGTGATCACAGATAACAAACTTAACCTTTCTTTAGAATCACCACTTAAAAATTATCTTAAATCATTGGAGAAATCATGAATAGTTTTAGTCTGCTCGACACTGTTGCACAACTTAAAAAGCTTACCGACAAGACGTTTGACTTAACAGACCCAGACGCCTTCACTCCAGAAAGAATAGAGAATATGAGTGTGGTAAATGAGCACTTCCGGCTCCTCTTTGCTACTGAGAAAGTTAATGATGAGGTTATCGATCATCTGATTAAACTCAGCAAAGAAGCTGATGTATTTACTAAGATGAAGGCTATGCAAAGTGGGGAAGTATTAAACTTTATAGAAGGCTTTGAATCTGAAGACCGTAGTGTTCTTCATACAGCGATGCGCGATTTTTTTGGAAATGAAAACAGCTCTCCAAAAGCTAAAGAAGCGGCTGAGATGGCTAAAAAAGAAATTGAAAAACTTAAACATTTTTTAGAGAAAAATGATAAAGAAGAGCGTTTTACAGACCTTGTCGTTGTCGGAATAGGCGGCTCAGAGCTAGGAGCAAAAGCTCTAACAGTTGCAATGCAACACTATAACAAGCCAAATCGGCGCCTCTTTTTTGTGTCTAATGTAGACCCTGATAATGCAGCAGCAGTTGCAGAGCAAGTAGATTTAAATAAGACTCTTGTTGCCTCTATCTCAAAATCAGGTGGCACCCTTGAGACTCTGACAAATGAAGAACTAATGCGCCAGCACTTTAAAAAGAAAGGGATAGATCCTAAAGATCATTTTATTGCGGTGACAGGTCAAGGTAGTCCACTTGACGATGAAAATCGTTATATCGAAAGGTTTTATATCTGGGATTATATTGGAGGTCGCTATTCTGTTACTTCTATGGTTGGAGCTATTCCTCTAGCCTTCTGCTTAGGACATGATCAATTTATGGAGATTCTCAAAGGTGCTAATTATATGGATAAGCATGCTCTTTCAGCAGAGCCAAGAGAGAACCTGCCTTTAATGTCTGCTTTAATAGGAATCTGGAACCGCACTTTTTTGCATCACCATTCGGTTGCAATCATTCCTTATAGTCAAGCTCTTGGGCGTTTTGCAGCACATCTTCAGCAACTAGATATGGAGTCCAATGGTAAGCAAATAGATAAAAAGGGAAAACACGTAGATTTTGATACGGGGCCTATTATCTGGGGGGAACCTGGAACAAATTCCCAGCATTCATTTTTTCAAATGCTTCACCAGGGCACCACTCCTGTTCCTATAGAGTTTATTAGCTTCAC
>JAAZZY010000034.1 GCA_014239035.1 Chlamydiia bacterium
AAGGGGACGGTAACGGACACCACCAAGGAGTGGGTCACCATCGACATCGGCTTCAAATCCGACTGCCTCGTCCCGACGACCGAGTTCCTGAACGAAGAGGGAGTGGTTGCGGCCGACATCGGTGAAATTTTTGAAGTCAAAGACAATAGTATTGTGGTTAAAGTTGATGGAGCTAAAATTGAGATGCTCAAAGCAGCTATTAGCGAAATCCACCAGCCTGTTGTTGAACCCGCCAAGGAAGAAGTTGTATCTGCTAAGCAATCAGAACCTATAGTGTCCTAGATCTATAAAAAAACCCTCAAAGGCAATTTGCCTATGAGGGTTTTTTCTTTTCAATTCTTTTTAGATTAACCTCTATTCGAACCAATATCGTGAGTCGCTCTTTGCTCTAAATGACGATACTTAGGAGCGTCATAACGAATATCTACATTCTCATGAGTGATATGAGCGATGTGACTTTCATCTTGATTTCTTTCAGTTTTACCTTCCAGCTGCGATACCTGCTCTCCTAACAAAACAGCAATAGCCTGAGCAAGCTGCTTTAAATCAATAGATTGTGTACCGTTGACAAACTGCTCAAGAGCTTGTTTAACCGCATCAGATCCATTTGAAAGAGTTTTAATAAGCGCCTGTTCTTGAGATTCTTTAGACACAATCTCATTTTCAAGCTTTTCATCTTCAGTACCAATTGCTGCAACTTGCTTATTGATGGTAGATGCTGCATTCGAAATGTTTTCGTGAGCACCCATTGCAACGATAAGAAGATCAATATTCTTTTTAAGCGAAGGATATTTACTAGCTAATGCAGATAGTCCAGCAACTGCTTCTGCAATTGATTTATTAGCTGCATCCATTTTACCTTGATCTGCACTCATAGCGCTGCTTGCGCTCGATTCAGTCTTTTGATCGGCATCCATTTCAGCTTTTAGTTTCTTAGCATCTGGTGAATTAGGATCTAGTTTATTATACTCAGCTTCTTTTTGGGCATAATCAGATGCAGCTGCATTTTTCGCTGCTTTATTTTTATCATAATCACCGTGAGCTGAATTATACTCTGAAAGAGCTTGGTTATACTGAGACTCTAATGCATTTAACTGTGCAGTAATCTGTTTAATTTGTGCTTCTGTTAGATTAGATTTCAATTGATTCTCAAGACTTTTGATTTCATTTTTAAGAGCATCTAAGCTTTCAAGTTGAGCGTTCACATACTTGAGCATACTTTGAACGGTAGATTGAGCAAGCTTGTCTACTGTTTGAGATGCGGCTAATTGAGCCAGAAAGGCCTCTAGAAATGCATCCCCAGATCCATTCGAGTGTTTATGAGCATGATCCGCTTTTTTTGGAGCAGGGCCTGCGCCTTTAGCTCCTTTGCCTTTTCCACCTTTTCCGCTTTGAGCTTTTTCAGCAGCATCTTGGCCATAGCTTTGAGCATCATCTGAGATGTCTTTAGCAGCTTTTCCAAGCAAATTCATTATAATCATCGCTTGATATTCTTGCTGTGCAGCTTGCAGAGTCGATACTCCACTTTTTGCTTCTATTTGTGCATTAGCTTCTACCTTCATAGAACCTTTCTCCTTTTTATTCTTCTGGATTTTCGTCTTCGTCTTCTCTCAAAATAGGGTCCTCTTTTTCAGTTTTCAACATCTCTTGGACTTTCGTCATAGAGAGTTGAATAAGAGAGATAAATGCACCACCCTGATTAATATCAGCACTATTGCTAATGCTTTGGGCTTGGGCACCTTTATCCACCTCTAATTGAGGTGCTGCTACTGACAGAGCTTGAGAAACAGTTATTCCATCCATATTCTTAATATTCACTATAATTTTTGTTACAGTAACATTATAACACATTTTTGATTATTTGTAAAGTAAAATATACACTAATCTACTAACGTGCAACAACTTAGTTAACTAAAAAAATAATTTTTAAACCCCATAAGATACTTACCAGCAACCTTTTACAATAAAACCCACCTTTATCATATCTTTATATCCCCTTAGTATATTTGTGAGCAATTTCAAATAAACACCCATAGGAAGAAGCATTATAAGCACAATTTCACTCAAAGATCACTTAAATCAAGCCAGTTTAAGTGAAATTTCAGACATTCTAGATAAAGCCACCCTCACAACAGGGCATCTCAATGGAAGACATTTTCACCTACAAGGCTTCGATGGGCACTGCACTTTTACAGATATAAGCCGCCGTATAGAGGCGTGCTATGAAGAGGCTCAGCAGCCAGTTATCGACAAGGTCAATGACTATAATAAGGGAATCGGCAAAACGCCCACAGAACGCAGGGCAGGACATGAGGCCGTTATTCTTAGGAAGCGTTCTTCCAATCCATATTGGGGGCGAGGAGCGATTCTATTACTTCCAATTGCAATCCTAGCAGCTCCTTGGTGTTTGGCAGCCTTAGCCATCAATGCCATCTCAGCAGCATCTACACCCTACCCTACCCTTTCAAAGGATGAGGAGAGCTCCTTTCTTGAGACTATGGATAAAAGAAGCCACACCTTTTGCAAGCTTAAGCAATCCTATGATAAAAGCTCCAAAACTCTCACTCCCTCTCAAAAAATCTGGGACTCTGTTTGCAACACCTTCACCTCATGGAAAAAGTGGCAGCCTGCAGAGCAAGATATGAAAGATCTAGAGTGGCTTCAAAGTGTTCAAGCTAGAAATAGAGTTCAAGAAGAGGCCCCTATTACACCAGTGGGTGCAGAGTCTTCAATTGATTGGCACCAAACTGCAGTTCTTGCCCATGACCTACTTGGAGCATACATTGAAACGAATCAGGAAAAAGAAAAAGGCACACCAGAAGCATCTGCTGCATAAAGGTAAAAAAATAGCCCTTTCTACGAGTAAAAGGGCTATAACAAAAGGAAAATTAATCTGTGACCTTATTTGCAAGTTCTTGCAAGATTTGAGTCATCCTATCGCTGAAACCTTTGAGATCTTTACTATCAAGTTCTCTCTGGTTTAAGCGTGCTAAGTCGTATACCTGACAAATGATTTCTTTGGCAAGCTTTGCATCTTTTTGCTTGATCTCTTCAATGGAGCTAATCAGTGAGTGGTTTGTGTTAACCACAAATTTATACTGAGAAGGTCCCATCATGGAAAGGTCCATTTGAGAGATGCGCATATATTCTCGCATGCGGCGTGCGCTCTCATCGATCACTAAAAATGCAGGTAGAGCATCCGATGCTAGGCTCTTAGCTTCTACTTCTACATTTTCGAGATTTAGCTCTTCTTTAATAAGCTCTGAGAGCTTTCCAGAAGCTGTTTTTCCATCTGCATCTAAAAGAGTATCTTCTTTAGAAGAATCGATTAGTGCATCACAGAGCTCCCCATCAATGCGCATAAACTTATTTGGGGCAAGCTTACCCTCTAAGAAGCTCATCACGTGTGAGTCTATTGGGCAACGCGAGACAAGCACTTCAATGCCTTTATCTTTGTAGAGCTCTGTAAAAGGGCTATCCATTTGATCTTCTGTTAAGTAGAAGATCTTTTCTTTAGTCAGACTGCTGCGCTCTAAATACTCTTCAATGGTTGTCCACTCATCAGAGAGGTTCTTCCAAATAAGACATCCCTTAACGCGATCGTAAAACTTGTCATCTTGAACAATTCCAAGTTTGGCAATAAGTTCGACATCTTCGTAGCAAGTAATGAACTTCTCACGATCTGACTCATAAAGGGCTTTGAGGCGATCAGAGACTTTCTTAGAAATGTGAGAGGCAAGTTGCCTTACTGTGCGGTCCATCTGAAGAGAGCTTCTAGAGACGTTTAGAGGAATATCAGGACTATCGATACACCCTTGGAGCATCGTTAAAAATTCAGGGATTAAATCTTGGCATTGATCGGTTACAAAAACGCGGTTGCAAAAGAGTTTAATAGAATTTTTTTGCACTTCAAAGGTCTTCTTCATCTTGGGGAAATATAAGATCCCCTGAAGGTGAAAGGGATAGTCGACATTTAAATGGATCCAAAAAAGAGGATCGGGCTGCATCGGGTTTAAATGGCGATAAAATTGAAGGTAATCTTCATCCGTGCACTCTGATGGAGATTTAAGCCAAAGAGGCTCAACATCATTAATTTTAGCATCATCTAAATAGATTGGAGTAGGTAGGTATTGGCTATAGCGATTTAAAATCTCACGGATTCGCGTAGGATCTAGAAACTCTTCATTCTCAGAGTTGATGTGAAGGGTTATTTCTGTTCCCCTTTTCTCTCTTGAGCCTTTGTCTATTTGATATTCAGTAGATCCATCTGATGACCAAAAAACAGCTTCCGCTCCTTCTTTATAAGAAAGGGTTTGGATCTCTACTTTATCAGCGACCATAAATGCTGAGTAAAAACCAAGTCCAAAGTGACCGATAATTGATTCTTTCTCATCTTTATTTTCATATTTCTTAATGAAATCTTCAGCTCCAGAAAAAGCAAGCTGAGAGATATACTTTTCAACTTCTTCTTGGTCCATTCCAATACCTGTATCAGTAAAGGTTAGGGTTTTCTTCTCTTTATCAACTACAAGATCAATTCGAAATTCATCATCAGAGCAAGCGTATCCTTCACGTTCTCTTAAAATTTTCACTTTTGCTATCGCATCACATGCATTTGATACTAACTCTCTAACAAAGATATCTCGATCTGAGTAAAGCCATTTTTTGATGATTGGTAAAAGATTTTCTGAATGGATTTTTAAGGTCCCTGTCGTCATTTGGTCTCCCATAGGTTCTTTTTAGGGAGCCTATTTTACCAAATTTGGATTAAAAAGGGCATCAATATTTACTATATTGCTCTGATTTAAAATAATTAAAACAATGGCAACCGGGGCAATGTATTTGAGGATAAATACCCACGGGTAGTAAACCCACTTGGATTTTGAGCCCATCATAAATTCTTCTTTGCGAATTTGAGGACATAATGCCCATCCTACAAAGACTGCCGTTAAAATCCCTGATAGGGGCAGAAACCAGCTTCCAGTCAGATAATCAAAGGTCTCAAAAAAGTTTTTACCATAGACTTTTTTCCAGACAGGAAAAAGTTCATTGGCCCCTGATAGAGCAGAGGGTATGGCAAAGATAAAGACAGCGCATGTTGAGAGAATCGCAGCTTTTTGACGTGTCCAATTGAAGTTCTCCATAGCAGTTGCTACGAGGACTTCTAGCAAAGAAATGGTGGATGTGAGAGCTGTAAATACGATGAGTAGAAAGAAGACTGTAGAAATTAATAGGGCTCCTGGCATTTTTGCAAATAAAACAGGGAGCACTTTGAAAATAAGGCCGACACCTTCTTGAGGTTGAAAGTTAAAGGTAAAGATAATGGGAAAGATCATCAGTGCTGCTAAAAGAGATACTGATATATCCAGCAGTGCAATAATTAAAGCTGTCTTTGGAATATCATCCTTAGAATGCATATAGCTTCCATATGTGATGAGTATTCCAAGTCCTACGCTGAGCGCAAAAAAGGCCATCCCCAGTGCATTTAACACTGTCGATGCGCTCAATTGCCCAGATCGTGGTACAAAGATGAACTTAAAGGCTTCTCCAGCCCCAGGTAAGGTCATGCTATTGATAAAAAGACCCGTTAAGATAACAAAAAGTACAGGCATTAGAATGCGACTCCACTTCTCAATACCTTTGCGCACTCCTCCATAAACGATTCCACCAGTCATTAGAGCGAAGATGAAAAGCCAGAAGAGATTCATCTGAGGAGACTTATAGACAAGGTCAAAAATCCCCACAATTTCATCATACGATTTACCCAGATAGAACTGGTTGAGTGACATAAATGCATAATTTAAAGACCAGCCTGAGATCACTAAGTAGTAAGATAGGATAATAAAGGCGGTTATGACAGCAAGCCAACCTACAATTCGCCAGATCTTAGAGTTTTGATGGAGCTCAGCAAAGGCAAGTACTGGTCCTCTTTGTGAGCGCCGACCCATTGTAAGTTCTGCCATAAAAACAGGTAGGCCAATAAAGAACGTAAAAAAGATAAATAAGAGGACAAAATAGCCCCCTCCATTTTCTCCGACCATGTAAGGAAAGCGCCATAAACTTCCCAGTCCAATAGCAGAGCCAGCCGTCGCTAAAAGAAAGCCTGCCCGCGTTGCCCAATGTTCTCGTTTTTTTTGCATGAATAATTATTTTAAAATTTTCCGCAGTATTGTTATCGTATTTATTTTCGTCAAGAATGCAAAAAAAAAATGTTGATCGAAAACTCTCTATAGACCCATTATCTTTTCTTTTTTTAAAGTATTTGCATGTTAACAGGCTCTCTTCATACAGTTGTAACTGCCTCTCATCGCCCTGGTAAGTGCACAGTTGTTACCTATGAGCTCAGTAACCAGGGCCGATTTTACCGAGATGGCAACGGTTCAACTATTATAAGAGTAAGCAGTATCCCCCAATCTCTTGAAATAAGTGCATTTCCTGTAATTTTTGCTACTAACCCTGTTGAGCATCCTTGCTCTGTTAGTGTTACAGTTTTTCGCACCGACCTCACAAGCGCCGATAAAAAAGCATCTGCTATGAGCTCTCTTGCCTTTGGTAAAGCAAATAAAACCTTTCAATTTCCTTTAAACAGCAACGTATACGTTACCTCTACAGATGATACTTGCTCTATTTCCATGAAACAACCTTGAAAAGGTTCTCTACTCTAAAGAGAACTCGCAAACTCAAAATAGCTCTTTCTAAACAATTTACAGTTGTATTTATATGAGTAAAAAAGCAAACTAAATCATTAAATTTTAAATCTTTATTAAATTCAAAAAAACTCTCATATGCTAGCAACTTTAAAGCAAACATCTTTACCAAATGAAGCTGTTTTTAAGAATCTCAATAGATTTTCTCTAAAATCACAGCAATACGAAATTCTATTCAGAAAAGTAGAAAAATTTGAAAGAGCCCTCACTTTAGAAAAAGCTGTTCAAAAACTAGCTTCAAGTCACTTTCAAGGCATGCTTTATTTTTCAAGCGACACTGACCTAACATCTTCGACCAATCTTAATTTTACGTGCTTTGAGCATATAACGTCTGCTGATGAATACATAATAGAAGATGCGTGTGATCTACCTAAACCGCATTGCAGAATATATAGAGTTCCACGTCGCTTTTCCCCACAACAATACATTGATGTAAAAAGAGCCTTTAAGCAGGGTGATGTCTGTTTTTTTAAAGAGGGTATAACAAACTTTACTCAAAACATCGAACCCTACAATTCAAGCTCATCTCAAGCAGCGCTCTATTTTAAGATTGCAACTTAGTTATTTTACTGCAAATTCAAGATGATGAATGCGATGCTGTGCTAAGAAGCCGTTAACTTTTTAATAGCATTTCATTTTTTCACTTGTTATCTTCCAAAGTATTATGACTCGCATATTTCTTACTCAAAATAACTATATTGTTGGCAAGTTTGATCACAATACTCAAAAAATTTTAGAATCTATTGATCTAGCTCGCCAAAAAGAATGTTCACTAATAGTGACCTCTGAACTTGCTCTTTTAGGCTACCCACCAAAAGATCTTCTCTACTACCCCTCGATTTTGGCTGAGTGTGAAAAAGCCATTGAAAATATTCTTCCCCATACAAAAGGCGTTACACTTCTTTTAGGCTGCGTGAGAAAAAACCCTGGTCAGGGGCAACCTCTTTTTAATAGCTGTGCGATCATTACAGATGGCAAGCTCGTAGACTACTATGATAAATGGCTTCTTCCAACCTATGATGTTTTTGATGAAAGAAGATACTTTGCTCCTGGCAAAAAAACTAAAGTTATTGAGCATGATGGGAAAAAAATAGCCCTAAGCATTTGCGAAGACATTTGGTATGATCAGTTGGACAATCTTTATGAGAATGATCCAATCTCTGAAATTTATTCTTCCCACGTAGATTTTTTAATCAACCTTTCAGCCTCCCCATTTGAGCTTCACAAGCTCAAACAAAGAATATCTCTTTGCCAAAACATCTCACATAAGCTGAGTTGCCCGGTTTTATTTTGCAATCAAGTTGGGGGCAACGACAGCCTCATTTTTGATGGCTATAGTTTTGCCACAGACTCCGATCATCTTTTAGGCATGTCTAGAGGATTTATAGAAGATTCCCTTATTTTTGATAGTGAGAAACCCCTTGCTGCTCCTTCCCTAAATTACTCAGATCCTGAGCAGCTCTATAATGGCCTCGTTTTAGGCCTTAGAGATTACTTTCATAAACAAAACTTCTCTAAAGCCCTCATAGGCCTATCTGGAGGAATCGATTCGGCTCTCGTTGCAACACTTGTTTCCAAAGCCATTGGCCCTCAAAATGTAGTCGGCATTTCAATGCCTTCTAGATACTCTTCTGAGCACAGTATCCAAGATGCTAAAAGCCTATCAAGAAACCTCTCAATTGAGCTTCTAGAGATGCCGATTGAAAAAGTCCACCAAAGCTACTTAGATATCTTTGAGGCCCCGTTTAAGGACCTACCAGAAGATGTAACTGAGGAGAACATTCAATCTCGCATCAGAGGCATGATTTTGATGGCTTTTTCCAATAAATGGGGACATTTGGTTGTCAGTTGCGGCAATAAAAGTGAGATGGCCATGGGCTATGCTACTCTTTATGGAGATCTTACAGGGGGCTTAGCCGCCATCTCTGATTTAACCAAAACTCAGGTCTATGCGGTCTCTAAATGGATCAACGCCAAAAAAGAGATTATCCCAGCCTCTATCATTGAGAAGGCCCCATCTGCAGAGCTCAAGCCTAACCAAAAAGACTCTGACACCCTTCCAGATTATGCTATCTTAGATCAAATCATTGTTGACTACATCCAAGAGCACTTAGAGCCTGAGGAGATTGCTCAAAAAAATAAGCTCCAGATAGAGCTTGTCAAAGAAGCCGTTAGAAAAATCCACCTCAGTGAATACAAAAGAAGACAAGCCCCCATAGGGCTAAAAGTGACCCAAAAAGCCTTTTCCAGCGGCTGGCAGCTTCCCATCGTGCATGCTCACCACAAAGACTAACTCTAAACCCTAAAATATTAAACATTAACATGTTAAACGTTTCCATTTTAAAAAACCCCATATCCAACCCTCTAAACATTAGTTAATTAACCTATAAATTAGTTAAGTATTTTATTGACTTTTTAAACAAAAAGTGTTATAATCTGATTATAAGATAAACTATTCAAGGTAATGAATGTCAATGTCCGCACCAACAACACCATTAGATGCTTCACATGTAGCACAGCAGCCTTTCCAACCTCCATTAGGGGAAGCTAGAACACCAATTCTTCAGACAGCTGATCGCGTTGATGCAGCTGCATTAACTGTTGGTCTATCTCGAAGAGATAATCCTACTCCAGTAGAAGTAGACAAGGTTAAAGTCGTTGGCATGAAGCTAGGTACTCGAACAGTCTCATTTACATTTTCTGTGAGAGTTGATGGGAAAAGTGCTCCTATGGAGCAAGAGAAGCTTGCGCAGCTTGCTAAAGGATGTCAAAGAAGCATGGAAAACACATACTCAGCCAAGCAGCTTCAACTTAGAACTATAGACCAGCGAATAGCCTATATGAATGGGCTGCCAAGATCCAGAAATCCTTTAGAACTAGCTAGACGCAAAGCAGTTCTTTTCACAACTAATAAGCTACGTACTCAAGTTACTAAAGAGCTCTCTATATTAAATAGAATGACAACATTTGACTTCAAAATCAAAGACGATAAGCCTATTATTCAAATCAGTGCTAGAGGAGACGATGGCAAGGTTGAGAAAATGGATATTAAACTCGACCCTGAATTTGATGGAGTAGCAAGAGCTGCAAGAACAGCTATTAATCAATTACAAGCGCAGAGAGCTCAACTTCTACAAGGTCTTAATCATTTCCTAGGTCTAGAGCGTAAAATAACTCACTTCGAAGCTAATGTCTATAACCCTATTGATCAATCCCCCCTCATCCCAACTACTCACCCAACATTTCAACAGCTACTTGCCCTAAGAACAGAACGAATGAATGCAGGTTACGATGCAGGCACACGTATGCAATTAGAAAACAGACTTCGCCATATTGATAAACTACTTAATGCTCTTCACACCCAAGATAGGCACTCTATTGAAATTATCAAACAGAGAAGAGAGGGCTCTACAGAGTCAGTATCAACTCCAGAACTCTCTTTAACTATTTTTCACTCTGATGCTGAGATTCAAGCAGCACGAGATGCTGTTAATGCAGGGGATGAAGGAGCAAAACCCCTTCCAAGATTTGAGACAATGAAACTCCCAGTGACTTATCAAAAATCTATTCTTCATTTTGGAGGACAAGTAGCTACCAATGCAGATCTACTTCAAGCTATCCTAGCAGCAGGTGATGAAGCACAAGAAGGTAAGACTCCAGCAACTAAACAATTTGCAACAGCTCTTCAAGCACAGCGATCTAAAAAAGGGATGGGATCTGTTTCTGGCGGAGGCGGAATGTCTCAAGCAGATCTAAATAGAGCAAGGCAAATTCAAATGATGCGAAATGCCCAGATGGGATACGGCGGCGGCGGACTAGCAGGCACCAATCGATAAACTCTAATCTACAAGTGCCATTGTCGGATGAATAGATTCATTATTATGTCGAAGCATCATTAATCGATCAAAACCAACAGCTACTCCACAACAGTCTGGAAGCACGGCATTGGCCGCAATAAACTGCTCATCGATGGGTAATTCACTTTTATTTAATGAAACTCTTTTTTTGTTAAGCCTAACGTATCTCTCAAGTAACTCTTGATCACCTACTAGTTCATCATAGCCATTGGCAAGCTCTACTCCTTTGTAATAAAGCTCGAACCTTTTAGCAACTTCAATACCATTAACCACTTCTAATTTTGCAAGAGCAGACTGCTCTTTAGGATAATCTTTTAACACGACAAGCTCAAATTCTTCAAAGTGAGGCTCTACTTTTTCAGTAAAAACTAAGATGAGCAGATCACTAAAAGTCTCTTTAGACAATTCTTTATCAAAGTTTAGGTTTTGCTCTGCATAGGTTTTAAGTTCATTGTAAGTTATACTTATATAATCAATGCCCGTATATTTTAAAAGGGCATCTCGATAAGTAAAAGTCTCGATGTTATTAACTTCTATAAAAAGCTTCACAAAATCTATTGTATCATCAATGAGGTCTTGATAACCTATTTCTCTGTACCATTCAACCATGGTAAACTCGATGCTATGTTGGTTTCCTTTCTCGTAGTCTCTAAAAACGTGACCTAGAAAATAAATGTCACCAATGCCTTTAGCTAGCATTTTTTTCATAAATAGCTCCGGAGAAGTATGCAAAAAGCCTCTTTTATTATGGCAAAAATGCACTTCTATGGGATCAATGAAGTCATCAATATTACAAGCTTGAGTCAGGATTGGACAATCGAGTTCAAAGACCTCTCTTTTTTCAAAAAAAGAACGCGCAGCTTTGAGCATATTTGCTCTATCTTTTAAAAGATCCATTGAAGATTTAAGCTCTAGAGACATATTCACCTGTTCGGGTATCAATTTTCACTTTTTCACCTTGGTCTATAAAAATGGGCACCTGCACTTTGGCACCGCTCTCTGTTATCGCTGGTTTTAAGACCCTGCCAGAGGCTGTATCCCCTCTTACTCCTGGATCTGTTTCAGTTAAAATCATTTCCATAAATGTAGGGGGCTCTACGTTGATAGGGTTACCATTATAAAAGATAATGCCATAGAGGAGATCTTCCATCAGCCACTGCTCAACATCACCCATCTGAGACAATGGGATGCTGCTCTGCTCAAAGGTAGTGTCATCCATAAAAACAGCGGAATCTACATCTTTATAGAGCATACGCATCTGCGTTTCCTCTACATTAGCAATATCTAGTTTTTCTCCAGAGCGGTAGGATTTTTCGATCACTCGCCCGGACAATAAGTTCTTAATTCTCGTACGGGTAAACGCTTGCCCTTTTCCTGGCTTCACAAATTGTAGAGAGACCACAACATAAGGCTGCCTTTCAATTTCAAGTTTGACCCCTTGCTTTAAATCGTTTACAGAGATCTGTGCCATAATGAGTTCCTATCGAAAATAAAATATTGAGGAATATTATAGCCTATCCTCTTTTTTTTCTCTAGGTTAAGTGTTTTTTAGAACTGAGATAATCTCTTCTTCTAGAAGGTGTGGCTCTTTAGGCATGACGTATGGAAATTTATGCTCTACTATTTGTCCTTTCACTCTCTTCTTGGCCACAATAATATTTTTTTTATGAAGGATCTCCGTGTATTTATGAGAGCCTGCAAAGATTTTTAAGCGCTGCATGTGGTAGAGCCAAAGCACAGAATCAGGGGCCCTTCCAAAACGGTCAATCATCTCAGTGTAGATTGTTTTTAAGGCCTCCATGGTATAGCCATCACCCATACGCTGATAAAGCTCCATTCGAAGAGGAAGATCAGGAACGTATTCATCTGGGATACGAGAGTCGACTGGAAACTCTAGTTTTGTCTCTATGATTGTTTTAGGGGCTTTGCCCTGCATAGACAAAATAGTGCGTTTTAAAAGTTTACAGTAAAGGTGAAAGCCGATCGATGAGACATGGCCACTTTGAGAGATCCCCAAAATTTCTCCTGCTCCGCGAATCTCTAGGTCACGCATGGCAATTTTCATGCCCCCGCCATAGCCACTACTTTCCAAAAGAGCAGCCAAACGCTTTTGAGCGATCTCTAAGACCATCTTATTTTTTTGTATAACAAAATAGGCATATGCTTTTCGGTTCCAGCGCCCAACACGCCCTCGTAGTTGATAAAGATCTGCAAGGCCATAAGTATCTGCTTTGTCGATGATAATGGTATTGGCATTTGGGATATCGACACCACTTTCAATAATCGTTGTCGCAATTAAAATGTCTGCCTCGTGGTTTTTAAAGCCATGAAAGACTTCATCAAGCTCATCAGCATGCATCTGCCCATGACCAATTAGAATTCTAGCATCGGGCACAAGCTTTTGAATTTTCTCTGCATAACGGTAAATGGAGGTAACTCTATTATGAACAAGATAAACTTGTCCATCTCGAGAAATCTCTCTTAATATAGCTTGTTTGATGGTCTCGGGTTCTTCTTCTATGATATGTGATTTAATAGGCAAGCGATCTTGGGGAGGGGAATTAATTAAAGAGATGTCTCTTGCTCCCACAAGTGACATATAGAGCGTTCTTGGGATAGGTGTTGCTGAAAGTGTTAGGCAGTCAGCTCCCATCTTAAGAGATCTTAGATGCTCTTTAGCTTTTACACCAAAGCGCTGCTCTTCATCAATAATAACAAGACCTAAATTTTTAAATCTTACATCTTTACTAATGACGCGGTGCGTACCAATCACAATGTCAATAGAACCATTTTCTAACCCTACTAAATATTCTTTTTGCTTCTTCTTTTTAACAAAACGAGAAAGCACCCCAATGTTTACGGGGAAATTACCCATCCTTTGAGTAAAGGTGTCAAAATGCTGCATCGCTAAAATTGTTGTCGGAACCAAAATAGCGACTTGAAAACCACCATCAATAACAGCTTTAAAAGCTGCGCGCATGGCAACTTCTGTTTTTCCATATCCTACATCTCCACAAATAAGGCGATCTAGTGGTTTTCCAGAAGAGAAATCCTCTTTAATCGCATCTATTGCCTGGAGTTGATCTTCAGTTTCTGTATATGGAAATTCTTTTTCAAAGGCAAAATAGTCTTCTGAATCTTCTGGATATACAACCCCATCTTTAAGGGCGCGCCGAGCATACATTGTAAGGAGCTCCGATGCATAGTCAACAATAGCGCGCTCTGTCTGTGCTTTTGTTTTAAGCCAGGCTTTGCCCCCTATTTGATGAAGCCTTGGAGTTTCATGTTTTGATCCAATGTATTTGCTCACCAAATGAGATTGATCAAGTGGAACAAAGAGTTTGGCATTATCAGCATATTCTAAGTAAAGATAGTCTGTTTCCATCCCAAGATGATTTTTTCTGCGCTCACACCCTAAATAGCGCCCAATCCCATGAGTAAGGTGTACGACATAATCATTAGCTTCTAGTTCCATAAATTCTATGGGAGCTGAATGATATGTTGTTCTTTGCTTCTTTCGTTTGATAACGTAGCGCTGAGTAACCTCTGCTGATGAGACGTAAGCTGTTTTCTCTTTTGGAAAAACCCAGCTGCTGCTCCAGTTGCCTCTTTGAAAAATGACATTCTCTGGAACTTTTGTATAGGTAGCCTCCATTTGCTCGGCGAGCATTTTTTCTTCGGTCTCACTTTGACATAAATAGTGGAATTGATAATCTTTAAAGCCAAGGCCCGGAAGGCGGACAAGGTATGTTTGATCATCTTGATGTACAATTTTTGTTTTAGCGGGAAAAATTTCATCAAAAGGTTTTAAAGACATATCAAGTCTAGAAAGGTCTTTAAAAGGAGACTTGGCAAGTTCATCACCAAAGACAACTTTTTGAAAAGGCTCTACTTGCATAATAAAATCTTCCCAACGAAAAAGATAGTCACTAGTCATTTCAAAGGCTTGAGATAGCTCTTGATACTTTTGTTTGAGCTGCAGTGGATTATCAATAAAGATAAGAGCATCATCAGATAGATATGAAAAAATAGAGCCTTGCTTATCACTTTTTTTGAGTAGGTCTAGTTCTTTGGTCGCTAAAATATCCAGGCTATATTTCTCAGATACGGAGACTTGGTGCACAGGGTCAAATGCTCTCATCGACTCTATTTCATCACCGAAAAATTCTATTCTAAAGGGCTCTGTCTCTGAGCTTGGAAAAACATCAATAATGCCTCCTCTTACAGCAAACTCACCTTTATCGTTTACTAAAGTTGTTCTTTGATATCCAAGCTCTGCAAGCTTTGTAATTAAAGATTGGAAATCAATTTCATCTTTAACCTTTAAAGAAAGAGAGGCCTTATCAAAATCCTCTTTTAAAATAACAGCAGCAAGTGCTGCTTGCAGGTTTGTGACGATTATCTGGTTAGATTTTTTTTGTCTTAGTGCATTTAAAGCTTGAGCTCTTTCACCAACAATATCGGGACTAGGTTCTATATTCTCAGAGGGCAAGCTCTCCCAAGAAGGGAGATCTAAGGTCTCAAGCTCTTCAAAGTTTGCTAGATCTGTAAGGTATGTTGATTCATGACCAATGGCTGTGATGATCATCACTTGTCTTTTTGAGAATTTTACTGCAAGAGCAAGTAGAAGCGATTTGGAGGCTTGCCATTGGTCAGAAAGAAGAAAGCTCTCTCCAGATTTGAGCTTTTCTTTAAAAGAGGCAAAAGTAGGCAGTTTTGAAAATTCGTTGATCACAGCTCTGTTAGCAGTAGCGGGTAGGCCTATATATGTTTTATTATCAATTTACAATGCATGACTAAACGTTATTTA
>JAAZZY010000035.1 GCA_014239035.1 Chlamydiia bacterium
CAAAAATAATAATGATGGCAAGTCTGCGTCTACTCAAAAGATCACCCCCTGCTCGTCATCTTAGAGATAATTCTTTTTTTGTCAAAAATGCAACCGAGAAGTTTTATTGATTTTTTTGAAAAATATGCTACAGCATACTCGATTGTTGGTTAAGTATGAGGTGGTTGCGCTCTTGTAAGGGACGTTAGAAATAAATTGTAAAGAACTGGAAATTTTAAATGAAAGTGGATCCTTAAAGTTTGCTTAAGTAGTTTTATATTAACTAGTTGAAGTTTATAATCTTTCCTTGATAGAAAACTTTTAGAAATGTTATCTCGTGGTTAGCGGCAACTTAAGGAGGCTATGATGCGACAGTCTAAAAAACATTTTGATATGCAACACAGACAACCTAAGTCTATTAAAAAAGAACAAAAACTACATTACAAGCTAGATGAGCCCATTAAGGGCAATCCGAAAGAGCAAGACTGGCAACTTGAAAAGAGAAAGTTGGAAGAAAGAAAAAGAGATCAACTTCGTTAAGTAGATGAAAGTAGAAGTCATTAAAGCTGGATTTGAACAAATGAACACCTTAATAGGTAAGGGGCCCCCTGCGATAGGTAAGGGGCCCCTCCCTGTCGATTCTGAAGGAACTCTTAGAATTAAAAGAATTGTTAATGAAACTCTCAGACATATAGATCAAGCATCTCCAGCTCACAAGCTTACAGTTGATACTAAGCAGATGTTATCAGACCTTGAAAGGTTTGTTCTTTCTGACTTATCCGTATTAGGCTCAACTCAGATCAAAGTTTTTATAGCAGCACTGGGTGAATTTGGCCTCCCAAAAGAACAGTTTTTAGAGAACATTTTCATTGACGTTTTTTTGTGCGCAGTACCTCGTCCTTTGGATTTTCAAAATTTCGTCGAAGCATTTCCAGAACTTAGAGAGATGAAAGATAGCCAAGGGCGTGGCCTTATCTCATCTGCAATTCTAGCTGGTTGTACTATAAAGCAAGTTGAGACTCTAATTGATTTAGGTTTTAACCTATCTATTATTGATGAGGAAGGATGCACTGTTGTTCATATGCTTGCTGAGAAGAAATTATTTAATCAGTCAACACGAATTAATATGAACCTGCTTCACTTTTTTATAAAGCTATTAGCTAATAATAGAACTCTTGATCATAAAAATAAAATGGGACAGACAGCCTTGCATATAGCTGCAGCTTCGCACAATATAGTAATGTTTGAAGCCCTTCTTCTAGCTACTGGAAAAGCAAATTTAGAGATAGAAGATGCTCAAGGAAGGCGAGCTATTCATCTTTGCTTTTTAGAGTATCATCCAGATGCTCAAGTTTTGGCAAGTATGTTATTGAAAAAGGGCGTAGTTCTAAATAGCCAGGATCATCAAGGAAATACCCCTTTGCATTACGCTAGTCAAAAATTTGATACAACCTTTATTGAGGCGATGGCAAGAAAACTTCATTTTAGTGAGGTCAATCTTAAAAATACTTTAGGGCAAACTCCAGCAGATCTCCTTTTAGTTAACCCAAATTTAGATGACGAAATTAGAGGGTTTTTAGAAAAGGATATCCAATTTAAACTTCGTCTTCCAGATGAACAGGGTTTTTATGACTGTGATGAGGATAATGATTTTGACTTTTCATCTGCCAACAATAGAGCTGAACTTCTTTTAACTTTTTTAACTCTGGATCCGAAAAGTGATCGCGGCATTGCAGCAGCTAATATATTGCTTGATACTGCTTTTGAAACAGGTTCAGAGGGATTGTTTTTTTTATATATTACTATGTTTGAAGTTTCTGACACTAACAAAGGTTTGCAAAGAGCTGTAGAGGCAGGTAATTCTCGATTTTTAGAAATATACCTTAGAGTAAATGAGTTTGAAAACAAGTTGGATGAATCTGATTACTCTACAATAGAACTTGCTGTCCTCTCTGGAGACTTAGAGACTTTAAGGCTTTGCCTAAGAGATGGATACGACTTCGGAAGAGAGGGAGATGGCGCGCTTAGGCTTGCTGCAGAAGCAAACTCTATTGAAATGGTCAGAGAGTTGGTTAAAGCAGGTGTTTTTTATCCTGGAGCGAAAATCGAAGGAAAATACATTATTGCATACGCTTATGAACATGACGACTGGGACCTAATCCTTGCTATTCATAATTTGCATGAAAGAGACTATATTGGTAGATCATCGTTGTATATTTCTATTGCTCGTACCCTTAAAGAATTTGTAATTTCTGCTGCTCAAAGAGGATATTTTTCACTTGTGAAAGATATTTCAATAATTGGTGCATTGGATATGTGTAAGCTTGCACCAGGCATGGCCATCATGGAAGAAGCTATAAAGCAAAAAAAATGGTGCTTTATCAGTCAATATATTGAAGCGCATCCTGATTATAAAGAAATAGAAGTAGATGGTGAACCGCTCTTATTTAGAATGGCAAGGGATACTCAATCAGTTGAAAAGCGTGCAGGATTTGAAATGGCCGCCTTGATTGGTGGAGATGATTTAGCTGATGCCGTTAAAATGCACGATGGAGAACGTTTTATTGATGTGGTATTTAGCAATAGAGCCTGGCCAATCCTTGCTAGGTTCTTAGCAAAAGTTGAAAACGTTTCGGTTTTAGGTTTAGATGAGCAAAAAGTTTTTGATGCAGTAATTGCAGATTTGACAGAGAACTCAGCATGGCTTGTGTGTAAAGAACTGATTAGAAACGGTGTTAAATTGGATCAAGTTATAGTTGATGGCCTTCCATTTCTTCACTATATTGTTAGAACTATTGGGGAAATTGAGGCCGCTGGGGTGGTTCTTTATTTTGGAGACTTAATTCATCAAAAAGATTCGTTTGGTAAAACACCTATTTTTTATGCTTTTCAAAATAAGGATAGGTACCTAGCTGGGGCTCTTATAAGTTCTGGAGCAAAAGTTTATGTAGAGGAATGGAACTTTGCACTCTCAAAAAACTCTTCATTGGTATTATTTCAAAAAATGCTCTATTTGGATGAAAATCTTAATATAGATGTAGATTTTCGATTAATAACACTTTTATACGGGTTTATAACTCCTTCAAATCAGCAATTACTGGATCCGGGTCTTGAAGAGAGAGCAAGTGAAATGCTAGTCTTTCTGAAAGATCAAAGAGTAGATGCTGTTTCTGAGATTCCTGATACTGAATATTATGGTAACCCATTTACTGAGCTTAGAGAATTTTTTAGTACCTTTACAGAGGTAGAATTAGAGGGGGTTTTAGGAATTGATGAAGCTGTGGTGCCAGTTGCCACACAAAGAGAAGCTTTTAAGCATTTTTTAAAGATTAGTGAAACAAGTGAGATCATAACGGGTGTCATACGCGATGACCCCTCTACAAGCTACAGACCCATTCATAGAATGCTCAAGCATCTTGCAAAAGCTCTTCCAAGCCTTAGAAGAGAAGAAGCGCTTACTTATTTAACTCAGATTTCTCGAATTGAACTAGGATATTGTATAGATCCCTACCAAAAAGTCTCTAAGTGGATCTATGGTATGCTTGAATCTTCCAAACCAGAGGAGCTTGCTGTCGTTGTAGATTTAGGAGATCCAATTGTTTCTCTAAGAAGAGACCTCTACGCGAAGGTCAGAGAGTGGCGAGATATGGGGATGAGAGAGATTTTAGGTGAGACGAAAGGTGTAATTGATACACACGCTAGAAATTGGGCATATAGATACTTTGGTCCAGAAGTTGGGCAGAGCTATGATGAGGTTGATATTTATCTAGATGCCCACGGAAAGAGCGAGCTTGCTATATACTTAAATAAAATAGAGTCTAGGGAGTCTATATTGACTGAGTTAAGGCAGCGGTTCAATAGTTACTTTTTAGGTTTTGCTTTTCAAAATATTGTTAGATTTTTAAAGAGAGAATTAGCCTCTCAAGAGCGAGTAGGGGAAGGAATGGCCCCAAAGAGCAGTGTAGTAATGGATTACTTTTATGAGCTTGTTAATTTAGAGAAGATTGCAGGTCTTGAAAGAGTTATGGAATCCTCTGGAGAACGCTTTAAAATACAAGCGTATCTTAAAATGCGAGCTTACATTAAAAGCTTAGAAGGTATTGTCGAAAATCATTTGGGTAATATAGGAAGGTTAGAATTTATACTTAAGTATAGGCAAGAAGCAAAGGTAGTTGAGGAAGATGCTGAAGCTGTATATGCAAAAAAAGAGCGTATTGCATTATCAGAGCAAAAAATTGACGAAGAAATGCTTCTCCTTGCCAAATTTAAAGGAGAGCTTGCATTGGCCCTAGAAAAGCTTGAATTTTACTATAGAGATAACCGGAATTTATGTAGATCAGTAGATTATATTGAGGAAACAGCTAGCGCTAAACAAACTGGACTTTCTGAAAAGTATTTGACTTATTCAGATACCGATGAAATCTCAATAAGCCTAGAAGGGAGCTGGGAATTTTTCCAACTCATCATGTTTCATGAAAGAACCAGTCTCTAAAGAGGCTCAATCGATGAGCTTTGCAGCATTCTTTTAACATCATCCATCATTTTAAGCTTTATTTGATGGCTCTCTAAAATAGACGCGCAATATTTATAGTGCTGCCATGCAGCTGGGGTATTGAATTCTTGATTGTAGAGCATGCAGAGGTTAAACTCTACTGCTGGGATATCAGGATTGATCTGATGTATCTTATAAAGAGCATCAATTGCTTTTTTTGGCTCTGATAGCTCAACGTAGATGTTGGAGAGCATGTGCCAACCTGCGCAGAAGTTAGGATATTTTTTTGTGCCAGCCTCTAGTATTTCTCTTCTTTCTTTGAGCTCGGGAGCATTTTGCTCTTTAGGGGGGACAACTGCTGCATGAAGAGTTTTGAGGTCGACTTTATTTTTTAGGTAGTCTTTATAGGCATCTAAATCAAGTGTTGAGATTTGGTCTTTAAAAGAGAGTTTTTTTAATTCATTAAAAACTTTTTTTGCCTGCTTTTTTTCGTCATCAAATGCATGACTATAGCCAAGCATCATGGTGCAAAGAGCATCATGTGGTTGATACAGAAGAGCCTGTTGGTAGTATTTTTTAGCTTGTACATAGTCTTCGTCCATTAGATGAGTAGTTCCCAAATTTAAAAAGACGCAGCCAATAGTCTCTTTAATATCAACTTCCTTTAGGTATTTTACATTTACGGAATAGTAGTTGTCGTTTGGAATATGTATTCCCCGATGAGTTGTTTCAATATTTGTAATTTTTTCCCCGTCATTATAGCGCACGTAAATGTGACCAGGTGGGGTGATGATCTCTAAAGGAAGGTTAAGCCTTTGAGCTAAACATAAGTACACAATCGTAGTACCTAGGCAAACCCCTTGTTTAAGATCTAAAACTGCTGAGAGTTGTGAGAACTTGTGGTGTTCATTTTGAATATATTGATTGGGAAATCGGTATTTAAAATCAAAAAATAGAACCTGGTTGATCTGGCGGATAATTTCCTTATGAGTGGGGTTACTTGGAAGCCTAGCTATTACTTGTAGAGCCAAAAAATCTAGCTGGGCCTCATAGTTACGTATCCATTTTCGATCGATCTCACCCTCAAGCTGTGCAAGTAATATAGCGCGCCCTAAATCAATTTCTGAGGCACCAAGCTTTATGACTTCAGCTTCTGTTTGAGCTTTATATCCTTTTAATGATCTGTTGCCTAAATTAGCACTTAGAGTCTCTATAGCGCCTAGATATTTTTCATCCAAAAACTCTTCTTTGATACTTTTACCTAGCATAAAAGAAACAAAGCCATCGATGGATTGATCAATCAGAGGCAAGTGAATAAGCGTGTCATCTTCACCTTGAGACTTTCTTAAAAGTAGCTGGGCATGCTGGAGTGCTTTTTTGCCTATAGCCTGGTCAGGGTAGAGCTTATAAAGAGCAATATGTTGGGTGATGGAATTAGGGTCTAATCCACTGTAGAGACTAGAGAGCTGGTTTTCATCATAGGCTGTGAGTGCAGCACTAAGAGTTAGAAGTAATAGAAGATATCGCATCAGAGAGCTTCCTTGAAGTTACAATTTGTTCGACTGAGGGAATAAACTTGTACCTCCAATTTTTTTTCGAAGGTGTTCCAGGATAGTTGATTCTTTCTTTATTATAATCCTTATGGACCATGTTAGGGAAAAGTGCAAGATACTCCTGAAGTAGGTTTGCATGAAATAAACTGCTTGTGTCGTGACTGTCTTTGAGAATGCTTTTTCGCTTTTTGGCATCTAATGTTTTGGTAAAGCTCCAGCCTTTCCATAAAGCATAGAGCCGAGCAACCTTTGGATATTTATTCCACCACTGCAAAAGAGTAACTGTGTCATGGGAGGCCACATGAGTGATTGAGGCAACAGGATATAATGGAAAAGGAACAAAATCTAACCCCCCAGCGCCTGTACGCTGCCAGGTTAGTATATTTGTTCCACAAACACCAAGGTATCCTAAGACATCTTTAATGGTCTGAGGGATTACTAAGTCCTCACCAATTGGAAGTAGCTTGGAATTTTTAATGAGCATAGTTAAAAATTCTTTGCCATGGTCTAGCCACTTTGATGGATCTTCTGGATCAAAAGCCCCATCAGCTCCTTTTTTACCTTTAGGGATATTCCATGTGCGAAAAAAACCTATAACGTGATCCAAGCGGTAAATATGGAAAAAATTTTCAGCTATTTTTAAGCGAGTTATCCACCACTTATAACCTGTTTTTCGAAGAAGATCCCAGTTATAAGCTGGGAAATTCCAATCTTGTCCGTCAGGAGTTAAATCATCTGGAGGTGAGCCAACCGAGCAGTCCATTAAAAATAAGTCACTCTGACTCCATACATCACAGCTTGTTTTACTCACTAAAAAAGGGAGATCTCCAATCAAGAGGACTTTGTTTTTCTCAGCGTGTAGTTTCACTTTATGCATTTGGTTAAAGCAAAAAAATTGTATCATCGCATAGAAGTTTACTCTTTTGGTGTGCTTTTTTAAGTGGTCTTTTTTTTGTTTAGGAGTGATTTTTTTACAATTCTTTGGCCAGAATTCCCAGCTGTCACCCTGATATAATTCACAGAATGCGCAATAAAGACCATAGTCTT
Organism: Chlamydiia bacterium; assembly: GCA_014239035.1. Lineage (GTDB taxonomy): Bacteria > Chlamydiota > Chlamydiia > Chlamydiales > JAAZZY01 > JAAZZY01. The sequence goes on from JAAZZY010000035.1 coordinate 7,072, forward strand.
CAATCCAGGTGTTTTTATTTAGGAAACTTTTATAGGCTGACTTTTTTTCAATGAGATGAAAATATTTATTGTAGTAGTTTTCTAAAAATTTGAATTTCTCTGAGCGTGCTTTGCTGTAATCAAACAGCTCAGTTGGTTTTGCAGACTGCATCTTGTTGAGCATTTTCTTTAGCTCTACATCTTTTTCAAAACAAGGAAGATCATGTAAGCTTAGATAGATAGGATTGAGTGCAAATGTGGAAATGGGATTATAAGGGCTATTATCAAAGCCGGAATCTTTTATTGGTAGAAGCTGAATGAAATTTAACCCTACCTTTGGACACCAGTCTAGAAGTGGAATGAGATCTAAAAATTCTCCGCTATAGCTATTTTTTTTTGAGTGTAGAGAAGAAAGCATGATAATAATGCCATGATGGGGTCCTACTCCTACTTTTTTCCATTGGCGAGCACACTCACTTTTAAGGAGTTGTTTGGTGAAAATATCTTGCATTTACTCTCCAAAAAAATCGGTGGGATCTGACTGAGAAAGGTAATCCTCTTCATGCGAGGGGGCTGAAGAACCATTATCAAGGGAATCTTTCCAGTTCATTGCCTTTTTAATAAACGGGGTTAACATGCTTAAGATGTTTTCCACAGTAAAAACTTCAAGTTCTAATTTTTCAAAGAGAATAAGGCTATTAACTTTTTTACTGTAGGCAAAGTTGCCAAGCCTCGGGTAGGGCCTAGCATTAGACTTCAGCGCTGCCAGAAGTGTGTCTTCTCGAAATTTCCCCGGCGGGAGCTCTCCTAATATAGAACCCATAATGAAGTAGGTTTCTGTTGGGTCAAGCTCAAGTTGCACTTCAATTTTATCTTTGATATTGATAAGGCATGAATTATTTTCATCCGGCTTTAAACTAAGAGATAAATACTTGGAAAGATCTTCCAAAAGCACTGTAAATTTATCAGCAATCATTCTTCTTCCTCATCTTCCATTTCCTCATCTTCTAAGGCTTCATCTAATTCTTCTAGGGCATCCATATATGCATTGAGGAGCTCTTGGCGATGTTGAATGTTGCGGTAGAGCTTTGGAGCAACGTTTCTTATCGCATCGCGAAATTGAGTAAAGACAATCACCTGAGCCACAATCTCTTCATCGATGCCCATTTTCTCTGCCAGTTTGACAACCTTTACAGCCGAAGGGTATCTATCTTCTATGAGCTCCATAAAGAGCTTGGCCATAAGCTCAAAAGAAAGCTCCTTGGGAAAATAGAGGTCGTTACTATCAAAACCTCGAAAGACAAGGTTCATGCGACCTTTAAAAAAAAGATAAACAGCCAAGATTGCCTGCAGATTTCGCGTTTCAGTTAAGAGGCGAAATAATAGAGCTTTTGGAATAGAGGAGCCTTTGGCTTTTAAATCTCGTCCAAGAGAGTTGAGTAAAAATTTAATAACTTTTTTAAGTTGTTCAAATGCAAATTGCTGTGAGAGTTCTTCAAAGAGTTTATTGGGAGATCTAGGGGAGCCAGTTATATCTCGGTAGAGGTCCCTGAGTGCATCAGGGCTTCCAAGGCCTTGTGTAGCAAATGCTCTAGCTTCTTGAGAAACGTTTCTACCTGCTATAATCTCACGCCCAAAGTTTTCATTAAATTCTGCTCTAGTTTTTTTGATTTGAGCAAGCATCTTGTCTTCTGAAATTTTCTCAAGGTATTCAAGAGCATCATCTGCAACAGAAAAATCAGAGTAGGCTTCTAAAACTTTTTTCAAGACTTCTTCAGTGGTATCTGATTCAGAGATGTAAGCCTTTAAAATAAGAAGTGTTTTAGCATCAAGCTCGGGATTTAATTCCGTATCAGCAACGGGCAAAACATCGCTCTCTTCCATACCAAATAAATGCGCCTCCTTAGCAGCTGTTTGGTCTTTCCCGGATCGTTGTTCTAAGGTTTTAGCTTTTGATTTCATTTCTTTATCAACAAGAGATGCAATATATTGGTTTCCTTCTTCAACTGCCAGCATGAAGTCCTCTTGGCTGGTTTCTTGGCGCGCCATTTGACGCATCATATTCTCCATTGCAGCCTGGCGCTTGATCGAAGAAGGGTTTATGCCGGGATCTGAAAAAGTCATCTTTTATGCCTTAAGTAATCTGTACTCGCCCTAGAGGTTGAATTTTTATTTCTGCAACAATCTCTTGGAAAGAGATGACAGCTAAATATGGAAAATCTACTTCTATGAGCTTACGAACAAAACGTCTAACGTCTACTGCTGTCACCAAAACTGGGGGTTGTGAGCCTGTCTGAGGAGGCACAATAGTTTTACGCATCGACTGCAAGATCATCTGCGTGGAATCGGGATCTAGTGCTATATAGGAGCCTGCTGATGTTTGTTTAATTCCTCCACGCACCATATCTTCTATTTCAGGATCTAATAGGTACACAGAAATTACAGACTTTCCCTGAGAGTATTTGTAGCTGATGTAGCGCTTTAGTGAGGTGCGTACATACTCAGTAAGTAAAACAGTATCTTTTTCTGTTTGCGCCCACTCACTAAGTGATTCCATAATAGTTTTTAAATCTTTAACCGAGATCTGCTCTTGAATGAGCCTTTTAAATATTTCAGTTAGTTTCTGCAAAGGAATGAGACGTGTCACCTCTCGAACAAGATCAGGGTAATTTTTTTCAACAAATTCAAGCATGGCTCTAACTTCTTGTATACCCACAAAATCAGAGGCGTAGTGTCTAAAGAAATAGGAAAGGTGCAAAACAGCGACCTCTACTGTAGTCCAATATTTCATGCCCGCCTTTTCCAATATGTTTTTATGCTTTTCCTCTACCCAATAGGCTGGCATGTTCAAAGAATTCGTATAGGATGTGTATGGGATGTTATATCTTTTGAGATTATCTTCAGTCTCATTTGTAAGAAAGTGACCCTTTACAACCTGACCTCGGTTAATGGGTACTTCGTTGAGTAAGATCGCATATTCAGAATCTTTTAGATTTGGAGAGCTGTAGCGTACATGTACCCCTGGAAAACGAACACCTAAATCTTGGTATAGGGCATGACGCATCCTTGGGATCATCGCTTCTATGTGCGATGTTGTTTTATTCTTTTTATCCACTTGAACAATGTTACTAATATAGGTTCCGATTTCCAAAATAGTGGGGACCGTTAGCGCATATTCACCCGCTTTTTCGCCAGGCATCACTTCGTGCCCTTCCACTTCTGTTTCTAAGGCGCCTCCTCCAGCAAGGGCAATGTCTTGAGACTTTTCTCTTTTTTGTGCCCTATATATAGCTATTCCTGCAGTACCACAAGCTATTGACAAGATAGCAAAAGGCCAAAAAGGAAAGGCTCGAATAGCTCCAATACCTAATAGGAAGCAGGAGGCTAAGATAAGAGCCTTGGGCTGCCTTAAAATTTGAGAGGAGATCTCTTTACCCAGGTTACTATCACTTTCACTACTAGAAACACGGGTGGTGACGATACCTGCGGTAATAGCGATTAAAATCGCTGGCACCTGTGAGACCAGACCATCACCAATGGATAACAAACTATAGGTCTTGGCAGCAGCACTAGCACTCATGCCATGTTGGGCTACACCGATGATCAATCCACCGATAATGTTAATTAAAGTGATGACGATACCAGCAATGGCATCTCCTTTAACGAACTTCATGGCTCCATCCATGGAACCATAGAGCTCACTCTCTCTTGTTAAGTGTAGGCGTTTATCTCGAGCTTGGTTGGCATCTAAGATTCCTGCCCTCATATCGGCATCGATACTCATCTGCTTACCTGGCATCGCATCTAATCGGAAACGCGCTGCAACTTCTGCGACACGCTCAGCACCCTTAGTCACCACAATAAATTGTACTAAGGTGATGATCAGGAAGATTACACCACCAACAACGTAGTTACCCCCCACAACAAACTCACCAAACGCCTCGATGATGTCTCCAGCGTAAGCATGCAAGAGAATCTGACGGGTGGATGCTATGTTAATGCCCAGTCGATAAAGAGTTGTAATCAAGAGTATTGAAGGAAACATTGAGAGTTCAATTGCGCCCGGAATGTAGAGCGAGACCATAATCAAAGTTATGGCGACCATTAGATTGACGGCCAAAAGAATATCAATAACATGTGGAGGAACAGGCAAAATAATCATCGTGATGATACCGATGATAAATATCGCTAAAATGATATCTGACGATCCACGAAGTTTTGCAAAAGCGCCTTTACCACCTAAAAAACCGTTGACGGCTTGAAACATATTTTTCATTTAAAGTTATTCCCTTTCTAAAGAAGCAAGCCATTTTAAAATTTCGGCTATAGCTTCATATGTATCTCTTGGAATGTATTTACCAATTTTCCCTTTTTTAAACAAAGTTTGTGCTAAGGGAACATTTCGCACGATAGGCACGCCATGCGCCTCAGCCTCTTTAATAATTGTTTCAGCAATTTTACCGCTACCTTTTACTAAGAGTTTTGGGGCTGGCATGGTGTCTTGTTTGTATTCAAAAGCAATAGCATAATGAGTAGGATTTGTTACAACAGCTTTTGCTTTTTTTACATTTTTTACAGATCCCTCCTCGTAGGCAATCTCTTGTCCAATTTGTCTTCGACGACCCTTAATGTGAGGGTCACCTTCAGTGTCTTTGTATTCCTGTTTGACCTCAAATTTTTCCATCTTCATTTCTTTGGCAAAGTTCATTTTTTGATAAACTACATCAAAAATGGCGATGGCGATAAAAAACAGGCCCACGCGCAAGACAACTTTTACTAAAAAATAGTTAAAAATTAGAGCACTTCCGAGTGGGGGAAGAGCGGCTCCAAAGACCACATCACCAAGGTCATTGCGGATGGTGTAGTAGATAATTACGACAACCCCAGAGATCTTTAGAATTTGTTTTACAAGCTCAACAAGAGTTTTAAGCTTAAATTTTTGCTTAAGATTTTTAATGGGGTCGAGTCTTTTAAGATCTGGTTTAAGAGCTTCAAATGAAAAAAGAGGACCTACAATTACAAGATTACTGAGTACTCCAACAAAAACGGTTACGATTAAAATAGGCAGAGTCACCTTTAAGATGATCCGGAGTCCATAGCCCAAGTAATTGATGATCGTTGAAACCATGTCATTTGTGTGACGAAATGCATGGAAAGTTCCGAGGATATAGGCTCCCACTTCATCGTAAATGACTTTTGCAAAAGATAAAGATGTTATTATGGCGACTATAAACGTAAAAGCTGCGGGAAGATCTTGAGATTTAGCTACTTGACCTTTCTTTCGAGCGTCCCGCAGCTTCTTCGGGGTCGCCTTCTCGGATTTTTCGGCCATCTAATAAATTACACTAGTAATAATTTTTTCAATCTAATCAAAAGCAGATACATTGGCAACCCCTAATGTAAGGGCTGGAAATTTAGTCTATTAAATTGATGGTTGAAGATAACAAGGTGACTGGAAATGGTTTTCTAACTGATCATAAAGTTCAATTTGAAGAAATGACGAGAGCTCTACAGGCGCTGAATATTAAATGAGTAAATTTAAAAATTGAATTTAACAGATTTTTACTTTAAAATTTCACTCTTAAAATGACTATAAAAAGGAAAATCTTGTCAGTACAATCTTCAGACCCAACCTTATACTTTACCGCTCTTTCTCAACCTTGGCCAGAGCATGCCCTTCGTTATGTAAAACCTGTCGGAGAGCAAAACGAACAAGAGTGTGGGGTTTGTTTTGAGCCTTTAAGGGTACTCCAACCAGGTGGGCATCATAGACCTAGAGTTGTTGCAACAAACTGTGAATGTACAAGAGCTAACCAGCTTTTTCATGCTGAATGCATGACTCGAGAGTTTTTGAGAAATCACCGTGTTAGAGATGGACAAATCGAGATGAGGTGTCCTATGGCAAGACATGTTGTATCAGCTGGAGATTTAAGGCCCATTTTTGATGCTCTTTTTGAGTCAATTAGTAGCCATTCTTCGAATGGTTCAGAGGGTAGCACTAGATCCGATAGATCTGATAAGTCTAAAGAGGTATGGGAAGGTGATTTGTCTCCTCCAGGCTCTAACTCTTCATCGGGCTCACTAGATTCAAAAACGCGTGATGTCGTCAATATGCTTGGCCCCAATGCTGACCGTTATCGTGACAATTGGAAAGAACGTGAGAGACGTGAGATGAATAACCGTTTTGGGCAGCCACATGATCAAGACAGGTGGACAGCGCGATGGAAAAGCGTTTACGTTCGGCGCTTGAACGCTGACTTTGGAGAGGGCTCAGTTAGCTCACAGTCTGTGCTGCTAGGCTATGAATTTAGCTCAGTAGATGCCAGTGAAAACTTGTCTCCTCAAGAAGAAAATTATTTTACCCCTCCTCAAGGTAAATCCGTTGAATAAAAGCTTCTAATACCTTAGAATATACTCATTATGTCTAGTTTAGCCTGTGGAATAGTAGGACTTCCAAATGTTGGTAAGTCCACAACATTTAATGCATTGACTGCTACTAAAGCAGAATCTTCTAATTACCCTTTTTGCACGATTGATCCAAACGTCGGAATTGTGGAAATTAAAGATGAGAGGCTCAAGGCCCTTGCAGAAATTTCTGGTAGTAAAAAAATTATTACTGCTGCCATGAAATTTATTGATATTGCAGGTCTTGTAAAAGGTGCTTCAAAAGGCGAAGGTCTTGGCAATAAATTTTTAGCTAACATTCGTGAGGCTGATGCAATTGTTCATGTTGTTCGCTGCTTTGAAGATTCAAACGTTGTGCATGTCTCTGGAAAAGTAGATCCGATTGAAGATATTGAAACGATTAATTTAGAACTTGTCTTAGCAGATCTTCAAATGGCAGATAACAGCTTAACCAAAGTTGAAAGGCTAGCTAAATCAGATAAAACCCTTATCGAAAAAGTTGCTCTTCTAAAAAAAGTAATTGCAGCTCTTAACGAAAATAAAGTTTTGCGCACACTTGAATTTACACCTGAAGAAGAAATCATACTTAGTGAATATTCATTTCTGACACATAAGAAAGTTCTATATGTGGCTAATGTATCTGAAGATGATTTACCTGACTGCGACAATGAGTTTGTTTGTCAAGTTAAGGAGTATGCAGCTAAAGAAAAAAGCCAAGTGGTACCCATATGTGCAAGGCTAGAAGCAGAAATTGTTGAGCTAGATGAAAATGAGCGCGATGAGATGTTAGAGAGTCTAGAACTTAAAGATTCGGGACTAAATCGTTTGATACGCTCTTCTTTTGAGCTTTTAGGACTCATTACCTTTTTAACAACTGGCCCTGAAGAGACACGCGCTTGGACCATAACAAAGGGTATGAACGCCCCACAAGCTGCAGGGAAAATTCACACAGATATCCAAAAAGGGTTTATTCGAGCAGAAGTGGTCAAATTTGAGGATATGCTCAAAGCTAAAGGCAGGCCCAAAGCCAAAGAAATGGGACTCTTAGCTACAGAGGGCAAAGACTATATCGTTGAAGATGGCGATGTCATTTTATTCTTACACAACTAAAAAGGGCCAGCGTTGGCCAGCCCCCATTTTTAAACATCAAAACCTAATGCTAAAATAGCACTAAATTGCACTAAAAGATTTGGTGCGTATGAGAATGCTTTGTGTTAAGCATTTTTCTTCTTTTATGCTTATGAGGTCTTTTGCGATGTTTTTTACGCTTGTGGTGCTTCCATTTTATCATAACTAAAATCCTCCAAAAGATTTACGTCTTTTATGGTTCAACTAAAAGTTTAATCTACTAAAAATTAGGGTATTATAATTACCATACCCTATGGCTAAAAATATTTTTAGAAAGGGGTTTATTACTAGTAGACCCCTCTAAATGTCACTATTAGGAATCTTTTAAAATAAAGCAATAGAAGGAAGGTTTAATTTATCTCTTTCATTATGAATGAGATATGAGTTGGAGGCTCAATCTAAAAGAGGCTTAGATGGTTAAAGTTGGGGAGAGGTAATTGACTGTATACAAACAGGTTGAGAAATAGTAAATGTTTTGATTGTTAGTTTATTAATGGATTATTTTAATACAGCGTTGTAATACAGAGAACAAATTTATTCAAGGATTTTAAACAGTATTTTAAAAGTAATTTTGAAAAGGGAATTTAATACAAGA
>JAAZZY010000036.1 GCA_014239035.1 Chlamydiia bacterium
ACTTGGGCAGACAAGATTGGAGTTGAGATAGTTAAAGCACAAATTGGAAGTGACCCTGCAGCTGTTGCCTTTGATGGCCTAACTGCAGCTATTGCCCGTGATGCTGACCTACTCATCATTGATACAGCGGGACGTCTTCAAACCAAAACCCATCTGATGCAAGAGCTTGAAAAAATTAGCCGAGTATTAAAAAAGAAACTCGAAGATGCTCCCCATGAAACATTACTTGTTGTAGACGCCACTATCGGTCAAAATGCAATAGAACAAGCAAAAATTTTTAATGAGCATACTCCACTAACGGGTCTGATCTTAACGAAGATGGATGGAACAGCAAAAGGAGGGATTGTCGTCCCTATTCAACAGCAGCTCAAAACACCCATTAAATTTATAGGTGTTGGAGAGACTATTGAAGATCTAAAACCTTTTGATGCAGATGTTTTTGTAGATGAACTCTTCTATTGATCGCCTAAAAAGAAATTTCTAACAAGCTCACTATATCGATTGGGATGCTCTAATTTTGAGTTATGCCCTCCACCTATGAGCTCAACTTTATGCTCTGGAATGGCTTTTACCATTTGGCGGCTGTCTCTAAATAAGCAAAAAATATCTTCCTCTGCAATAATCACAAGTGTTGGAGATTTGATGTATTTAAGCATTTTGGTGGAGTTATAATCTTTTACGGCCTCAACTAGATTTTTAAATCCCTTGTAAGTTAGGGGATGCTTTCTTTTTTTTAGGGCATCTAAGATTTCTTTAGGATCATCATCTCTTTCTAAAAATCTTGAAGAAAAGTACCAGGGCATCAACATCTTATATAAAAAGTTATAGTCTGAGTGTTCTTTGAATATCTCGCATGTAATTTCTAATGACCATTGGATCACTTGTGTTAAATGCGTATAGCTATTACTTAAAACGAGCTTGTCTATTCGATCTTTATGCTTTCTGGCAATGACTTGAGCAACCACTCCACCCATAGAGTCTCCAACTAGATGAAATTTTTCTAATTCGAGCTTATCTGCAATGGCAATGACATCTAAGGCCATATCTTCAACGGTAAATGAAGATTTCGCAACAGTGCTCTGCCCCATCCCTCTTTGATCAAAAACAATAACTCTAAAGTGCTTAGATAGATCTTTGAGTATTTTTTTCCAAAAAAGATGATCCTCAACCAAGTCATTGATCATAATGATTGCTTGACCGTGGCCGTGCTCTTCGTAATACAGCTTAATCTGACCGTTTTGCACAAATGGCATAAGGATGCCCCTCCGATTTCGTAATAGAAAGGGCGTCATTATTTGTAAAGTAATTATTTATAAGAGTCTTACTTCAAACGAATTAAATATTATCTTCGATTAGAAGAAGATAATATTTGAAGGGTATACCAAAAGATCATAATCACATTTATATACATTTTAAGTGCCATAACCAAAGACAGCTTGCATGAAGCAACTGAATAACCATCCACTTGCTGGCTCATGCGCTTAATTTGATTGGCATCATACGCGGTGAGTCCTGTAAAGATAATAAGCCCTAAATAGCTAATAATCAAAGTAAACTTTGTTACAGGCATAAACATTGAGAGTACGACATAAAATAATGTAACCGCAACCAGTCCAATCATTCCAATTGACAGGATGCGACCGAGTGAGGTTAAATCAGATTTTGTAAATACTCCATAGAGAATGGCTATACCATAAACTATTGCAGCTGTTGCAAAAGCCGCCCAAATAATCTGACCACCAAATGCAGCAGCATATCCAGGAAGTAGGCAGCCAAAGAATACTCCCTCTAGCGCAGTATAGCTTAAAAATAACCCCGCTAGCGCTGTGAAAGAGAGTTTATTGATCATGCTCACCATACTCATTGAAATGATGAATGTGCCGATAGCCATCACCCACCAATAAGGGTAAAGTTTGATATAGAGGCCCGTTTTAAACACAAACCATGCCACAAAAGCAGTTAGTGCAAGTCCAATGCTCATCCAGCCATACACTTGTGTGGCAAAAGTATTTACAGTCGCAGTGTCAACTTGAGGAGCTGCAGATTTGAAGATATTTCGATTATTGAAGCTCACATGAACCTCCCATTTTAAAGATTATATTTCCTGAATGCATTTTAGCAAAAAAGAGACAATAGTGCAAATTTGAATGCTAGATAGAACAAATTAATATTTTAAAATAGAGCCCCTTAGGTTAGGAAAACTTAAGAATACCCAGAGAATAAAGCGTGACAAAGGTAATTTCAAAAAGGCAAAACGCAGCTAAAAGGATTAAGAAAGGCTTTCCCCCTGCTACATGATAGCCTTTATGGTCGATCTTCTTGATGTAGCGCTTAGACCATACCATTACAATAGGCAGAAGACCCAAGATAAGGGCTCCTCCAATGCCTCCCGCAAGCTCTAAGGCTCTTAAGAAGATACGTGGATAGTAGATTCCAAGTAACACAGGTGGAATAAAAATAAGTGAACATAAAAATACCTTCCCTTTAGCATTTTTTTTAATCTTGAGACCATCTGCTAGAAAGTCTCTAAGACCAAGTGTCACCCCTAAAAGAGAAGTAGCGAGAGCAAAGAATCCAAAAAATTGTCCCACATAAGAGATCTTTTTTAAACCGAGCATCTTCTGGAAAGGAGTGATTGCACTCTCACCATTTACAAGGGCATCTGTTAAAAAGCTTTGTGGCACGATTCCAAGTACGAGAGCCTCCCAAAAAATATAGACGACAAAGGGTATAAAGCTACCAATCAAAATGCAGAGGCGAACAGCCTTAACATTTTTCTTCAAATAGAATGTTATACTTGGAACAATACCCTGATATCCAAAAGATACAAAGATGACCGGAAAAGCAACTAGGGAGTATTTAAAGTTCATATGAGTGAGTCTTTCAGGCTGGATATGAGAGACTCCTAAAATAATAAAAATCAAATAGCTCACAATGAGCCCAACCATAAAGATATTGTTTATCCCTTCTACAGCTCTTGCACCAATGTAAATAACGGGGGCAAAGATAATCAAAAAGATAGCAGATGAAATCCAGATATTGAGTTCCTGCCCTAAAAAGAAATTAATAAAACTTTGTGTTCCCACAACGTAGGCAATAGTCAAACAATAGAAAAGATATAGGTATACAATCCAGGTAATGACAAGGCCAACTTTTCCTAATGTTTTTTTAGCTAAGGTGACAATATTGGTCTCTTTATCATGCCACAGGCACATCTCTAATAGAAGAAGCCCTGTAGATGCCATGAAGAGCCAGGTAATTAAATAGATAACAAGAGATGGAAAAAATCCACCTTGGCTTGTAGCAATAGGAAGCCCTAGCATTCCACCTCCGATGGTGGTGCCTGAGATCAAAAGTATACTACCTATTAGATGTCTGAACCTGAGCATAAAAAATTGAGTAAATTAAAACTTACTTTCCGTGATGGGAGGAAAGTTTAACATATGAATTGCTTCGCTACAAGCCTATAGATTTGAAAAACTATTATGAACAATGCTTTATATACTGTGATGAAAGCTAACATTGTGAGATAATCAATTATTGTTTATTCTTTTTTTTTAATTTAAGGAATGTGAACATGAAAAAGATTTTAAGATTTGAAAGTTTAGGCTTATTTGCAGTAACCACCTATTTATATTTCCATTTCGGCTTTAGTGTGGCTCCTTTCTTTATATTCTTTTTTTTACCAGACATAGGCTGCCTCGGGTACATTTTTTCACCAAGAGTTGGTGGCTTTCTATACAACGCATTACATCATCAAGGTTTGATTTCAATCTTCTTGCTTCTAGGGCTAATTATCAATAATCGAGTTCTGATAGAAATATCTATTATTTTCCTTTCACACTCAAATTTTGATAGAGTACTAGGATTTGGCTTGAAACACCTCGACTCGTTTAACAATACTCATTTAGAAATGATTGGGAAAAAGAAGCCAGTATAGATCTATTTCATAGTGCTTATTTTTTATAAATATACCATTTATTTAAAAATGTATGACCTGAAATTTCCTTATGGTTATTCGACTCAAATTGCCAACCCCTTTTGATAAGCAGCTTCTCACTATGTAAATTAGCATCACATCGCAATCCATCTGCTTCTATTTGAGAAACAAGAAAAGTACCTATCCCCTTTTTTTGATAAGCTGGATCTACATACAATAAATATAAAACCTGACCATCGAGTGAGGCTAAACCGCATATTTTTTCTTCGAGTTCGCAGACTGTGGTATGATGAATGATTTTTTTCCAGTCAGGTATAGAAGCCTTCCAAATCTTTTGCTGCTCTTTTGTGTAGTTTGAGGAACTTTCTATAGCTCGAATTCTTATAGACTCTAAGGCTGGTATATCTTTTATCCGACCAGGTCTGAAAGAAAATTCAGTCATTTTACTCAACAGTAACTGATTTAGCGAGGTTCCTCGGCTGATCAATGTCGCAACCTCGAAATTTAGCCATGTAGTAAGCAAAAAGTTGAAGGGCTATTGAGATCGGCACTGATGCAAACTCATCGCAAATCTCTGGAAGCCAAAAAACATCATCTGCAATAGATTCGATACCTGCGCTATTGCGGGGTGCAAAAGCAATGATAGGCCCATTTCGCGCTTTTACTTCCATTAAATTACTTAGAAGTTTGGCATAGGTATGCTGATTGCTGCAAAGAGCAATCGTTGGGCAATTCTTATCAATAAGTGCAATAGGTCCATGCTTAAGCTCCCCTGCAGGGTATGCTTGAGCATTGATATAAGAGATCTCTTTTAATTTTAGGGCTCCTTCTAAACTTGTAGGATACATATAGCTGCGGCCCAAATAGAAAAAGTTATTATAGTGATTATACTTTTTAGCAAGCGCCTCAATTTGTTTGGACTGCTTTAAAATTTCTTGAGCAAGCTGTGGAAGCTTTTTAATCTCTCGAATAAAGTAAATAGCTTCTTCTTTGCTTTGATGGTGCATACGTCCCAAATGCAGGGCTAGAAGCGACAATAGAACGACTTGGTTAGTAAAAGCCTTGGTAGAACATACTCCAATTTCAGGTCCTGCTTTGATAAGCAAAGTATGGTCTGTGATGCGAGAGAGAGTAGACTCTTCTCTGTTGCAAATGGCAATAACTTTGGCACCTTTTGCTTTGAGCTCATGTACTGCTGCGATGGTGTCTGCTGTCTCTCCTGATTGGGAGATGGCAATGACGAGTGTATCTTTTAAGACTATAGGATTTTTATAGCGAAACTCTGAAGAGATCTCAACTTGGGTGGGTGTTCGAGACAGGGACTCAAATAAATATGAGCCTATAAAACCAGCATGCCAAGATGTTCCACAAGCCAAAATTAAAATGCGTGAAGTCTCTAAAAGCTCACTCTCATTTATTCCCATATCTTTGAGGCAAACAGAGCCAAATTCTTCTTCAAAGCGTGAAACAAAAAGACGGCTAATAGACTCAGGTTGATCGTGAATCTCTTTGAGTGTGTAGTGTTCATAGTTTAGCTTTGAAATTTCATAGCCGCTGCTTTTAATCTGCTCTATTTGCGCTACAACACGCTTTGCTTTGCTATCATAAATCTCGAAACCATCTTTATGTAAAAGACCCACTTCCCCATCTTTTAAAAAAAGCACTTTATTAGTGTATTTTAAAAAACCATTAACATCAGAGGATACAAAATACTCACCGTCTCCAATACCAACAGCAAGCGGACTTCCTTTGGCAGCGATAAAGATTTGATCTGGATGATTTTGGTGTACACCTGCTATGGCAAAAGCTCCATCTAGCTTTGAGGTCGCTTCAAACAGGGCTTTCAAAAGGTCCCCTTTATAATAGTGACCAATAAGTTGCGCTATAATTTCTGAATCCGTCTCAGACTCAAACTCAACATTGTCTCGCTCAAGAGTAGATTTTAGTTTCAGATGATTTTCGATGATGCCATTGTGAACAATGGCAACTGTTTTTTTCATGTCAAAATGTGGATGAGCATTTTTTGTATCTACTCCTCCATGTGTTGCCCATCTTGTGTGGGCAATTGCCGTTTTTAATTTGAGTTGTTTACGCGCTATCATTTTAGCAAGAGAATCAACTTTGCCTATATCTTTATAAAAAAGAGTCTTGCCTTCTTGAATACCTGCAATACCAGCAGAGTCATACCCTCGGTATTCTAAAATCTTCAATCCTTCAATTACAATGGGTACAGCTTTTTTTTCTCCAACGTAACCAAAAATTCCACACATAAGCTAGATTCCAATTTGATCTTTGATAATATCTGCAAGTGATTTCGCATACCTTTGACAACAAGAAATACTTGGACCTTCTAGCATCACACGGCACACATTTTCTGTACCTGAATAGCGAATGAGCACTCGCCCCTTATTCTCTAACTTTTGCTGAATTTTCTCAATAGATTTTGTAAGCCCCGGTATTTCTTTGATCTTAGGCTTTGTAGAAACTTTAATATTTAGAAGAACTTGAGGATAACGATCCATAATTTTAGTTAATGTTGAGAGCTTTCTTTTTCTTTGCTTCATGATTCGAAGTACTTGCATAGCAGAGACTAGTCCATCACCTGTGGTATTTTGCTCAGAGAAAATAAGATGGCCACTTTGCTCTCCTCCAAGGTTGGCACCATGTTCAATCATTTTACTAATGACATAACGATCGCCTACTTTTGCTTGGACAAAGTCTATCCCTAAACCCTCCATGCATTTTATGAGCCCAAAATTGCTCATGACAGTTCCCACAACGCAGTTATTAGTAAGCTCTCCTCTATCGAGCATATCTTTTGCGCAGATAGCTAAAATCATGTCTCCATCAACCGTGTTGCCATTTTCATCGACTAAGATGACGCGATCGGCATCTCCATCAAGGGCAATCCCTACATCTGCCCTTCTTTCTAAGACAGATTTTTTTAGGCTCTCTAGATGAAGTGTTCCACAGTGCTTATTGATGTTAATTCCATTAGGCTTTACTCCCTCACAAAAAACTTCGGCATCTAGCTCCTTGAAAGCAAGCGGAGCAACTCTAAAAGCCGCGCCATTTGCACAATCTAGGGCTATTCTTAGGCCCTCAAATGTAAAACGTCTTGGCAGCGTCGCTTTAACAAACTCGATATATCTACCGTCCGCATCATCAATTTTACTATTTTTACCAAGCCTCTCTTCAGAGGGCAGGTTCTTATCAAAAGCTGCGTCTTCCATAAGCTCTTCGATATTCATCTCTATAGTATCTGGAAACTTATAGCCATCGGCTGTGAAAAACTTAATTCCATTGTCATGGTAGGGATTGTGAGATGCTGAAATAACAACTCCTGCATCTGCACGGTAGGCTCTAGTTATAAAGGCTACCCCAGGAGTGGGAAGAGGACCAACCATTAAGGTGTCAATCCCCATAGAGCAAAGTCCAGCAATGAGGGCATTTTCATATAAATATCCTGATAATCGGGTGTCCTTTCCAATGACGACACGCACTTTTCCTTTATTACTCTGACGAAGCCATTGGCCAAAAGCACGTCCTAAGGCCAATATTGTCTCTACATTCATAGGATAGAGGTTGGCTCGTCCTCTAATGCCATCTGTACCAAAGAGCTTACGCACGATTAAAGAATCCCTTTTAAATTGATCAGGAGGATAACGAGCCGATTATTTTACTGCAATAGCGGGCTTTTACATAGCTTAAGCTGCTTACTTACAACATTTTAACTAATAAAGTCCATCAAATTAACTATTGACAAACAACTCAATTTATGGTACAATTTGTGTAAGAAACAATTAATTATTAGGCATTTATGGCAACTCCAAGCATCAACCCAGTATCTGACAAAACGAATCCTTTCTGTGGGATGATTTTGCCTTTTGATATCGAAAAACGAGAGGCCTATACGCACAATCCAATTACAGGAGCAGCTCTTCCACAAGTTAACCAAGGTCAGTTACCTGAACAGGTAGCTCAAGCTTTTGGACCAGAAATGCTTCGTAACGTGCAACTCTTCCAAAGCATGAGACCTGACCAACAAGGCGAGATTTCTAGAATACAGCAAGTTCACCTTCAACAACTTGCAGAACATCGGGCTCGAATGGCCGCAGCACAAGGCCGACCCTTACCTCACGCCACCCCTCTTCCTCCTGGATCAAGCCCTGGAATCACCTCTGCTGCAACCTCAGCTATCAAGTCTAATCCGAATGCTCAACTAGCAAAGTCAGACCATTCTTTTAAATATGGTGATCATGAAATTAAACTTACAAGTGCTTACACCAAACCAAATGCTGAAGGAATTTGCTATTTAAGATTTGTTAGCCCGATAACTTGGAAGGGAGTAGAAGATCTTTATACAAAGATGCTTGATCAGCACAAACTCATTCCAAAAGGTGCTGATAAAATCTATAACGTGGGTTTTGTAAACCACCCCGGTGGCAAGGTTACTTTTGAAGTTTATTTCACACATAAAGGCGTTGTAGAACATCGTTCAGCTGTCGTATCTCATGAAGATCATGAAAAAGCTCAACATCTAGAGCAAGATTATAGACCTATTTTAGATATGAGACCATTACAACCGGCTCGCAATAGACACATAACACTTACGCCAAAAGATCTAAAATTTTTCATTCCTGGGTCATCTGAATTAAGTGCTACTGAAGAACATCCACATGCATTGATGGTGATGCAAATAGCTGAAGAAGAAGCAAGAATTCTGAAAAAAGATCATTCCGTTCGATATGTTTATCCAGAAAAAATTGGCTCCTATATTCGTGAGATGCAGGCTAGAGACCCACGTTATAACGTCTATGCAGATTTAGGCCAAAGAAAACTTACTCGTGCAAGCGACTTTAAACTAGAGGCTTTTTCTGCAGATACAGAAGATGGCGAAGTTCGAATCCTACATGGTGTTCCGCTTAGAAGTGGCCGTAGAACTGATGACTTAGCTAGATCACAAAATGCTCAAGTACTCGCAACACAATACCCACTTCATTTTAGCGTCAACGCTCAGCTTGGAAAATTAGATAAAGATTATGCACCGAGTACAGCTCTCTATGATGATGCCTTAATCCACCTTATAGACAAGAAAGGAAAATCCAAAGATGCTGTGATGCTACAAAGAGGCTTTGAAATTCCTAACCTCAGCAATGAACTTGACATCCTGGATAAAAGATTTAATCTATTTTCAGCTGTTGTCAATCAAGCGATAAGGTACGGTGAACTTAAAGCAACTTTTGCTGGTAGTAAAAAGGATTCTATTACTGTCAAAGATTCTATTACGGATACTGCTCCTACATCACCTGAAGAGCTAGGTGAAATTGAAGCTTCAGTGCTCGTTAGGATGTTAGCAGCCATCTTAGTCAATTCAAATCCTAATGCACCTGGGCCAAAAATTAATTTAAATTTTGAATTTCCAAGAGGTATAACTCTTGGAAGTCTTGATGGACAAAATCTAGGGGAAATAGTTGCAAACCTTGCTCAAGGCATTACTGGAATGGTGCAGGGAGCTAATGAAGCTAGAAATCCTACAGATATTAATGATTTAATTAATGTATTTATCACTCGTAGAGATGCTCCTCCACCTCCTGTGGACGCATATGAGTCCGATTCTGATGTATTTTATTCAGGCGAAGAGTAAAAGCAGATAACTTCTTGACGAATATCGTCTATTTTTTAAAATGGCAAGATTGTAATAACGTATAAAAATAGAATATCATCTGTGCTATCCAAAATTTTCTTAGACTCTAAACACCCCATCTCTGAAAAATCAATCGATGCTGATGCTCTAAAAGTCATGCATCGGCTCAAGCGCCATGGATATAGCGCCTATTTAGTAGGAGGAGGCGTTCGAGATCTTCTTTTAAATATCGCTCCTAAAGATTTTGATATTGCAACTTCTGCAAAACCTGATGAGATAAAAGCTCTTTTTAGAAATTGTCTTTTAATTGGAAAACGCTTTCGCTTAGCTCATATACGCTTTGGAAGTAAGGTTTTAGAGGTCTCCACTTTTCGCTCAGGACAAACTAAAGATTCAAATCTTATCACTCACGACAATGAATTTGGCACTGAAGAAGAAGATGCCCTTCGTCGAGACTTTACCATCAACGGACTTTTTTATGATCCTCAAGAACATGCCATTATCGACTATGTTAAAGGTCTTAAAGATATAGAAAACCGTATACTACGAACCATTGGAAATCCTACCATGCGCTTTTGCCAAGATCCTGTGCGCATGATTCGCCTTATTAAGTTTCAGGCGCGAATTGATTTCTCAATAGAGGCAGAGACAAAAAAAGCCCTTATAGAAAATATTGACGAAATTTTAAAGAGTTCTCCAGATCGAATATTAGGTGAGCTGTTTAAAATTTTAGAGACAAAAGTCTCTTCAAAATTTTTCAAGCTTATGGATGAGTATGGCTTTACCCATCTCCTTTTTCCACAGCTTTCAAGCTCTTTAGACGGAGATTCAAAAGAGCTAACACATAGATTTTTAGAGCTTGCTGATGGACAAGAAATTCATCAGCCTGAAAAAAACATTTTGCTCGCTTGCTTTTTGTATCCACTCTTAGAAAAGAAAATTCAATCTACATATTTAGACCAAGATAAGGTGCCTCATCTTGGAGAAATTTATTCATTAACAAAAGAGCTGATTACAGATACATTAGTTACACCTTTTCCACGTTTCCCACGTTGGATGCGAGAGACAATAGCTTTTATTTTAAATGCCCAATACAGATTCACCCCACTAGACCCTAAAAAAAGAGGGCGTAAGTTTAAGCTCATGAGCCACAAAAAGTTCCCATTAGCTCTGCGATTTTTAGGCTTAAGGTCTTTTATGAATGATCGCTGTGCTCAAGAATATGGTAGATTTCGTAGAATCAATAATAGAAGTAAACTATGAGATCAACATCTTATACTCACTTTGATGACTTGGATATTGAATACATTGGGCCCCCTATTGATGAAAAAGAACATCCATGCGTTATTTATTTTTCTCTTTGCGCAAATGAAAGTCTTAATTTAGATCCTTTTAATCAACCTGCACTCTTTTTAGCCAAACATAATACCCGTGTTTTTTCAATTACTTTGCCAGGACATGGAGGATCTTTTGATAAATATTCGGCTATGAAACACTGGGCAAAGCATTTAGATGAGCTTGAAAAGTTTATCGAATCAACAAAAAAATTTGTCGACCACCTAGTGGAGAAAAAACTTGCTCCTGCTCAAATAGGGGTTATGGGACTATCTCGAGGAGCCTTTATTGCTACGCATTTGGCTGTGCATCCGCATGTCAGCGCTGCACTTGGCTTTGCTCCCGTAACAAGTTTAGCCCTCCTAAGGGAATTTCGAATTCATTCCAATAGTGCCGACCTAGAAAAACTAGCTTTAGAAAATCAACTTGATGCTCTTACTCAGAAAAAGATTCGCTACTACATTGGCAACAGGGACATCAGAGTTGGCACAAAGCAAGCCTTTGATTTTATATCAAAGATTGCAAACGTTGCCTATGAGGCTCGCATCCGATCGCCAACCATAGAATTATTTATTACTCCTTCTACTGGACAGTATGGGCACGGCACACTTTTTCACACCTTTGAGGAAGGCTCTTCTTGGCTCAAAAAACAAATTGTGAAATAATTTAATTCTCAGTAGGATAACCACCAATTTTAAAAAGAAAAGGCCCTAAAATTGTTAATTAAACATTCTGTTATTATCCCCATTAAAGATGAAGAGCAAAACATCCCTATTTTAGCCGCAGAAGTTGAGACTGTCATGGAGAAATTAAACGCACCATGGGAGCTTATTTATATTGATGATGGTTCAAAAGATAACAGCTTAAATGTCCTTAAGAAGCTCAAAGAGACCATGCCACAGTTAAGGGTTCTGTCTTTTGCTCAAAATTATGGCCAATCTAGTGCCTTCGATGCAGGTTTCAAACTCGCCTCTGGAGAGCTTATTATCACATTAGATGGTGATCTCCAAAATGATCCGAGCGATATCCCTAAGCTTTTAGAAGCTCTAAATGATCATGACATGGCCTGTGGATGGCGCCAAAGCCGCAAAGATACTTTCTTTAAAAGAGTCATTTCAAAACCATCGAACGTCGTGCGTTCAAGACTTTGCAAAGACCAAATGCATGATACAGGATGTTCTTTAAAAGTTTTTAGGAAGTCCTCTTTATCTAAAATCAAAGGTTTTCATGGTATGCACCGTTTTTTTCCCGCTCTTTTTAGAGTAGAGGGCATGACTATTGTGGAAGTTAAAGTCTCACACAGAGCCAGGACTCAAGGAAAAAGTAAATACCACCTCTTTAATCGCAGCATTGGACCCTTTCTGGATATGATTGCTGTCTATTGGATGAGAAAAAGACGCCTCTGCTACAAAATCAAAGAGGACCTTTAGGTGGAGTTTAAACATTGGATTTACTTTGGGCTAGGAACACTTGCTACAATTCCTTTTGGTTTGCGCAGTGTCCTTCAATGGTTTTTAAGTGAATATCGAAAAAAAAGCCATGTTACGCTTAGCTTTTGGACATTGTCAATTGTAGGCAATGTTTTGATGCTCGCCCACTACCTAATCCAAGTACAATTTCATCTTTATTTTATTAGATTCTTTCCCTTCTACTTTGCTTTTAGACAATATCGAATGATGAACAAAAAAGCGGCGCCCTTTTCTCGGGCTAAACTTATTTTACATCTATCGATTATCATCACAGTTTTTACTGCTCTTTTTATTTTAAGAGTATATCTAGAGCACAAAGATTTTCATTGGATCTTCAATCCTCAGATGCCTTGGGCAAAGTCAGTGCGAAATATCTCCTCTCTATCACACATCATCGGATTCCTAGGGGCCTCTTTATTCATGAGCAGGCTTTGGATTCAATGGTGGCAGTCTGAAAGGGCTAAGGAAAGCATTTTATCTTCTAGCTTTTGGTGGATTAGCTTAATTGGAGGTAGCTTAACTTTGGGTTATGCTCTTTATATCCAAGATTTGATTACAGCATTGGGCTACAGTGTAGGACTCATTCCTTATGTCCGCAATTTAATGCTAATTAGAAAAGAAGCTCAGGAAAAAACAGCATTATGAGTATAGATTTATTTGTATTTGCTGGGGAAACCAGTGGGGATGTTCATGGAGCGACAATCTTAAAAAGACTTCGAGAGATTCACCCTGAGTTGAAGATCACAGCTGTAGCAGGCCCCAAAATGAGAGATGTTGGCATCGATCTTTTTATGCCCATGGAAAACTTTCAAGTTATGGGCTATAGCGCTGTTTTTAAAAGACTTCCAGAGCTTATCTTGATGTTTAAAAAAACCCGAAACTTCATCTTAAAAGAAAAGCCTAAGGCTGTTTTATTTATTGATTTCCCTGGATTCAATTTAAGAATGGCAAAAGCTTTGCGGAAACGAAAATTTCCCAATAAACTTATCCACTACATCTGCCCAACAGTTTGGGCACATGGCAGAGGACGCATCTACACTCTATCAGATACTTTAGACTGTCTGCTCTCCATATTCCCTTTTGAAGATAAATACTTTTTGCCAACGACCCTAAAACCCACTTATGTTGGCCATCCATTAATCGAGCAAGCTCTTTTGAGTTCAGAGTCAGGTGATAAACTTGAGTTAGACCCTTCGTTTGAGGATAAGCCTTTAATAGGTATTTTTCCAGGTAGTCGCACTCATGAAATCAAACAAAACTTCCCTAAAATTTTAGAGTCTTGTGAGCTTTTTAAAAAGAAAAACCCATCACACCTTTTTGTTGTATCTGTTGCTGAAGAGAAGCTCCAAATACTTATGGAAGGCTATATTGCAGACTCTACTTTGAAGCTAGGCTCTGAAATAACTTTCTTGCCCTCAAAGTCAAATTTTCAGCTCATGAGTAAAATTGAAGCCTCGATTGCTACCTCTGGAACGATTGCCTTTGAGCTCGCTGTTATGAAAGTTCCCACTGTTGTCGTCTATCACCTCTCTCCTTTTAATGCCTTTGTTGCTAGACACCTTATTAAGCTCAGGATGCCCTATTATTGCATTGTAAACATCATCTGCAACAAGCATGCGTTCCCAGAATTATATTATCTTGATTTTACACCCAAAAAAGTATCTTTGGCCCTCGAAAATCTCAGTAAAAAAGATTCATATCTTAGAAAAAATAGCTTGAAAGGTTGTCAAGAGATGCTCAATATTATGAGCTCTAAAGAAATGCCATCCATGGTTGCAGCAAAAGAAATTAGCTCCTTAATCTATGAAAAAGCTCTCTAAATCAAAATTTTTTCGCCTTCTTCAGAGGAAGCTTTTCCCTCCTCTTGTAAAAATAATCATGAGGTTTGTTTTATGGACTTCAAAAGTTGAGATTATTGGGCTCGAGCGTTTTTATGAAAAAGTTAATGAGCATCCCACTATTATTATGCTTTGGCATAATCGCATTGTGCTAGGCCCCAATTTCTTTGGAGAATACATGGAGCCTACTTCTAATTATACCGCCTATGTTAGCAATAGCCGTGATGGGGAGTGGCTTGCACTAGCTACAGAATCTTATAAGAATGGGTTTACGATACGCGTGCCTAAGTTTGATAAGCATAAATCTCTAAGAGAATTTATTAAGACACTTAAAAAATCTATTGTGCTTATTACACCAGATGGACCACTAGGTCCTGCTTATCAAATTAAACCAGGCGTAATTGTTGCAGCACAGGTCTCTAAAGCACAAATCTTTCCCTTTAGCTGGAGCGCTTCTAAATACTGGAGGTTTTCCTCTTGGGATCGTATGATCATACCCAAGCCATTTAGCAAGATTGTCATTGGATATGGGGAGCCCTTTTTTGTATCCACTGATAAAAGTCTCCCCATTGCTAGTAAGGTTCAAAGGGCAGAAGAGACTCTCAACAACTTCAAAAAAGAGCTCAACGAGCGCCTTGATGCAAAATCACAAGTTAAATAGCCTCTTTTGCTGCTTCTAGTTTATCTA
>JAAZZY010000037.1 GCA_014239035.1 Chlamydiia bacterium
AACTTTTAATAATTTTATCGTTACGCTATACAAAGTCCTGCTACTAATTTTTTCCGATTCGAGAGGATAATATGCGTATAATACCGAGTTACATAAAAATACTTTTCTGTTTTTGCATGATCAGCACATTCTCTGTGTTTGCTGATAGCACCGATATGTCAAAAACTCATTCGAAAGAGAATTCATATCAACCTAAAGACCAGTGGATGCCCTATTTTAATTGGGTTGGAGACTTTCAGAAAAATGAGGCTGTATTTGCAGAGCTGAACATCGGAATCGGATTTTTATACTTCATAGACGTTAAGGGTAACTTAGGAAACCAACCTGCCACCATTTTTAGTATGATAGGCTCAACCCCTGATAAGCGCGACCTCAGCTATAGTAAAACTCCTATTTTTGAATATATTGTAGGCTACCGCTTTAATCAATGGATGAAAGCAGCCATATCTTACCAAAACCAATCCAATATTTATCTACAAACTCGCACTCTTCTTTCTTCTCAAGGAACAGATCCCAATGCTCGCTTGCAATTTGGCTCTGATATTCAGCTAAATTCACTGATGGGAAAATACTACTTTGAACTACCTTGGCACATGATCATAAAGAAACTCGCTTTCTCACTATATGGAGCGGGAGGAGTTGGAGTCAGTTGGCAAACTTGGTCCAATATCGTTGATAGGATCTCTCAGACTCAAAATCCTCTCTTTGCAGGACCAGATTTTATAGGAACAGATATTCCCTACCGCCAAAAGAGCATCGCAAATGTCGCTGCTATGATAGATGCTGGGTTTCGCATCTATTCTCTAAAGCGCGCTCCAAATTTCTCTATGACATTGGGCTGTAAATATATTTACTGGGGGCAAACTCGTAATCTTGGAAAATTAGAACAGCAAGCAAACTTCAAACGAGGTCTTATAAAACCTTTTAGCATTAAAACGGTGTATTCCTTTGCTCCATACCTCGGACTCGACTGGAACTTCCCAGTAACTAAAGGCTATGTCATAAACAGTAAATCAGCACATTCTGATCATATATTCTTTACCTCTCCTAAATCTGTTTATAAACAGCCTTGCGTCACTGCACAAGTAAATATCGGGCCGAATTTTCTCTTCTTTTCCAAACTTCGTGGTGACTTAGCAGGTCTTCCACAAGCCCTACTATTTGGATCAGGCCCCTCTATTCCTCTGAATCGTCGCCTATCCTACACAAAATCGCCACTAATAGAGTACGTTTTAGGCTACAGAGTCAGCCGCTGGCTAGAGATGGGTATCTCCTACCAATACCAAAATGAAACGATGCTGATTTCTCGTTGGCTGCCAGGAAGTGGCCCTCGAGCTATTGCCTCTTCACTTAATCAATTTAAATCTTATTTAAACTTAAATGCGATCATGGCCAAATTCTCCTTCGATTTACTTTCTGGAGTGATTAACAGTATGGCCTTTACCCCTTTCATTAGTGCAGGGGTTGGACCTTCATGGCAAAGCTGGACAGATATAAAAATTGAGCGCACAGGTGTATTTACAGGAAACTATAACAACAACTTCATTTACCTGCGTGATGCCATAATTGCCAATGCTTCTTGGATGGCAGATGCAGGAATTAAAGTTCGCAATGCAACACCAGATTTTTTATTTTCATTCGTTGCTGGTTGCAAATACAACCAATGGGGACAAGTTAGAAATATTGGAAAAGTAAGCCAACAAAATGGTGCATCTATGGGCCTTTTTAAACCCATAACAGCAAAAATCATGTACTCATTTACCCCATATCTTGGCATGCAATGGGATTTCCCAGCCTGTTATACCTATACAATCAATTCAAAGTCTATCAACACTTGGGTTCCGTTTATAACAAACGCTAAGAATTTACAAAAAAGGTTCAGTTTGTTTACTCAGGCAAATATGGGGCCAGGGATTTTATTTTTTGATAAAATCAGAGGAAATTTTGGAGGAGTTCCAGCTGCAAACTTTGTGCAGAATGGCTCTAGTCCCTTTAGAGGACACCTTAGATATAACATCACTCCAGTATTTGAATTTATTTTAGGCTACCGCTTCCTCCAGTGGTTCAAAGCAGCTATTAGTTACCAAACACAAAAAAGTATTTTTATATCTACTCAGCCTATCCTCGGTGCTGGTGCAGTAACTCAAGCGGGCATTCCTCTACGTGGTGTAAAGAACCAGTTCCGTGCTCATTTAACTCTAGATGCCTTTATGCTTAAGCTCTATTTTGAATTGCCCTACCCTTTAGTTTTTAAAGGATATGCAATCTCTCCGTATATCGCTGCTAGTAATGGAGCCGGTTGGCAGAGTTGGAAAAACATGCGCGTTAACCGCTTAATCAATGCAGAGGCAAGCATTGGACTTAGCTCAAGCAACCAAGGTATTCGCCAAAAAATTATTGCCAACTACGTGTGGATGGCTGAAGCTGGTTTCAGAGTGCGCAATGCCTCTCCAAACTTTCCTTTTTCTGGGCTCTTTGGCTGTAAATATATACAGTGGGGGCAGACTAGAAACATTGGAAAGCTTGACCAGCAAGCCAATAACCTGCGTCTAGGTCTTTTAAGACCATTTAAAATTAAAGTACTAGGATCTATTGCTCCATACGTTGGCCTGCAGTGGAACTTTTAAATAAATAACTCCTTATTTAAAAGTCCCAAAAAGCTTCTCATATTGAAAGTTATTGATTTGTTTTGCTATATTTTTGCAAAAATAGGAACCTTTTGAAATGAGATCTAAATTGTATGCAGCTTTAGCTTTAAGTCTTCTAATAAGCTTAAATCTTAGCGCCTTTAAAAAACGTACAACTCCAACTCCTCCTAAACAATCACAGGCTATCAAAGTACTCAGAGAAGCCTCTGAAGGATTTTCTGAGGTCGCAGACAGTGCTATTCCAGCTGTTGTGAGTATTAAAGCTTGTTTTGAACCAGGCAACTCATACGATCCTAATTTCAATGATTTCTTTTATCATTTCTTTGGCTCAACTCCCCAACAGTCAGAATCATCCGTAGGTTTTGGCTCGGGTTTTTTTGTTACAGACGATGGCTATATACTCACTAATAATCACCTCGTAAAAGATGCTGCCAATATTAAAGTTTCTCTTTATGATGGAAGAGAATTTGATGCTGAGATAGTGGGCACAGACCCTAGTACTGAAGTAGCTCTTATCAAAGTAAAAGGAAAAAACTTTCCCTATTTAACACTCGCTGATTCAGATAAAGTAAAAATTGGACAATGGGCCATTGCAATAGGAAATCCTTTTGAATTTAAAGCCTCTGTTACAGTTGGTGTTGTTAGTGCTACAGGAAGAAATAGACTAGGTGGCTTAAGCTGGGAAAATTATATCCAAACAGATGCAGCTATTAATCCAGGAAACTCTGGAGGCCCCCTTTTAGATATTAATGGAGAGGTAATAGGCATCAACACCGCCATTTTAACTAAAACAGGTGGATACATGGGCCTAAGCTTTGCCGTTCCAAGTAACATCGCAGAGCATGTAGCAGAACAACTTTTTGAACATGGCTATTTGCAAAGAGGCTATCTTGGTGTACGAGCGCAAAGTCTTACGCCAGACCTTGCCGAAGCTCTAGGCTTAGATTCCCATAATGGAATTGTTGTTGTTGACGTAGCGCCTGACTCTCCTGCGCAGAAAGCAGGACTCGAACAGCAAGATGTCATTACAGAGTTCAATGGCAAGCTCATAAATAATCAGATGAATTTAACCCATGAAGTCTCTCTATTGACGCCGGGAACAAAAGTAACCCTGACGATCAACCGCAATGGAAAAGTTAAGCAATTAAACGCAGTAGTTGGCGCTCACCCTATGGTCCAAAATACAAAAGAGACTCCTCCTTCTATCTCTTCACAAAATTCTTTGGGCATGACTGTTGAAAATCTTACACCCGCCTATGCCCATCAGCTTGGCTATGATCAGTTAAGTGGTGTACTTATTACTCAGGTTAAACAAAATTCACAGATGGCCTATGCTTCTGTGCGAGCTGGCACACTTATTTTATCCGTCAATCGCCAAAAGGTAAGTAGTGTAGCTCAATTTCAACAGGCTATTACCCAAGCTTCCAAAAATAAGCATGTGCTTCTTTTAGTACGCTATGGTAAGATCACTCGCTATATTACTGTTAGTTTTAAGTAACCTATGCAGCAAAAGCACCTAAAAGACATTCAGAATCTATCCTACGGTATGGACATCGTTATCGTATCGGTTACTTCTGAGTTTGAGCGCCTTTATTGGTACAAGCGTCTCAACCAGATGCGCGGACAAATCGTCAAAGAGAAATCTCTTATCATTACTGTAGTGGAAGACTGGCCAGAAGGTGCTGGGAATGCTTTGGGAACTTTCTACGCATTTACAAAAGCAAGTGAAATAGCTCTGAAAAATTATGGCATAAACTTAATTGAGCAGCTCAAAGATCATCGCTCTATTGCCATCTACCATACTGCTGGTAGAGGCACACGTCTTACTCCAATGACAGGTTGTGAACACAATAATAAATCTCGAATAAAACTCATCGGGCGCCTATGGAAAAAGAGTGAGCCTACACCTATTACTCTTTTAGAGGCTGTTATCAAGCAAACCTCAATACTCGCACCTTTTAGAAAGGGAAGGCTCAGTGTTTTTTGGGGAGACCAGCTCTTTGTTCCAGCTAGCGCTCTTAAAAAAACTTCTCATGAAGTAGATCTTTTAATCAAACCTCTAAAACATTCACCAACTGAAAAAGAATGGAAAGATAATGAATATTCTAAATATGGCTTTGTCATTGTAAATCCGAAGGGTGAGATGCAGCAACTAGAAAAACTCTCGTTTGAGGATTTTTCTGCTCTTTCCTTAAAAGATGATGAAACACTGGCATTCAGCCTTGGATCTTTTTCATTATCTCAAAGATTACTTAGCTCTTTTTTAGATTTATTCTCCACTGAGCTCAAACAAAAGATGGGCTCTTTTGATAGTGACCCTCATCTATGGATGCCATTATCATTAGAAAAGCCACTTTATGTGAGCATCCTAGAGAAAAAAGGCATCTCAAATAAATTTGCAGTAAGTCATTGGGATCGCATGCAAAGTTTTAAAAAAGATTTTAGTGAAAAATTTAATCTGACAAACTTACTAGGCGCCTCATCTATGGGTGAAAATACCCTCTGGTGGGATTATGGCAATATGCGCACTTATTATGAAAATTGCCTAAAACTTGTTCAAGATAATCAAGAAGGTGCTGCATTAAAACAATTTTTTGCACTCAACGGAAAAAATGAAAACCATGTTGAGTCACCACAATTAAAAATTGAAAATAGCATTTTAATCAATTGCTCTATTCATAAGGGTCAAATTAAAAATTGTGTTTTAGTTAATGTTACAGCGGACACAATCGAAGCATCAGATTCTGTCCTGATCAGCAGCAGCGCACAAAGTATTGAAGCAAAACAGTCCATTCTATATAATGCTCTGGAAAATGGAAAAATTTTAGTCAGAGCTAACCAAGTTAGAGCTGATAATTTCTCAGAAGAAAATGGACATACCAAATTTTACAACACCATCCATCCCCACCTCCCCTGGGACCAGCCTGTGGAAGGAAATCCATTGTCTTTCAAAGACCTGCATCAATTTAATCAACAAACCAATCCAGTTCAAGGCCAGCAACTAGCGCAAACGATGCACAACAAAATCAAACAAGCCGTCTTTGACCTACAAAAATAATTAGAGCAATGAACAAAAGTAAGTCCTCATCAAAAGTTCTCAGCATCTTCATGCTGACCATGATCAACGTAGCAGCTATTGCCTCGCTTCGCAGCCTGCCACTTGCCGCCTCATACGGTTTTAGTATTATCTTCATCTATATTGCAGGGGCCCTTCTTTTCTTAATTCCTTCTGCACTTGTTTCTGCAGAGCTTGCTACTGCTTTCCATGAAACTGGAGGGATATTCTTATGGGTGGAAAAAGCATTTGGAAAAAGATGGGGGTTTTTAGCTATTTGGATGCAGTTTATTGAAAATGTAATTTGGTTTCCGACAGCTTTAAGCTTTGCTGCCGCAACTATTGCATACCTCATAGACCCTGCACTTGTGCATAATAAGATCTATATGGTCGCTATGATCTTTGGGATTTTCTGGATAACGACCATTATCAATTTAATGGGGATGAAAGCATCAGGTTGGATAAGCACAGTCGGCGCCATTTTTGGAACCATTATTCCAGGTGCTTTAATTATCATGCTTGGGCTCATCTGGTGGTCTATTGGAAAGCCAATAGAAATCACCATGAACTCAACAAACTTTTTACCCAATATGAATATTGGGAATCTTGTTTTTACTGCAGGTATTGTTTTTAGTTTTGCAGGGATGGAAATGTCTGCTGTGCACGCTAAAGAAGTCAAAAACCCCAATAAAAACTACCCTAGAGCCATTTTCATCTCCTCACTGATTATTGTATTTTTATTTACTCTAGGATCACTTGCAATCTCTTTTATCATTCCAAAAGGAGAAATTAGCCTTGTTGCTGGTGTAATGGATGCTTTTTCATTATTTTTTAAATCTTTTAACATTGGCTGGTTTACTCCAGTGCTTGCCTTTTTGGTAGCGCTTGGCACCATGGCCCAGGTCAGCACATGGCTCATTGGACCAGTTAAAGGGATTTATGCAACAGCAGAACATGGCCTACTCCCTAAAGTCTTTGATAAAACCAATAGTAAGAATGTCCCCTATATGGTTATTCTCTTTCAGGGCGTTGTAGTGTCTGCTCTACTCGTAGTTTTTTTGATTATGCCAGATGTCAACAGCTCGTATTGGCTACTTGCAGCTCTTGCTACTCAGCTTTACCTTGTGATGTATCTTGTGATGTTTGCTGCAGCTGTTTATCTGCGTTTTACACAGCCTAACCTCAAAAGAGCTTACAAAGTCTTTGGAGATAATAAAATTGGGATTACCATCGTCTCAAGCGTGGGCTTTTTGGTCTCATTTGCTGTATTTTTCTTAGGGTTTATTCCACCAGACGGGGTGAACGCTGGGAGCATGATCTTTTATGAGAGTTTCTTAATTATTGGGCTTGTCTTATTTTGCTCCATTCCATTTTGGGCTATTAAAACAAAACAAAAAAACTGATAAAGAATAACACTCTTAGACATTAGTTTTTAACATCTAACAAGCTAAACATAAAGAATGTAATTAAAATTTAAACTGTACAAAATTTCAATTAACTAAATTATGATCTGAATCTAGCATATAGGTTTTGGGAGTCATAGGAACTGGCTTCACACCATAGGCATTCCAATAAGTCTCATCTTCATCCTCGTAGCAAACTAAAAGTTGCTCACCTGGTTGAATGGTCTTTTTGGCTATGTAAATGACTTCAATTGGCATCTCTTCTAGATTTTCTTTATTTTTTTCTATCGCGTGCATCATAGCTTCAACATTGGGCTTTTCGCAGTGGTTGATATAGCGCGTAAAATTACCATATTTATTGGCATCAAGGTTAAGAGCATAGTGACGAGAAGGAGCAAATTTATTTGCATTATCTAATGCTTTTTGCTCTACTTTATTGAGTCTCATTTCTGTAACGAGTGCAAAAGCATAGGCTGAGTCGTCTGCTTTATTTTGGACCTCTATTGAGAGCTCTCCAGAATAAGGACCGATGACCTGTCCCTTTTTTAAGGGCTTCGCATCAGGATGCAAAAAGATTCCATGTCCAATCTGATCCGAGATCTTCTTAAGAACTAAATAATCAGGTAGACCATTTTTCTTGATAGTTTGAGTAACTTGGGCAAGCTCTTTCAAGTTTTTATTTGCCATGGGGTCTAATGGAGCCCCCTGACGAATAAGTTCTCGCTCAATGATCGGTTTAATATTAGTTTGCTTGATTGTCTGGCGTGGTAGTTTGTATTTCATATTCATAATTATAATTATATAGTTAATTAATAAAAACCTTTTTTTTATAAAAAAAACAAACTAAAGGCACATTAAAGACAACTAGTAAGAAATATTTTTAATTCTTTATTTGCTCTCTTTGTTGATCTTCCTCAACAAGGAGTCCGTAGTTAGCAAATTAAAGGAAAAGCAGGTATGCCAAAACTCATAATATACCGTCAAGAAACTCTATAAAATTTTTATTTTACAGGTTACGAGTGATTTTTAGATTAAATCCACAATACCTTTATAGGCCATTGTAATTGCAAAATAGACGAATGTTAGGGCAAAGATTTTAAAGGTGGGCCCTATAATTTTAGGCTTAATTAAGAGAGGGCGAAAGCGAGCAAAAATATAAGCAAGCACGACAGCTCCCAAAAACCAGCCCAGTTCAATAGCACCTAAAAACAAATACTTTCCATTCACAACTGTTTGATTTAAGGCTATGGCCTTGGGAACGCAGACTGTAATCCAATACGTTGCAAAAAGACCGTTTGTGAGTGTTAAAAGCCCAATTTTTGAAAAAGTAAATATCTGCTGAGAATCTGAATTGATAGACTTAATTTTCCAGAGTGATCGAGACATCCAAACCAAGACAACAGCACCTACAAGGGAAATAAAAGGGAAAATTCTTTGATCTTCAACCATAGAGGAGAAGAGTAAAATGGTTACAAATGCTAAGGCAGCCTCAGCAATCAGTGCGTAGAAAATGGTTCTAAAACTCTTTTTAAAACCTGATTGCAGTATCTCTGTAAAAATAGCACTCAAAATCGGACCAGGAATCATGAATCCAATAAACCCCAGCCAAAAAGCTTCTATTAGTCCTGCATTCACTGCTTAGTTCTCTTTTACAAATTCAAAACGTGGCACTTCTTTGCCATCGATAACTACACTTTCAAAAAACATCTCATAGGGCCTGACCCAAAGAGCATTCTCTCCAAATTCCTCGGTGGAATAAAGAGCCTTGTAAACAGCCATTTTTCCGAGTGTCTCAATATGATTGGCTATGCCCATTAGTTCATATTCTTGGCCTTTATAATGTCTATAAATACCAAGCTGCTCACCTTGCGAACTTTGCTTCATTATGATCATCTCCGATTTACCGACAGAGACAAGTTTAGCAGAACTAAAAATTCCATACAACTGTGTGCTCTCAAAGTTTCTTTGATCCTGTGAAAAAATAATTTCAACTTAAACTCGATTCCTATAAGTTCTTAGCCTTCATTAATATTTATAATCTTATAAAAAGGAATCTATAATGAATGTGATAAATGATCTAAAAAATATAAAAGCCAAGAGTCTTCTCTTTTTTAGCGTTCTCATCTCTTCTTTTTTAACAATGCCACTTACTTCGGATGCCCCAAAAGAGATCCCAGTAAAAAAGCAGTTCTTATTTACATCAGAATCTGTTGGAGAAGGCCACCCAGATAAGCTCTGCGACCAAATCTCAGATGCCATTTTAGATGCCTGCCTAAAGCAAGACCCCAATAGTAAAGTAGCCTGCGAAACTGCTGTGAAAACAAATCTTGTCGTACTTCTAGGTGAAATTACAACAAATGCTCAGGTTAATTACGAAGCTGTTGCCAGAGAGACCATCAAACAAGTTGGCTACGATAGCGAAGAGTTAGGTTTCGACTACAAAACTTGCAAAGTTATCCTTGCCATAGAGGACCAGGCTCCTGAGATTGCTCAGGCTGTCCATATCAATAAGTCTATCGAGGAAATTGGGGCAGGCGATCAAGGTTTGATGTTTGGCTATGCTACTGATGAAACAGAAGAAGCCATGCCTTTAACAATTGTTTTAGCACATAAATTAAATAAAAAATTATCCGAGTTTAGAAAAGATGGAACGCTTGCTTGGCTTAGACCAGACAGTAAATCTCAAGTCACAGTTGCCTATGAAGAAAAAGACGGCGCCCTAATTCCACTTTACGTCCATACGGTGGTGATCTCTACACAACACGATGAATCTATTTCTTTAGATGAGATCAAAGCACAACTTATAGAGCTTGTTGTAAAAGAAGTTGTCCCAAGTGAGTACTTAACAGAAGATACCATCTTTCATATCAACCCATCAGGAAGCTTTTTGATTGGGGGTCCTGCAAGTGATGCAGGTTTAACAGGTAGAAAAATCATTGTAGATACATATGGTGGATGGGGAGCCCATGGAGGCGGAGCTTTTTCAGGCAAAGACTCATCGAAAGTAGACCGTTCTGCAGCTTACTCCCTTCGTTGGATAGCAAAGTCGCTTGTCAAAGCAAAGCTTTGCAAAAGAGTCTTAGTGCAGGCATCTTATGCGATAGGAGTTGCTGAACCTATTGCAATCCATGTTAATTCATTTGGAACATCTCAATCAGATGAATATCTACTAGAGGTTATTAAGAAGAATTTCGACCTACGCCCAGGTGTAATCATTAAAGATTTGGAGTTAACAAATCCCTGTTTTCAAGAGACTGCATCCTATGGTCATTTTGGTTCAGACAGATATGTTTGGGAAAATGCTAAAGAGCTTATCTTATAAAAGTTTAAAAAAAGGGCTGCACAATGTATGCAGCCCTTTTTATCTCTATAAGTTATGCAGCAGCAGCTGCTTTTTGATCTTCTATTACTTTCATTTCTTCATTACCTATTTCCGTCTGCAAGATTAGATTTTTAGTATATTCAACCTTCTCTAACTCTTGATCTGTTGGATCAGCAACCAAAACCCCTCTACTCGCAAGCTCAGAATCGATGTAGCTTAGACGTGTCTGATTAAGAGGATGCCCGGTAAGGATATGATAATGAAACCAGCTGAGTGAAGAAAGCACTCTATCGCTTAGAGATGTTTCTTTTTGATGCATTTCACCTTTTGCTTGATCCCTAGCTATAAAGAAACGACGCGCAGATACAAGATCATCATTTGAGACATGGGAGCGTGCATAACTATCTGCTCTTCTCTCTGCAATTGTGGCAAATATGGCACTCAATGCTGTAAGTGTTCCCAGCGCTTTTAAAGAAAATACACTCGAATAAACATCAAAAGCACAAACTGCTGCTGTCATAACAGTAGTGCCAGTTAAAAGATCTTCATGCTTTAGATGACCAATTTCATGAAGAAGGACAAAATTTTGAGTCCCTTCTTCAAATTTCTTAAAATGGTTTGAAAATGCTATGACAGGGGTTTTTAAACATGTTCCCATAGCTCCAGCTAAAGATAGAGTATCAAATTCGAGAATGTGTGTATGGTCAGGCAGACCATGCTCAGCAATGAGTTTAGAGATCTTTTCATCTTCTTTATTTGGAAGAAAGCTAGCAAGTAGATCAGGTGCTTTAAAAATAGATCCATAATTAAAACCTGCATAAAAAATTGAGACTGCTGGAATTGAGTAAATCATACAACCTCTATCAGTAAAATTTATAACGGTAGTACTATAAACAGGATAGGGATATCGAGCAAAGATTAATGAGATTCAAGAAATTGCTTAAAAAAAGCTTCTTCTCGAATAGAATCGAACTCACTTTTTTGAACGGCACCTTTAAGATCGGGCATACCATGTTTGACAGCGCATTCTAGCCAGCCAATGCATGAGCGTACATCTTTTAGCTGGGCACTTGCCATAGCATTGATAAAAGCGATTTCATAAACTTGTGATTCTTGAAAGCAGCGGCTTCCAAGCTCTAAAGTCATTTGGTAGTCTTTATTAAAATATGCCGCTCTGTGAAGAAGGCATCTACCTGTAACGGTTAAACTTTTAGAAACAGATTTTAAAAGCTCATAAACTTTTTCCATTTGCCCTTCTTTCTCATAGATAAAGGCCAGCTGCTCTGATGCTGAATCAAAGATAAGCCCTTTTTTAGTTTTTTCTCTGATCTGATCAAGCTTTTCTCTTGCAGAATCAAGGTCTCCTAGACGAAGTTCATCTTGAGCTGTCTCTAACATTTTTTGAGTCTCTTCATCACGATCTTCATAGGTCATCCCTTTAACTTGATTCCAAGAAGAATAACTTTCAAACGCAAGTAGAAGCATGATAGCGCCGACTAAGAAATAACCTACGATGAAGGCTGCTATTCCAAGCCCTGCCCCCAAGATGATTCCGAGCATCAAGGTAAACTTTAATCCTTTATGACCAAAAATTCCCTCTAGGACAATTCTAACAAGCTGTCCCCCATCTAGAGGAAGTATAGGAAGCATGTTTACGATCGTCCAAAAGATATTAATGAAGACAAACAGAGTTAAGATGTAGGTGATCAGTTGAGGAGCCGCAGGAGCAAGTGCTGAGCGCAAAAGAAATGCAGCGCCTGCTAGGATAACGCTCGATAAAGGCCCCATCAGTACAATTAAAAAATCTTGCCACTTTTTGAGTTTCTTTCCATCATGAAAGGTTAATCCTCCCATGGCAACTAATTCAATTTGAGCACTTTGTCCAAATCCTTTTGCAGAAAGAGCATGACCAAATTCATGTACAAGAAGAGAAAATAAGATCACTCCCATCCACACAAAAGTACCCAAAATAGACCAGGAGTTGAGCCACCCAATAACTCCGGCAACGAGCCAGAAAACAGGATGAATAACAATAGGAATTGAGCGTCCAAATTTAATCAAAGTGTCTCCTAAAGGGCTTTTTTCATAGCTTGGCCCATCTCAGCTGGTGTTTCTGCAACAACAGCTCCCGCTTTTTCTAAGGCTTTTATTTTATCCTGGGCTGTTCCTTTACCACCAGAGATGATTGCTCCAGCATGCCCCATTCTTTTTCCAGGAGGTGCTGTAATCCCAGCAATAAATACTGCAACGGGTTTAGAGCAATATTGTCTGATCCATTCAGCTGCATCTTCTTCTGCATGACCGCCAATTTCTCCGATCATCAAAATGCCTTTAGTCTCAGGATCTTTTTCAAAAAGCTCTAGTGCATCGATAAAGTTGGTTCCATTTAAAGGATCACCCCCAATACCAATACATGTTGACTGTCCAAGATCTAATTGAGATGTTTGCCAAACAGCTTCATAGGTAAGTGTTCCTGATCGTGAGACGATTCCAATCTTCCCTCTTTTATGAATATAGCCTGGCATGATCCCTATTTTGCACTCTCCAGGTGTGATAATTCCTGGACAGTTAGGACCAATTAGTCGACTTTTACTTTGAGCCATTACTTTAGAGACTTCTAACATATCTTTTACCGGAATCCCTTCAGTGATGCAGACGATGACTTCTATTCCGGCATCTTCTGCTTCTAAAATAGATTCTGCTGCAAATGGTGGTGGAACAAAAATTTGTGTAGCACTGCATCCGGTTGCAAGTTTTGCTTCCCTAACTGTATCAAAAACAGGTAAACCTAAAACACTTTGCCCTCCTTTTCCTGGAGTGACTCCCCCTACATATTGCGTACCATATTCAAGTCCTTGCTGAGTGTGAAACTGCCCGGCCTTTCCAGTAATCCCTTGAGTGATGACTTTCGTATCTTTATTTACAAGTACTGCCATTAAAACATCCTCACTTAATCTCTTTGACAACAGTTTGTGCAGCTTCACCCAAACTTGTCGTACTAATTAGATCTAGACCCGAATCTTTTAATAGTTTTCGTCCTTGATCAACATTTGTCCCTTCCATACGAACAACAATTGGAATTTTCATATCCAGCTCTTTAGCAGCAATAATGAGTCCTTCTGCAATTGTAGCGCAGTTCATAATCCCACCAAAAATATTGACTAGGATCGCTTTTACTTTGGGGTCAGATAAAATAATTTTAAACCCTTCAGTTACTTTTTCAGTAGAGGCACTTCCTCCTACATCTAAAAAATTTGCAGGCTCTGCACCATAGTGATGGATAATATCCATAGTCGCCATGGCAAGACCTGCACCATTAACCATACAAGCGATATCTCCATCGAGTGAGATGTAGGCCAAATCAAATTTCTTGGCGTTAACCTCAGCCTCTGATTCTTGCGAGGGATCGTAGTATTCGAGTAATTCTTTTTGGCGATAAAGAGCGTTGTCATCGATTGTAACTTTAGCATCCAGTGCAATAAGCTGACTATCTGGCGTTAGAATCAGCGGGTTTATTTCAACCATCTCAGCATCTAACTCCCAAAAAGCTTTGCCTAAGGCTCGGAGCATTTTTGCACCTTGTTTTGCTACATCTCCACTCCAACCCATGAACTTGCAAATATAATTGAGTTGAAAACCTTTGAATTTTCCTCCCTCATACATAGGCACGCTTAAGATGCGATCTGGGCTCTTTTCTGCAATCTCTTCAATTTCCATTCCTCCTTCAGGAGAAATAATTAGAGTCGGCCTTTTATGCTCTCTGTCAATGATGATCCCGCAATAGAATTCTTTTTCGATATCACACGGTGGTGTAATCATGACTTGATGAGCCACGATTCCATCTTTTCCTGTCTGCTGATTGACAATTTTGAGTCCTATCAATTCTGAGGCAACTTTCTTAATCTCAGCAGGAGAATTTGCAAATTTAACCCCTCCAGCTTTTCCTCGTCCCCCAGCATGTACCTGAATCTTTATCACAGCTTTTTCTAGCCCTAGTGATTTAATGACTGACTCCACTTCCTCGAAATTTGATGCCACTCCAAAAGGTGTGACTTCCACTCCATAGCGCTTCAGTACAGTTTTGGATTGATATTCATGAAGATGCATATTCTATGCCCGAGTTTTAACAGCTGTCTTAATTTGCTGTATGTGCTAGAATGTTATTTCTAGCAACTTAAAAAGCAGCGGATAAATGGTCGTAAAATTCATCAAAAAATTATTTGTGTCCACATCGGCAGAATTAAAAAAATGTCCACTTGTGCAAAATGTCATGCGCACAGTTTTGGCAGATTTGTCAGATTTTGCG
>JAAZZY010000038.1 GCA_014239035.1 Chlamydiia bacterium
TCTTATTTCCTTAAAAAACAACATCAATGTTTTCTCTGAAAACAAGAGAGCCATTACTCTTTTAAACACTGAAAAGTTTGGACAAGTGGTCTATGCTGAAGTTGGAGCTGTTTGCGTGGGATCTATTGTGCAGACTTTTGAAATGGGAAAACTCTTCAAAAAAGGAGATGAGAAAGGCTACTTTGCTTTTGGAGGCTCTTCTTTAGTCTTGCTCTTTGAAGAAAATAGAATTGAGTTAGCACCCGATTTACTGGCCAGCCCAGATTATCTTGAAACCAGATGCCAATTTGGACAAATCTTAGGAAAAGCTACGCGCTAGCATCCGTTATTTGAAAAGCAACACCTAAAGGCTCTACTTGACTCTCCATAAAATATTCTTTAGCAGAAAATGCGATATACATTGCTAACAAACTTCTAAAACTATGTGTAAAAAGTGTTGAGCTAGGGGCAAGGATTCCTTGTTGAGCAAACAGGATATCACCCACATCTACTACTCTATCTAGGGCCGTCCCAACAACCCTTCCAGGCAGTGTAACTAAATTATATGCTGCAGACCCTACATATAAACCTGTTTGAGCACCTGCTGCAGCGCCATCTAAGACTCCTTTAAGAAATCCACCTAATGCACCTATGACCCCTCCTGCAACTGCACCAATTGGATTAAGAGCATCTGTCAATAATGTAAAATCAACAAGCTGATTAGCAACAATGCCTGCCAATGCAAATGTTAGAGCCTGATTCTGGAAAGTTGTGCCTGCCTCCGAAGCAAGCTGCTTTGCAAGAATTCCAATTGCAATAGTCGCTGCAAAAGATGCTATTTTATTAATTTTTTTTCCTGCCTGACCTCCAACATCTTGGCCTACCTGCGCTCCTTTAGAAGAACCATTGTAAGCTCCTTTTAAAGCGCCGATGACAGTCCCTGCAGCTCCTGCTACTACAGTTGGAACTGCAGCAGCTCCATACTCTAAAACCTTATCTAGTTTTGTTGCAATTGATGTTAGGACCATGTTTTCTCCTAATTACTTTTTAAGCAAATTTTTATGCCATTAATTCAATGTAGTGCTCTGCGAAAACCTTAATAGCTTGAAGTGTTTCGCTTTGATTTGGATAACTCACTGCTGATGCAACGAAGTTTGCTCCCACTCTATTAGCAGTTTGAAGAATCTCGTTTCGAGCCTCTTCTGACAATGTTGCAAAGTATGCTAGAGCACCAGCTGCAGCTACCACTGACAATCCTTTGCACATATCTGCTAAAAAGGTAGATTTTGGTGGTGCTGGTAATACTGGTGCTGCCCCGAAAATTCGTTTACCTAGTGAATGAGTAATACGTACAACTCCATCTGCTATTGTACCAACAGACTTACCCGGAAAAGCTATTACTGAATATAGTTTTTGAGCTATAGAAAACCCTGTTTGAGCACCGAAAACAGTTCCTTTTGCAGCTCCTTTTAAAAGGCCATCTACTGCACCTACTACTGCACCCGCTGTTGATCCAATAGCTGGTCCCAAAATATTAGTTATTAGAGAAAATCCCAAAATTTGCGAAGCCGTGCTACCAGCTACAACAAAAGTTGCCGCTTGGCTGCTAAAATCAACTTCCGCATCTGCAGCTAACTGCATAGCCATAACCCCAACAGCAACTGATGTTACCAGGGTTGTAAGTTGGTTTAAGGCATCCCCTGCTGTTTGTCCGTATCCATAGCCGGCTTTCGCCCCACTATATAGACCTTTACCAGCTCCTTTTACTCCTCCTAAAACAGCTCCTACTGCACCAGCAGCTAAAGCTGTGGGGGTACTTGAAACCGATTCAACAACCTTATCAAAACCTTTTCCTATTGATGCTAAAACCATCGTAGTTCTCCTTTATTAACGATATCCTTATCTAATTATAATTATATTTTTATTTAATATCAATGAAAAAATTTACTTGATTTCTTTATTAAAAATTAATATAATTAATATAGAATGGTAATTAGTAAACAAAGGAAACCCTCATGATAAACTTATCAACCGTAGCCCCAACCGCGATTTCCACAGCTTGGACCCTAGGCGTAGGTATCAAGAGCCTGGTCCCAAATATCTATAATGGAGACCAAGATGGACAGGGCCCTTATAGCAACGTGGCTAAAAGAGCCTTTCAAGCTGCACTTCAAGGAATCACAGCTATTGCGATGGTAACTGCAATCAGCGGTATTATTCAGATGATGCCTTCTACTGACGCTACAGTTGATATCCCAGTATTTAATAATAGTACTTTCAATGGAACATACCCATTGGGAGGCCCCCAAGTTCCTATGGGTGGAGACGGGCAAGATACTGTAATACAAGATCTTATACAAAATTTAATCGAAGGAATCCTTGCTCAGCTACCCATTGAAGTAACCGTAGGGACAGCCAAAAAGGCCATTGCCACAGCTATTGTTGCCATTGGCGGGACTAGCTCCATTCTCAACATTATTCGAGGAGATTCTGACAATTTCTCAAAGCCCTATGCAACAGTTACCAAAAGGACATTTCAATCCCTAATTATTGGCCTGACAGCCCTCTCTTTAAGGAGCCTATATCAGCTAAATCCTGAACTTGCAAATACAGGCCTTGCAATGGCAGCATCATATGGCTGGAGCGGACTCAAATCAGCAGTACTTACTGCTGCAGATTTGACGACTAGAGCTACAGGAACGGCTTTGAAAGTCACTCAATATCTTTACACTAATTGGATGTAATTAAAGAGATTTGTAAAGTAAATATTTTAAAAATAAGGCTTTGTTGCGCATTGCAATAAAGTCTTATTTTCATTTATAATGCTATTTACAGGTAATTGCTTACGACAAGGATGTCATGCTCAAAATAATTAAAAAAATATTTGGAACTGCACAAAGTCGACAAGTTGCAAAATACAAAAAAATTGTTAACCAAGTAAACTCTTTCGATGAGAAATTCGAGCCTTTATCTGATGAAGAAATCCGCTCAAAAACTCAAGAGTTTAAAGATCGCTACCAAAACGGAGAGAGCTTAGATCAGCTTCTTCCAGAAGCATTTGCTGTCATCAAGAATGTCTGCAGGCGCATGCTCGGGACTCAGGTTCATGTCTCAGGATATGACCAAAAGTGGGATATGGTTCCTTATGATGTTCAGATTATTGGGGCGATTACTCTACACAAGGGCTGTGTTGCTGAAATGCAGACTGGAGAAGGAAAGACCCTAACTGCGGTCCTGCCTATTTACCTCAATACTCTAACTCAAAAGCCTGTCCACCTTGTTACTGTCAACGACTACCTGGTTAAACGTGACTGTGAGTGGGCTGGAGCTGTCTTAAGATGGCTTGGCATTACCTGCGGAGCACTTACAACTGACACCCCACCAGATCAAAGAAAGGCTATCTATCAAAATGATGTGGTTTATGGAACAGCATCTGAATTTGGGTTTGACTATCTTCGTGACAATTCCATGGCGTTAAATAGTGAAGAACAAGTTCAAGGTTCATTTTACTATGCTATTGTGGATGAAATTGACTCTATTTTGATTGATGAAGCGCGCACACCTTTAATTATTTCTGGCCCAGTTGCCAAAAGTCAACAGCTCTATCATGAGCTTAAAGACAGCGTCTCTCAGATCGTTAGAATGCAGCGAGATCACTGCAGCCGTTATGCAAGTGAAGCTAAAAAGCTTCTCGATCAAAGTGGATATGAGCTGCGCGCTGAAGAGCAAAGTAAACGATCCAAAGATCAAGAGTTCCTCATTAATCAAGCAATCAAAAAACTATGGATTGTCAGCAAGGGAACTCCCCGCAACAAAGTCCTTAAAAGAATCTTGGAAGATCCAGATCTAAGAGGAAAAATTGATGAACTAGATATTTTTTACTACAGCGAACAAAATAAGATAGAGAAAGCTAAAATCCTATCTGATCTTTTTGTCATTGTAGATGAAAAAGCAAGTGAATATGAACTCACTGATAAAGGGATTCACACTTGGGCAGAATCAGCTGATGGAGGCTCCATCGATGATTTTACCATGCTAGACCTAGGCCCTCTATATGCTGAAATAGAAAATCATCCAGAGTGGACAGCTGATGAGAAGATGCACAAAAAAACAGAGCTACAAGAGCAGGATGCCAAACGTAAAGAGCGCGCTCACAACTTGCGCCAGCTTCTTCGCGCCCATCTTTTAATGGAAAAAGATGTCGACTATATTATCCAAGAGGATGCTGTAGTCATCATCGATGAGAATACAGGCCGCCCACAACCGGGTCGACGCTTCTCTGATGGTTTGCACCAAGCAATTGAAGCTAAAGAAAACGTCGAGATCCAAAAAGAGACTCAGACATACGCTACAATAACACTTCAAAATTACTTCCGTTTGTATGATAAAGTCTCAGGGATGACAGGAACAGCTATCACCGAGGCCAGTGAATTTAAA
The DNA here is from genome assembly GCA_014239035.1 of Chlamydiia bacterium. GTDB lineage: Bacteria > Chlamydiota > Chlamydiia > Chlamydiales > JAAZZY01 > JAAZZY01. Next base: position 4,417 of record JAAZZY010000038.1, read on the forward strand.
GAAATCTACAAGATGGATGTTTTGGAAATTCCATCCAACGTTCCTTGTCAGAGAAATGATGCTCATGATGAAATTTACATGACTGAGCGTGAAAAATATAATGCTATCTTAAAAGAGATTAAAGAAGTTCATTCTAAAGGTAGACCCATTCTAATTGGTACAGAGTCTGTAGAGATTTCTGAAAAGCTCTCTCGCATTCTACGCTCGAATGGTCTTCCACATACAGTGTTGAATGCTAAACACCATGAAAGAGAAGCCGAGATCATTGCAGATGCAGGAAAAGAAAAGTCTATTACTATTGCCACAAACATGGCTGGTCGTGGAACAGATATTAAAGTTTCAAGAGAAGTTGTAAGCTACGGTGGACTACACGTGATTGGAACGTGTCGTCATCAATCACGAAGAATTGATCGTCAGCTTCGTGGTCGTTGTGCTCGTCAAGGAGATCCGGGCTCGTCAAAATTCTATGTTTCTTTTGAAGATCAGCTTATGCGTCTTTTTGCTTCTCCAAAACTCAATTCCATGATCAAGAAGTGGCGTCCACCTGAAGGTGAAGCTATTTCTGCTGGCATCTTAAATAAATCTATTGAGACGGCTCAAAAAAGAATTGAGCAGCGCAACTACACCATCCGTAAATACACGCTTGAATACGACGATGTGATTAACAAACAGCGCCAAGAGATTTACAGGTTCCGCAATGAAATTTTAAATACAGGGGAAGCCTTTGTACATTTGCGAGAGCTTTTAGAAGAAGAAGTGGCTGCTCAAGCATATCGCTTTTTTAATCATAGGGAAACAAAAGGTCCGTGGAACGCTCAAGGATTTTACGAGTGGCTTATCTCCATCTTCCCAGTTACTTTTGATAGGAAAGAACTTGAGAACTTCACAAATCTAGAAGAACTTGAAAAACATGTTTTTGATCGCATAAGCTCTGAGCTTACTTTGAAAATGAATACACTAGGGCAAAAAGCATTAGAGCTGCTTCCACAAGATGCAGATAAAGATGCTTGTTCTTCGATCCTCAATCAAACCATTCAAAACCTCATCGTGCAGACAATCGATGAAAACTGGCAGCAGCATTTGCTTGCTATAGACTACTTGCGAGCAGAAGTATCTCTTAGATCTGTTGCCAACAAAGACCCTCTTTTAGAATTTAAGCAAGAGTCTTTCCAAGCCTTTGAAGGTATGGTCAATCGACTAAACATCGCTATCTTAAAAGGGATCTTCAAAATTGAAATTATGTCACGCGAGCAGCATCAGCTATCTCTTCAAGAGATGCTCTCAGATCTTAATTTTCAAACAGAGCAGTCTCTACTTCCAGAGCTTGGAGCAGGAGCTAGTCAAGAGCAATCTATAGCTGAGGCTAAACCACAAACCATAATTAATGATCCTCGCACCAAGCGCAATGAACCTTGCCCTTGCGGAAGCGGTAAGAAACACAAAAAGTGCTGCGGAGCAGAAGTTATTCAATAAATGTTATCTTTCAAGCGGATTGGTAAAGCTGTGATCATCTAATGATCTCAGCTTCTCTTTTTTTGGAAAAAGAGACTTATATCCTAAGTATAGTAAAGGCAACGCCCCCAATATATAGAAAATACAAAACTTAGATCTAAATTGAAAGGTAAGGCTGCCTTCTGTTGAAAACAGAGCTATTGTTAGTCCTAATATAAAGAGGACAGAGCCTGGGATAAGCAAAAGCAGGCTTGCCAAAGGGTTCTCTACATCGGCATTATTTTTTGGGCTTTGGGCAGGTTTAGGCCCTTGCTTTGTTTCCCCCATATCTGGCTCCTGAGTAAAACTTTGCCCATAGCTTTGATAAGGCGGTTGAAAAGAGTCAGGCGCTGCTTGTTGTCCTGTAGAGCGTTGCTCCATCGCTTCAGATATAGGATTCTCCAAATTAGGCTCCTGATTTTTCTCTTCCTGATATTCAGATAAGGTTGCGCCACAATATGGGCATTTCATTTCATAGACATGTACATAGCCATCACAATTCCAACAGAGTTTTTTATGCGTCTTTGTGCTCATCTTTACGTTTCCTTTTTTGATTGCGTATGACCAAACCTATAAAAACATGCAAGAGACTTCTTACATGCTTGCTAGTATGAAGAAAAAAAAATAATTCGTCAAAATGTAATGCATCAGAGCAGAAATTGATTTAAATCAATCAATCAATTTTAACTTGGCCTATAAAATTATTTGAACTTTCCGTAAAAAACAATCACGCACTAGACTGATTGGAGAAAAAAATACAGAGATCCCATTATGGCAACAGCAGGAACAACTGTTCCTCTAAAATAACCTGAAAGTGGTGAATTCGGGCTTGAAACACCGTCTAAATTTAAATAAATTTTTTCATATAGCTCTCAAAGCTTTTTTGAGAGTTTATCTTTTGCTCTTTTGATTTTTACTCAATTTTAGGTATAATGGTTAAAATTTGGGGTAAGGCTTGCCCGCTTTTCAAATAATCTCTATATGTGAAATATAAGCACAGGGAAGGATTTTTTTAAGATGCAGAAATTTGATGTGATTGTCATTGGTGGTGGCCCCGGAGGTTATGTAGCAGCTATTAAGGCTGCCCAACTCGGCTGCACCGTTGCTCTAGTAGAATCTTATGAAATGGGAGGGACATGCTTAAACCGCGGATGTATCCCTTCTAAAACACTCCTTGCTAATGCCCAGCTTGCTCATAAAATCCGTCATGCGGATGAATTTGGAATAGAGGTATCAAAACCGAAGATTCATTTTGATAAGATGGTAGATCGTAAAAATTCTGTGGTGAGCAGAATCCGCTCTAGCCTAACTAAACTTGTTGAAGCCAATAAAATTAAGATCTTTCGTGGTTTTGGAAAGTTCACAGATCCTAGAACAGTTAAAGTGATGGGAGATGATAACGAGATCCTACAAGGGAAAAAGATTATCATAGCAACAGGATCCGAACCTAAAAACATCCCAGCATTTCCATTTGATCACAAACATATCTTGTCATCCACATCGATCTTGCAACTTAAAAAGCTTCCTAAAAGTCTCGCCATTATTGGTGGTGGATACATCGGCTGTGAATTTGCATCTTGCTTTGCAGATTATGGCGTGGAAATTCATATCTTAGAAGCCATGAATTCTATAATACCTACTCAAGGCCCCGAACTCTCATCAGAGTTAACTAAGATTTTTGAGAAAAAAGGCATCCAAATTCACACTCAAGTGATGGTTGAAGGAATTGATAAAACGAGTAAGGGCGTTACAGTAAAACTAAAAGATGCTCCTCCTGTGCACACTGAAATGGCATTGGTGTCTGTTGGACGTAGTTTAAATACAGATAAAATTGGTTTAGAAGCTGCAGGTATTGTTACAGATCGCGGTGTGATTGAAACTAATGATCGCATGGAGACAAATGTTCCTGGCATCTACGCTATTGGCGATATCACTGGCAAATGGATGCTCGCACACGTTGCCTCTCATCAAGGCTTAGTTGCAGCAAGTAATGCTGCTAATATTTCTGCTCGCATGCACTACAATGCTGTTCCGGCTGTTGTTTTCACCAATCCAGAAATTGCAACAGTTGGCCTCCTTCCACAGGAAGCTGCAGAGAAGAAAATCGACTATAAAATAGGTAGGTACCCTTTTATGGCCCTTGGAAAATCCCAAGCGACTAATGAAACAGAAGGTTTTGTGCAAATTGTAGCCGATAAAAAAACGAATCAGATCCTCGGAGGCCAAGTTATTGGTCATGAAGCAGGGGCACTCATTGCAGAGATTACTCTAGCAGTGCGCTGTGAGCTCACCCTAGATGATCTAGCTGATACTATTCATGCGCACCCAACGATTGCTGAGGCGTGGCTAGAAGCTGCCCTTGTTGCCAATGACACTCCTATTCACTTTCCCCCTAAAAGGAGGAAATAATGGAACCTCAAGATCTATTTGATACACGCCCTAAAGTGAAAAAAAATCCCCTGCCAGCTAATCCTGAATCTCAAAAAGATGATAGCGTGGTCGGTAGCGGACGTTTTCCTTCATGGCTCCATAGAAAACTCCCTAAGGGTGATCTTTTATGGAAAACCAATCAGATCTTAGAGCAAGATCATTTGCCAACTGTTTGTGAAGAAGCCAAATGCCCCAATCTACTCGAATGCTTCTCTAAGAAAACAGCGACCTTTTTAACATTGGGAAGTCAGTGCACTAGAAACTGCGGTTTTTGCGACATTGATTTTTCTAAAAATCCTGCTCCACTAGATCCAAAAGAGCCCCAACAAGTTGCCCAGGCTTCAAAAAAGCTCGGGCTTAAACATATTGTATTAACAATGGTTGCTCGAGATGATCTATCAGATGGAGGGGCAAATCAACTCTCTAAAATCATTGGAGAGATCAGAAAAGAAGTGCCAAATGGAACGGTTGAAGTGCTAACTTCTGATTTTGAAGAAAACTATGCTGCTATTGATAAAGTCATTTCATCAGATATTAAAATTTTTAACTACAACCTAGAAACAGTAAAAGAGCTAACCCCGCGGGTTAGACATAAAGCAACCTATGAGCGCACATTAAACATTCTAAAATACGTTAAGAAAAAAGCCCCACACCTTACCATTAAATCTGGTATTATGGTGGGTCTTGGAGAAACTAAAGAGCAAGTATTTGCTTCGCTAGATGATCTTCAAAAAGCTGGCTGTGATGTCGTAACTATTGGGCAATATTTACAGCCCAACAAAAAGAAATTGCGAGTTAAAGCCTTTATCACACCTGCTGAGTTTGAAGAATATGCCCAATATGGGCGCAGCATCGGCATAAAATTTGTTTATAGCGGACCTTTTGTCCGCTCTAGCTATAACGCGGACCTAGTCCAAAGGAAATTCGAGGAGAAATAAGATATGTCATCTTTTAAAGAATTAATAAAGCAAATCAGCGACGAAGAGCCAATAGACATGCCTGCAGGTCATGAAGAATATTACTATGACGCAGATCTGCTTCCGATGTCTGATGACATCGCCAATTTAATCCTTATGCACCGCAATGCACATTTTGGTGGAAAGTTTGCTTTTATGTTAAACTACTATGAAAATGAAGGCCCTGGCTGCTCTTCAGATTTTGACCATCTCACTATTAACAAGCTTGCAATCATCCAAGAAAAAATGGGGCAAGATTTGGCGCTATGTCGCCTCTCTGCAACAGAGCATGAACAAGTAAAAAATGTACTACAGATCTATCAAGGCCTTAGAAAATTACATTCTATTTCACAAGACTCAACCTCTATTCCTAGCTTGCTCGCAGATTTAATTTTAACTGAAGAGCATAACCCTCAAAAAGAGATAGACCTGCTTGCTCAAAATAAAAAAGCTGCCCACTATCTCATAGATATTTTAAAGTCAGAAGAATTTTTAGATCCCCTTTTTCCAGGATATGGAAAAACTCCAACTCATGTTGCTAAATGCTTAGGCCAGATGCAGTCTGAGAAAGCAATTATCCCTCTTTTTGAAAGTATGAAAGCTGAGCATTTTCTACATGAAGAAGCAGCTATTTTAGCCTTAAAAAATATAGGAGCCCCTGCTTTTGATTTCCTAATGAATGTTCTCAAAAAGCAGCCTTTTACACGCGATAATGAAAAAGCTGCTATTTGCTTAACAAGCTTTGATGAAAATGAGACTTTTGCTCTAACTTCTCTTGAAATACTTCAAAACTTTCAAGTGCTGAATCTGCCTAATTTAGTGGTGCACTTGATTTTGGCTTGTCTTGGACTCAAAGAAGAAAAAGATATAGAAGTGTTTTTAGAGCTGGAAAAGCAGATGCCCAATGCATACGCACCAGACTTTCAATATGTTTCATCAAAATTAAAAAAGAAGTGCTCTAACTAGTGCTCTTTTCGCTCATTCTAACTGCAAAACCTTTTGATTTGATCTCTTCTTGGTGAAACAAGACAAGTCCAATAGACAAAATACTAAGTCCTGCCCAAAGTGGCCAAGGTACGATTTCGCCTAAGAACATCCATCCGAATAGAGCTGCAAAGAATGGTGTAGATAGCCCTGCAAAGGACATAAAGGTTGCTGAGTAGCGTTTAAGTAAAAAGCCATACAAGTTGTAGGCAAGTAAGTTTGAGACAATCAGTAGAGCTATTCCAGATTTAATGAAGCCGCTCCAGTCAACAACAGGGACAGGATTCCACACTTCAACAAAATACGAGTGACCAAGGGTGACGATTCCGCCTATGAGCATACCCAGGCCATTGGCAACAAATAAATTGATAGTCTGATGGGCAACAGTTTTTCTTAAGTAGATCCAGCCAAGTGCCGAAGTAACGATGGCAATCATCATGACGACCTCTGGCCAGGAGAAAATAAAAATTCCGCCAACTTGTGACATTGTTGCACCAGAGAGCATGATAGGCAAAATTCCAATCATTCCAATGCCAAGGCCCCACCACTTCTTTTTAGTCATGGTTTCTTTTAAGATTAGATAAGAGAAAAAGGCACTGACAAATGGAATAGCGCTATATAAAAAACAGGTCTTAGCAGAGGTTAAAAATTGCAGAGACCAAAATTCACAGACATTTGTGAGATAAATACCTAAAAGAGCAAAGAGAGCTACGCTGAGCATACTTTGCATATTCATTTTAAAAGCTTTTCTATCTTTAATTAATTGGAAGGTAACCATGACAAGTCCAGCAAGTGCCATACGGGTTCCCACAATAAAAAATGGAGAAGCGCTAGAAAGAGCTACTTTACCAATAGTAAATACACTGGCAAATAGAGCATATAAGACAAATACTAGGTACATGGGAAGCCTTCAATTACAAAATAAAACTATAAGTATAGTATTACAAATAGTGATTAAAAGCATTAATTAAAATAATTCATTTACTGTATGTAGGAAAGAAAAAGCTATTGAAACAATCTAGAGAAAGGCTAGAGACCCTTTCAATGATATATTCTAAAAGGTCTATAGTTTTTAAAAATACAAAGGTTGTAAGCTTTGCAACGCCGCCAAGAGCAGCACCCACAAGAGTATATCGAGATATGATTAAATTTCGATCGTGAACATTGATCTTATTTCCTTCCCAAGCAATAGCTCCAACGACACTACCAATCTGCCCAGTTACTGAAACTTTGAGTACAGCTGTAGCAACAATTTCACCTATTCCATAGACAGTTGCTCCACCAAAAAAACCGCCTGCAGCTCCATATATGCAGCCTGCTCCTGCTTCTCTTAGAGCCGCGCCAATAAATGTTTGATTGCTCATCTTTGCTACTTATATTTATTAGAATTACAAAAGATAATAATAAAAATTTTAAATAAATTGAAAGGGTATTTAAATTGTGTAGTCTAGTTTTAAAAGTTTTAAAAAAAAACATACCACCTAATTGTCATAATACATATATAGGGAAAATAGGTAATTTTTTTGAGAGAGTTTTAATGTTATATTCCAAGGTGAAAAAAATAGGTCTTTTTTTATCTTTAGCCTTAATGCTTGTAACTTTTACAAGCTGTGGAAAACAACAAACGATTTTAACGAATGTTGATGAAAGAGACGCAAACCAAATCCTTGTACTTCTAGAGAGCAAAGGCATTATGGCACAAAAGATGATGGTTAAAACATCGGGTGCTGGAACACAGTCCGCTGACAATTTATGGGATATTCTAGTAGACAGTTCAAGAGCAACAGAGGCTCTTGCTATTTTAAATCGTATAGGTTTGCCGCGTAGCCCTGGAATCACCATGTTAGACATCTTTCCTGGCCAAGGGATGATGAAGACAGATACTGAAGAAGAAATTAGATACAATGCGGGCTTAAATGAGCAACTAGCAACGACCCTAAGAAAAATTGATGGTGTGTTAGACGCTGAGGTCCAAATTTCTTTTCCAAAAGAAGATACCTTTAATCCAGAAGCTCAAAAAGAATTACCCAAAGCTTCAGTGTTTGTCAAACATGATGGTATTTTAGATAATCCTAACAACTTGCTTTTTCAAAAAATAAGACGCTATATTTCTGGAAGTATTGTAGATCTTAGATATGAAGACGTAACTGTTGTGACAGACCGCGCCCGCTTTACAGACATCAATCTGCGCTCTTTAGAGCCAAAATCAAAAGCTACACCTTGGGGCAACCAGGACTTTGTGAAAATTTGGTCTATTGTTGTTTCACAGGACTCATCGGGCTCTTTTAGAACTATTTTGTTCCTGCTGTGCTTTTTCTTGCTGCTCGTTATTTTAGCCCTAGCGTGGGTCGCATGGAAAATGCAGAACGCATTAAAGCGATATAAAAGTGTAAAATCCTTCTTCTCGCTTAAACCAATGGAAGTGGGAGAGAAAGAAGAGGAAAAAGTTGAGCCAGATGAAGAGCCACCTTTTGAGTCTGAATCCAACCCAGATGAGAATCTTTAAAACACTCTAAGATGGTTAGGAGATTGCCATGCAAGAAGGAAGTCGTGAAACCCTTCAAAAACTTATATTCCATGCTCATCCAAATGACTTTGAATCTTACTTAAAGTATTTTGATGAAAAAGAACGTATCAACCTCACCTCTATTCCAAAAATAGACTCTCCTATTGCTTTGCACTTAGACTCTCCAAGTGAAATTCTTCATAGCTTTCACTATTCCTGGTATTTGAAGTCTCTTGAACAATGCTCAAAAAGCCTGCAAAAAGAGATCCTTGTTATTTTCAGTGATGATCAAAGTAAAAAACTTCAGAAAAGACTACAAATTAAAGCCTCTACTAAAAAGATGTCTCCTTTAATTCATAAGTTTTTCACACACAAACTTTTAGAAAATATTGGTTATGATCTTTTACCGCCAACATGCTTATTTTCTTATCCCGAATGCTTTTTTCTAACTAAAATTGATAAAAAGGAGCTTGTTTATATCCTGCACAAGTTGGGCGTTATTGATATTGCTAACATGGCAAAAAAAATTGTGGATAAGAAAACATTAAAAGAAATTTTTAAGTTTCTTGCTCCTGAGCAGAAAAAATCGTTTAAAGAAGCTCAAAAAAAATACAATGACCCTCTTACATCATCTACAAAAGATGTCCATAAAAGCTTAGAGGATGACCGCAGCTTTAGTAATTTTTTGGAAAGAAGAGGGATTTTACGTCTAGCCATTGCCCTGGCAAATGAAAATAGTTTTTTAGTCTGGTATATAGCGCACATACTAGATAAAGGACGTGGGAACGCATTTTTATCCGTTGTTCGTAGATGTGTTCCCAACCAACATACACCCTACTATACGAAGCAAGTCTTAGAGATTTGCAAATCTTTAAAAGAGAGTGAAAATCCGTCATGAAAATACTAACTCTAATCTCGAAAAAAGAAGTACGGCTTGCGCCAGGAGCTAAGAGTGTTCCACAGGATGAATATGCCAGACTCATCGAGGCCAAAGAGCTCCTAGAAGAAATTAAAAAAGAAGGGATAGAACATCGCGCCTCTATTGCAAAAGAAGGTGAGAGGCTTTTTGAAGAATCTAAACAAAAAGGATTTAAAGAAGGGCAAAATATGTGGGCAGAGCAAATAAAGCTTCTTGAAGAGAAGAAAGAAATGGTTCGCTCACAAGTAGAGAAGGTCATAGCAAAAATAGCCCTCATTACCACAAAAAAAATTATCGATAGAGAGCTTTCTCAAGACCCATCAACTGTTGTAGACATTATTGGGAAAAATCTAAAAGCGGTAGGTAGCCACAAGCACGTTAATATTTTTGTGAGTAAAAAAGATTTAGATAGCTTCCAAGAAAACAGACAACGCTTAAAAGATGTCTTTGAACAAGTGGAGAGCTTTGCTATTCAATCCAGAGAGGATATTAGCGATGGCGGCGCCATTATAGAGACAGAGGCTGGTATTATTGATGCTCGTATTGAAAGCTTATGGGCAACGATTGAAAATACTTTTGACGATTTATTAAAGAAGAAGAAATGAACATAAAAAGATTGGGGATTACTTTTGCTATTTTGGCTATGTGCTTGCAAACTACAAGTTTGTTTGCTCAATCCTCTAAATCTACAAAAACGTCTACACCAAAAGCTTCTTCAGCAGCCAAACCAAAATCTACTACTGCCAAAGCAGGAAAACCTACGAAAATAAAAACCTCCGCAAAGTCGACAAAAAAATCTACAAGCAGCAGTAGTTCCAACAGCGGCTTCTCTCAAGCTAGTTCTGAAGCTGCTGTAAAGCAGCTTTTCGGGGAAGGGTCTCAATCACCTGCTGGCACGTTTCCCCAATTACCAGCTAGTGAATCTTTAGTCTCAAGAGGTGCTCCTCCAGTTGCTATAGAAGTAGCCGTTTTAGCGGGGCTGGCGATTCTACCTTGGGTCAT
>JAAZZY010000039.1 GCA_014239035.1 Chlamydiia bacterium
TCTAGGGTAAAAGTATAGTATTACGAACTTTCCAGATAAATCAGATAGATCTCCTTCAATGTCTGAAGTTGCTAAAAAATGGAAGTTTTCAATCTTTGTTGCCATAGTTCCGCTCATGCTTGTCATTACTTATCCCTTGTAGTACGAACCTTTTAAAGATAATAAGGTTGCTTCTGAAGTTAACTAATATATCCAGTTGGAGTCCTTTTAGTAAATTTGTTTATAAGAAAGTTTATGTTTTTTTCATAATCCACTTGAAAAGAGAGCATTAATCAACTATGAGGAGATCTGAGTTCAAGATCAGGAGAGACAGCTTAATGTTTAAGCGGGTAACAATAGCTTTTTTACTAACTTTTTGTTTTTTCTTCAGCAGCGGGTTCTTGAGTTGGAGATCAGACAGACTTCAGGCCAAAACAGAAAAAAGGCATTTTAAAGAGCAAAATAGAAGAAGGTGTCATCCAAAAGGACCCAAACGTTTTATGATTATGCAAAAGGCTACTCAAGCACAGATTGTAAAAGATGCCGAGGACGATGAGAGTCTTTTTATTACCTTTGAGAATGTTGATCCTTATGTGACCTACTATAAGGTGGAGCCCAATAGAAATTTTGGGATTTTGAGCATCAAGCAGTTCATGTGGTATTGCCACATGGGGCGCTCGATGTTCTCTAAAGACAATCCACGAGGTGCTATGGGATATTTGAGCTTCGAGTTACCTAATAATGAGGGAGAGACCATGCATTTTAATGTCTTTCAGCTCAACAAGCCTAAATATGACAAAAAGAAAAATGTGCTGACCTACCAGATTAGTAACTTGCCAGGCTTTCCTATAGAGAAACTTGATATTGGAAATGTTATTTTAACTATTGATTTATCTCTAAACTAGCGCTGCAGCTTAACAAAATCAATAATCGTTCCACAGATAGTTCCATCATGATCAATGAGAAGAGCCATATTCGTCTTAATCTGGATCATTTCTCCATCTTTATCTGTGATCGTCTCAATCATTTCCATTTTAGCTTTGCACTTCAACGAGCCGATTGATCGTCATGCACATGTTTTTCTATCTGCTCATCTGCTCAATAGATCTGATAAATTCTTCTTTTGATTTTCCAATGAGATGAGGAAAAACTCTATTACATCCTAAAAATCGGGAATCAGAGTCCTTCCAACATATATATGCCAGGAAGCTGCTCAAAGATTTTATCAAGAGATAGACGCATTACAAAAATCTCTTAAAATTTTTCATCCCTTTAGGAGGGGGTAAATATCCCTTTAGAGGTTATTCTAGCTTGCAGGATTTGATAGTTTAACGCTTAAGTCTTTAGCTTTTTGAGCAAGGTTGAGCCACATATTTTCAAAAGCCTCAGAGTCAACTCTTTTTGAGGGGAACTTTAAGCTGCCCCGATAGAGCAAGCCCCGAACAGTAACAGGGGTGTCCTTAAAAGTTTCACTAATAGCAATTAGATTCTTTTCTCTATCGTCAATGACAAGGATCGTTTTGGGACTGTAGTTAACACTTTTCAAGAACTCTTTAAGAACGGGTCCTTTTTGTATAACCAGGTTCTCGCCATTGCTAAAAAGGATACCATGATAAAACTGTGGGTATGTATTCATATTAGATTCTAGAGTTTTAAACTCTATTGTCTCGTGGTCTGGAAAAGATGAGGCAAAGTCGATGCCAAGTTCTTTTAGGCGATTTGCTCTTTTCTCTTTGAGGTTTACGCCATCTAAAAAGCTTGTTAAGGTGGCAGTTAGCGCAATACTCTTATATCCCTCTTTGTGAAGAGAGGTAATCAGATCAGTTGCAATATCTTCAACTAGGGCGCCCTCTTCATTATCAAAAACCATCAAATTTGCAAATACATCTCTTTGAACGTTCGTTAGTTCTGAGAATGTTTTCATTACAAAGTTTAAATGCTTGGCAAAATTAGGAAATTGATAGGCCGGCTCAGTAGGGTGAGTAAGGACATAATCTACATCAAAGACTATCAAAGCATCTTTTGGGCCGTTGAGCTCTTCTTTGACCTCTCTTAGTGAATGTATAGTTTTAAATTGATGCTCCACTTTAGTCTCCTCGCTCTTGTTCGAGCCCCATGAATCTCCATAGATCTTTATAGGTATTAATGAAAATAAAAAAAGGAGGAGGAGAGTCTTTGAAATCATGAGAATCCAGTAGGTTGGATTGAAACTCTAATAGATTAAATGCTTAGAAGTAATTTTTTCTAGAGAAGTCTTGCGCAATACGAGGATAGAGAATTCTATTTGCATTAATATTTCAGATTGTTAAAATTTAGTTAAGATTTTTTTAAGATGGTGCAAGCCGTGATTAACTCAATCAAAGCAACTCAAATTGCAAGTTTTCTATCTCCTTTTGATCAAGGAAAATATTCAGGCAATATCAGCATCAACATCCTACAGGACGCTAAGACATCAGTCTTCTTCATAAAAGTCGTTGGTGAGAGAATCTCACGTAAAACTATAGGCTTTATCTCGCTTGGTCACGGTTACCTACCCGGAGAGTCACAAAGCGGTCTAGCCTTAAACAAAGACTTTCAGAATATGGAGTATGAATCAGAGATTGCACTTCTTTTAGGGGCGCTTGTATACATCTATTACATCAATAAATTTGAACTTGGATCGATGAATTCCAAAGAAAGAGTTAAAACTTTTTCAGCATCAGTTAAAAATTCAGACTCTAAATCAATTGAATGTATTCGAAAATTAGAACTTCATTTTATTAGACCTTTAAAGGTAACTGAAACCAATACACAATCATCCTGTAGATTGTATAGGATTGATGGTCAATGTTTTGAAGGATATAGCGAGAAGTTTTTCAACTTAAATAAGATCACTTCGGAGCTTGTAAAAAGTGATAGTTAAAATTTTAAGTTGAATTTGTTGGAAGTAAATTTAAAATTGATTTAGGATATTTAACATATTTTTATTCACACAAACAAGGAAGGTGGAATATGGCTACTGTTGAAGGACAAGCAGGTAAAACATCTGCAGGATGGTTCGGTTGGGGAGCTACTGAAACTCAAGCTGGCGAAAAAAAAACCGTAGCTCAGCTCAGAGATGGCGGTGGAACTTCGATTGAAGAGGTCGGATTTAGAGGACAAGGAGCTGTAAAATATAGTGATGGAGGTTGGTTCAGAAGCGTAATAAGCCCCGGAACACTTTTTCGTGCTCAAGTTCGGGATGGAGGTGACTCTTCAGTGTTATTTGGTAAATTGGATAATGTTGGGGAGTATGGGGAGGTTTTAGACTTTTCCCAATCGGGAGACTCTAGAGCGGTCCTTAAAAAAGCAACTTATGTTGCAACAGGTACTCAGCCTAGAACAGTCTCAGTAGCACCTGGTTCTACAAGTATCGTTGAGAAATTTGGCGCACCTGAAGTTGCACCGACGACTGTTCGCTTCTTTTTAGGAGATTCTAAAGTTCCTGTTAAGATTTATGATGGAGCAGGGACTGAACCTCTGGATGCATATACTTTTAATCCAGTTAGCGCTGCAGATTCTGGAAGACCAGGCAGGATCCAGGCTTTGCAAGTTCGAAGTGATAAAGATCCTACGACAGGAGAAGTAAGTCTAAGGATTTTAACCCAAGTAGACCCAACATGTCTTGATGTTATGGGTGAAAGCAAAGATGCTTGCTTAGGCGGTATGGGTTCGAGTGTGCGCTTTGCGGGACGAGCAGTTGTGGGAAGCTTGAACTTTGGAAGAACAGCTGTTGTGAACACCCTTTGGGGCATGCGCCATCCCATATTAGCAGGTCAAAATTTAACAGACGGGACTGTTAGATTGTTAGGAGGAACTCCTTCAGATAGAATGGTTGTTTCAGATAAACCTCACACAGAGTAATTACATTATCATGTAATGTCCAAAACCTTCCCAAGCTATTTAGTCTGGGAAGGTTTTTTGTTTTATTATTAAGTTTCTTTTTGTAAAATCTTTTTAAAAAAGGAATGTTATGGCAGCGCTATCTGAAACTATACAATCTGTGTCAGTAATTGTTCGACCTGGGCCCGATTTAGGACAGGTAGTGGGCGAAGATGAAGAACTTATGTTCACAATTGATAAGCTTCAGCTCTGCACTGACAATCCAGCAGGCCCAAGAGCTGCAACAGCCGCTAAAATGAGTGTTAGCATTGCAGATCTTTTTTCGCCAACAGGGAGTCATAAAATTTCCCACACGACTTTAAGGAAACCTGATGGATATGAAGATTGTAGGTATTATCTTACTCAAAATGGATCCTCACACAGCTTAACATTTGCCCAAAAAGAAATAGGGGATGGCGCTATAGGCCTAACAGTTTTGCGAAACTCAGATGGCGCTTTAACGGTTGATGCTTGTTTACTTACCTATCCAGAGAGAGAGGTGTTTTCTAGAGTTGCTCAACCTAGTTCTTGGACTTGCACAGTTCAATAAAAACTTCTTTTCATAAATCGATCTCTTACCTACAAGGGCGAGTATTAGATTAAAGTAGCAGTTGCATCAGATGAGAGAACAGGTTAGAGATCCCAGCGATAAGAAGTCTCGCTTTTTAGCCATACTTGCCTGGTGTATCTTTGATTGGGGCCAAGCAGCCTTTCCAACAGTTATTATAACCTTTGTATTTGGAACATATTTTGTTCGATCGGTGGCAACATCAAGCGTCCATGGAACAGCCTTGTGGGGCTGGACCATTGGACTTTCTAGCGTTCTTGTTGCCGCTTTCTCTCCACTCTTGGGATCTATTGCAGATCATACAGGGTACCGTAAACGCTGGCTGTTAACTTTTGTGGTTTGTAATGTGCTGGCAACTTCCATGTTATACTTTACACATCCAAGAGCTACATCTATTTTATGGGCTCTTGTCTTTTTAGGTTTAGCAAACATAGCCTATGAATTTATGCAGGTCTTCTACAATGCCATGCTTCCATCTATTGCCCCAAAAAACAAGATAGGACGTATCTCTGGCTGGGGATGGGCTTTTGGGTATTTTGGGGGCTTAGCATGTCTCTCAATCGCTCTATTTGCATTTATACAAGGTGGATGGATCTCAACTGTCGGACAAATAAATGTTAGATCTAGCACTCTTTTAGTAGCTGCTTGGGTATTGGCTTTTTCAATGCCTCTATTTCTTTTTACAAATGATTTAATTAAGGAAAAACTTCATCCCTCTACAGCCATTAAACTTGGCTTTAATGAGCTTACTAAAACTCTTAGAGAGCTAAAGAGTTACAAAAATATATTCACTTTTTTAATAGCTCGTCTCATTTACATAGATGGACTCAACACCCTTTTTATTTTTGCAGGGATCTATGCTGCCGGAACCTTTAAGATGAGCTATTTTGAGATCTTAATGTTTGCTATGTTAATCAATGTTTTTGCCGGAATTGGAGCTGCCTATTTTGCGTGGATTGATGACAAATTAGGCCCCAAAATAATAATCGCAATATCTCTTGTTGCGATGATTATTTCAGGGACAGGGCTCCTCTTAATTGAGAGTAAGTCCCTATTTTGGGTTCTATCCGCAATTTTAGGACTATTTGTTGGCCCCACACAATCTGCTAGCAGAAGCTATATGGCAAGGATAGTGCCCAAGCACCTTACTAACCAAATGTTTGGGATCTATCAATTCTCTGGCCGAGTGACCTCATTCATTGGTCCTGTCTTAGTAGCTCTGCTAACTCAGACATTCAACTCTCAAAGAGTAGGAATGTCTGTAATCTTCGTGCTGATGTTTATTGGGTTTCTAGTCTTATTGCGTGTGCCCAGCGCTAAATAGAGCCGCATATTATCTAATTGTGAAATTGGCCAAATGTCTTAGTCTTTGCCACTAATGTTAACTCAAAACTTGACAAAGAATGTGCATCATGTTATAATTGAGCTACTAAGGAGCTTAGATATGAGTACAACAGTAAGAAATGCACCAGCATATAGTGTATCTAAAATCACTTCCCCTAAAATCCTTAAATCGTATTTCAAGAGAAATAGCCTATCTTTTCGTGTAACACTCTTAAATGGATCACAAAGAACTGTAAGTGTGAAGCTTGCGAGATTATCTGACCGCCTATTCAGGAAGACCAAAGTCCTCACTTTAGGAGGGCATTCTAGAAGATTTACTGAGAGGAGTTTGACAAGACAATTGCCAAGTGAGACTGGAGTAAATCTAGCCCAAAAAGTGCTTTTTTTAGAAACCTATGTATCTCCAGCAATGGGCTGCCCCGTGACTTTAGTCAAGAGAGAAGAGAAGTTGGAGCCCACCCTCGTACAGAAGCTCCCCCAGAGCTTGCCTGATGCAGATTCTGACTCTATATGTTCACTTGAATCGACCTGCTCATATACAAGTGTTACTACTTTAGAAGACTACATGGAAGAGGGTACAGGAGCAGAAGTAGAGAGAAGCACATCAGACCCTAAAAAAGTCGTTGAGGACTCAATCTCGAAAACTGCTGCTAAAAGAGGCCCGGCAAGGTCATTGAATACACGTCGATTACACTCTAAGTTAAGGGTTATGTTTGCTTGCAATTTGAAGCGATATGATAATGGTAGACCCTTTAAAAAAATTAAATGGGACCAGCTCCCACCTGCAGATACAGTTGAAGATATCGCTGCTTTAAAAGTTCTAGCAAAAGAATATAATAAGCTCGCAGCGGGATATGAAGCTAAACGATTAGCTAAAAAGGTGACATCTGGTGCGAAAGACGCAATAGATGGTCTTCAGGAGACTAAAAAAGAAATAGAAGAAGCAAAAAAAAGTGCTAGACGAGAAGTTATAATAATACTGGGAACAGAAGCTGGAAAAGTTGCATGGAAGCATAGAGACACACTTTATAGAGCCTATAAAAAAGCTCCCCGTTTTCAAAAAACAAAACAAAAAGCATCTCGTGGAGTTTCAGTACTAGGTGAAACGATTTCAGAAGGTATAGCTCCAGCCTCAGCTGTCTTAACTTGTGGAGCTACACTTGTAGCTGCAAACCAAGATATATTTTTTAAAGGTGCTAAAAAATATTTAGCTGCTAAAAAAACGATTAAATCTACTCAAACTGAAATTAAAGAATATAACGAAGTTTCAGATGAAATTACTAAAGAAAAGAGACTAGCAGATATTGCAGCAAAGAGAGCTGACATTGAAAAGACTCAAGAGGCAATACTTGAACTCCTTACTTAAGAGCCTTGCAATCTTCTAAGTTTAAAATAGATCTTAGATGCTCTGCAATCGATAAGCTACTTGTAGCTCCAGGAGATGGAGCATTTAATACATTAAGAATTCTCTCTGTCGATGTTATTAAAAAATCATCAATAATCTGTCCGCTTGGAGACACTGTTTGTGCTCTAACACCTGATCCTCCCGTTGAAAGATGTTTTTCTTTTAACTCAGGCATTAACCTTTGAAGATCTTTTAGAAAGGCCTGTTTTGAGTATGATCTGTAAAGTTCATAAAGGCCCGTTTTCCAATGTCTGGCAGCCATTGCCCAAAATCCTCTATACTTTAGTGATGAAGCGAGTTCTTTTGCGTTAAACCCACCCTTACTGTAGGCCTCTTTAGCAAGAGCTAAAACAGCGTTTGGGCCTGCCTCTACTTCACCCGAGATTCTTCGGGTTAAGTGTACGCCCAAGAAGGGGAATTTTGGATTCGGGACAGGATATATCAGTCCCTTGAGCATGGGAGCGGCTTCCTGCGATAAGAAATAGTATTCACCTCGAAAAGGAATGATTTTTTCTTTAAAGGAAGTTGCGGTCATTCTTGCCACTGTATCAGCGTGGAGTCCGCAACAGTTGATAAGCTTTTTTGCAATGACCTCAGATTGGGGAATAGTGATGAGGATCTCTGTTGAATTTTCTGTGATTTTCAAAACTTTTGAACCTAAATAAATCGAGGCGCCCATATCTTTAATTTCTTCTAGAAGCTTTTCTGCGACTTTTTTATAGTCTACAATGCCTGTATTAGGTGAGTAAATAGCTTGGATGCCTTGAGCATAAGGCTCTACCTTTTTGAGCTCTGCCTTATTAAGAAGCTTTAAACCCTCTACACCATTAGCTAGCCCTCTTTTATAGAGTTCTGTAAGCCGTGGAAGTTCTTCTGTAGATGTTGCTACAATAACTTTGCCGCATAGTTCATAAGGGATCTTGTGCTTATTACAGAAGTCTAGGAGCATTTTCACCCCCCTAACACAGTTCTTAGCCTTTAAAGAGCCCTTTTTGTAATAGATCCCTGAATGGATAACTCCACTATTATGGCCGCTTTGGTGTTTGGCCACCTGATCTTCTTTCTCTAATAGCGCAAGTCTGAGGCCAGGATTTGAGCGAAGTAGGCTATATGCTGTTGAAAGACCAATTATACCTCCTCCAATAATAGCAATGTCGTAGCGTTTCATAGATCTCCTTAATATTTCCAGGAGACTATATTACAACAGGTTCTTAAGTTCAAACCTAGAGTATTTAGAGGTGTAAAAGAGTGACCTCTTCGCCTATTGGCGAAGAGGTGAGAACATCAATGCGAGAGCATTGATTAAGATTTTATATCACGTTGAATGTTTTCTAAAATCCAAAATTTTAGAGTGCTACTTCCAATTCCAAATCCATTAGGAAGCTCTATCATATCTTTTGTTTGTATCTGTGGTGGACTTCCCCAGTGCTTAGGAAAAGGCTTCAGGATACCGAAAGAAGTAGTGCCGATTTGATTTGCTTCTGGGGAGTTTGAGGTAGAATCAATTTTTAGATGATCTAAAATCCAAAATTTTAGAGTGCTACTTCCAAATCCAAATCCATCAGGAAGCTCAGTCCAATCACACGTTTGAATTGGCGGTGGCGCACCCCAATGTTTAGGAAAAGGCTTTAAAGTTCTCTGTGCGGGTTCATTCAGCCCCATAGCTGGATGGTTAATATTTCTTTGAATTTCCATGGTTTCCCCTATTGGGTAAAGTTTCTTAATAGGGGTAAGTATAGGGGAGTAATGTTAAGAAATCATAAAGGTGGGGAATTAAAATATTTATTATTTTTAGATATGAATGTTGATTTATGAAAGCATCTATTTGAAAACCTAGCCAATAATACGAGAATATACCTTGCTAGCAGCAGAGGCCGCATAGCTCGGGAGCTTTTCAACCATTTGAAGGCTGCTTAATTCTGTTTCCTTTTTAGCTATCTTGTAAAACCTGGGAAGCTCAAGCATCCATCGACCAGTCACATCTCTGTAGATTTTGAATAGCGTTGATGTTAATTCTTTTGCCGGAATTTCATATAACCCATCAGCTGGGTCCCATAAAAAATTTCCTTCTTGAGATTTAATAAAGATGATAGAGTGACCAAATTCTTCTTTTTTATGATTATCTGCTGAGTAAAGCAGACGAGAAAAATAGATTCCTTCAGAGAGGTGTGATACCACTTTTTTAAAGGCTCTATAAAGGTTAACTTCGCTGTCATCGCTCATTTCTATTGATTTATTATTGAGAAGCTCTTCAAGAGAACTTGTTGATGAGAGTACTTGAAAATTTCTTAGAGCAACAATTGATTCGACTTTAGCTTTTGAAAAATCATCAACACTTTTACTTGTGTCCATGCTTATTGCATTTAAAGCGACTTGATCAGTTCTGTGATCTATATCAGCAACCTTACTGTTTGAAGCGACCTGGAGAACTCTTTTATGCAGAGGCTTTGTCGTTGAAGTTGCTACATCATCTGCAAACCTTAATGATTGAGCTGAGCAGGTCCCTCCGTAACAAGAGCTTTCTAAACGTCCTCGCTCAAATTTCACTCCATTAGCAGCACTTTTTTGGAGCTTTTTAAGCTTTATAAGCGCAGCACCTGTATTTACTTCTCCGTAAGTTGCCCTGGCACTCGAGATTAAAAGAGGCTTTCTGGTGTATGCTATTTCTGCTTTATCTCGTGCTTTTTGATCTAGAGAAGAAGGGGGGTGTTTTGAACGAGAATTTGTATTTCCTTGTTTAGGAAAATGGCGCAAGTTTGAATAGCCTGCAAGAGCTGTTGGAGTCATAACTAACCTTCTAATTTTGTGCTTGTAAAGAGGGAATATAGCTCAAGAATGTAAAGATTAGATAAAGATTGACCTAGCCCTAAAGTGCTGCAATATAGAGGGATATTTAAACTTTAAGCTCTTTTACCTTTTCTTCTAAATATTGAATAAACCAAGGGCTGCGATTGAGCTCTTTAGCATAAGCAAGAGCTGATTTGCCGGAAGTATTTTCAGCAAGAGGGCTACAGCCAATCTCAATGAGCTGTTTCACAACTACGATGTTACTTTTTTCAATGCCTTTAAAAAGAGCAGCAGTTGCTTCTGAGGAATTTTCAACTGAATTGTTATAGTATCTGTAGCGGATGCGCTCTAATGTATCAGCAGCGCTCTTGTGGTCTCCATCCTCTAACGAATTAAACACTGTTCTAAATATTTCAGAGGAATCTGGTTGATCGTTGCCATAAGAGCTATCATATTCATAATCACTGTCATAATCATAGTATGATGTACCTCTACAGGCGATGAGAAACTCTTCTAATAACTGTTCTTTAAAAAGCTTCTTACTCTTTGATCGCTTTGTGGGAGATATAAGAGCATTTTTAGTGCAGCCATTTAGAAATTTAACATTGAAATCTAGGAGGAGATCGTAATCGATGTCATAAGATGCCAAATAGCTTTGACAATCTTTAAGTGATATTTTTAAGACGTCATCAAATTGAGCTTTTAATTCAAGAAGCATCAAACTTAGAAAACTATCTAGAAAAGTAGTATAGATAATGGTGTTTTTACTGCTTCTTGCAGCGTTTAACACATTTTTGATGTTTATAGGAATCTTTAGATCTTCAGAGGAAATAGGATAGTCATCAAAAAAATCTAAAGAAAAGGCTGCTTCTAGTATTGATGTACTTAAGTTTTCAAGAGTTAGGTCACTATCTAAGGCCTTCTTTTCGATTATTTCGGCAAAGCAGTCTCCGACTATATCACCGCTTGAAGAACCCTCTAATAAAGCACAGAAAAAAATTTTCAGGCAGCCAATAAGTTCAATAATTCTTTCTTCGAAAAGGCCAGGGCTTGCTTCAAACCAAGTACTAAAAAGATTTTCGACCTTCTTAATAAGTATACCTTTCAAACATGTGATCATTTTATCAAATTGCTCAGCTTGACCACTAAGCTTATTTGGCGATATAAATAGTTGCATTACTGGAGCGCTTTGAAGAGCCTTGAAAGCTTCTTGAATGCTCAACTTAGAATCAGCGATCCAACACTTTTCAAGAGATTCAGATATCGCTGAATTTATTTGTTCTTCTGTATTCCAACCTAAGAACCTGTACGAGAACGAATAATCATCTAAATCATTCTCAACAGCCTTGTAATACATGTTTAAGTTTTCAAAGGAAGAAAAGAGCTTAGGTGAAATTTTTAGAGTTAAATAGGTTGTTAAATTGTCCTCCTCATAAGCATACTTAAGGTGCTTTTGAGCTGTACATTCAAGAAGTATAGGGTATAAAAGGTCAAACTCTTCACTTGAGAGATCATCTACTAATGAAGTAACAGCTGATCTATGCGTCTCCCTATAAGAGTAGGAGTCGGGGATATCAAAATCTATAAGGTGTTTAAATATGACTTCTAAAAGAGTCTTGTCATACTTATCAAGCTTTTCAAGCAGATTAAATCCTTCTTTTTCTTTAATCCTTTCGAGAAAAATTTTCGCTCTTTCAATTTGAGGTTGATCGTAGTTATCATAACAATTGTAATTTCTACCAAAGCTTAGAAAGTGTTCAACCAAAGTCTGAGAGTCGAGGCTAAAAAAATAAGCTTCAGCTGTTTTCTTCAATGCTAGTGCGCTATCACCAACAGGATTGTCGCTTGAGACAAAAGCATTCAATAGAGCTTTAACATCGAGCTCTTGATTAAGTGTAGGCTTTACCTGAGGCTCTGGAGTTGGCCAAATGCTTTCATAAACATAATTGTTAGCTCTTTGAATATAACTCATGATTCACCTTTTAGTTTTATACGATAAAAACGTGGATAGTTTAATCCCCAAGCAGAACTAGGATCACCTACAAGATTCCATAGAGCCTCTTTGACTCTGCCATTTGAAATTTGAGAGCATCCATCACCTGGATCAAAAAAATAGTGACCCACAGAATCATTAATATAGACCATTGAGTGGCCGTAGTATTCACCTCTAAAATTATTTTCTTTAGCAATAGCTCGAACTAAAAATATACCTTCAGGTAGGGCCTCTACTGCATTATAAAATTCTGAGCGGTTGACATCTTTTTGCCCGTAATTATCGTCTTCAACAAGAAGCTCTCCTTTGGAGGCATAATCAATTTTCAGATCGTGAAGAGAGGCTAAGGATTCAGCTTTTGCTTTCATGAAATCTGTTGGCGGTTCATCTTGAGCTTTTGAAATTGTATTGAGGGCCACTTGGTATGTTCTGAGGTCTAATGAGGACCGACGGAACCTTTGAGCAACTGTTACAACACGGCGATGCAAGAGGTTAATATCTGATTGTAAATAGTCACGAATAAAAGTGAGCGAGTGAGCAGAACACACACCTCCAGATAGATGATAGTCTAAGTGCTTAGCATCAAACTTTATTCCTTCTGCAGCTCCTTGATTAAGTTTATCAAGTAATGGGCCAATTTTGCTGGTATCTGTCTTAGCATAGCCGTTATCCATCGAGCAGTCGACAATGCGCCAGTAGGAAAAGCCCGTTCTTGAAGTGTCATTATAAGAATATTCGTAGGGTGATAGTGAATTAAAACGTGTGAATGTAGATTCTAATATAGACATGGCTTTAAGTTAGTTAATTAAAAGAGGTAATTATACATTAATGTCGTAATTTTGTTAACTAGTTAATTGCTGTAAACATAAAGTTTTAATTGTACAAAAAAAGAACAGAATTGCCTAGTGTTTGCGTAGGTCTGTTTGCTATTTAAGAAGGAGCAAAGATAGAACCACAGATGCAACTAGTAGAGCCTGCTTGCTGAAGCGAAGTCTCCTCCATTTAACTATGGGCGTGTGGTCAGCAAGTGCGCTTGCATCGCCTTCTGCCCCCAGCTCATTCAGAGAGGCGGTAGGAGAGATACATAGCTGTGTGCTCTTCATCATAGGGGCGGCAGATATAATTTTGATTTGGTTGTAGAACTTGAGGGACCCAGGTTGTTGATCTAGGAGTGCTTTCTGTTACGCAATCAGCAGTAAGCCTTTCGGTTAAATCATCTTTATGTGAAATGGTGATGCTTTGGCAAGTATTGTTGGTATTAGAGAAGTCATAACGTCTTCCCAAAGTGGCCAGAGCTAGAGTAGAGGATCTAGGTGATGCTGTCGTGTTTACATCTTGACCAAACTTTAAATGGAGCGGCTCACCTAACAGTAGAAAATATTTAACAGGGAGATATAGGAGGGGGCTCATTGCTGGAGAGCCTCAAAATAAATAGTTTAGAGGCTTCACTCCAATGCTCACTAGCCTTGGTAGGGGAGGCCTTTGGATAGCCGCTTATATTGGTAACCAGAACATCCCTTCCTAGCGTTAGAGTCTCATCGTGTTTGCTACCTTCAACATTACCACCTTCAGAGAGCGCCATATCGACAATGACAGTGCCAGGTTTCATTTTATCCAGACTCTCTTTTGGAAAGAGAATGGGGGCTTTTTGACCCGGTCTACGTGCGCTAGTAACTATTAAATTGGCGTCTATTGCAGCTTTTAGAACAAGAGCCTGCTGAGAGTTTAAGTCGCTTGCTTTCTCTAAAAGAAAAAAATGCCCCTGTGACTCTTCTACCAGTTTTTGATCTTCCGGGTGGGTCGATACAACCATGGGGGTCATCTTTTGTGCTAGAGCTTCGCTAAAGGCTGCTTGCCCTGCAATCCCAAGTCCAATTATAAGAGCTGTTTTGGGATCACCTTGAAATTTCTCTTTAGCATCTAAAAGAGCAAGTTTTCCTGCCATCTTACTCATTGAGGCTAAAATGTTCATGGGATCAGTTGGCTCTAAGTGCATTTGATCGATGCTGTAGGCAAGAATTTGAGCCTGATGATACTCTTCAATGTGAGAGGAGTCTTTCTCAAGGGGGTCCAATGCTCCAATCATAATTGTCTTAGCTTTGATGGCTTTATTTTCTAGTTTTTCACGATCGAGATCAGGGCGTTTGGCTCGAATAATAATATCAACACCATTAAAGAGATCCTGGTAACCCTCAATGGACTCTTCTATAAGGGGCCTAATTTGACAGCCTTTAGAGATATAATCTTGATCTGAAAAACCCGCTCCTATGCCTGCTGCATGTTCCACAAATACTGTGAAACCGTTACAAATGAGTTCTTTTGCGTCTTTAGGAATTAAAGCAACACGGGTCTCGCCAGCTTTTGACTCTTTACAAACTAGGATGCTTTTTTCCACTGGTGGTCCCTCTCCATAATGAAAATTTCTTCTACATCAAAAGATAATATAAGGAAAGGGGGATACAGTTTATTTTTCTATTGAATTTCCGATGCAAATGAAAAAGGGATTAAGCAAACTCTCTTTATTGTAGAACACAGGATTTAGAGTGTCAGCATT
>JAAZZY010000003.1:0-6791 GCA_014239035.1 Chlamydiia bacterium
AATCCTGACTGCGCACAAGGCTTCATTTTAGATGGCTTTCCTAGAACAAAAGCGCAAGCTGAAGAACTTGCCGCCGCCTTTCCCCACAAAGATCATCTCATCTTTGTAAACGTTACCATTGCCGACAGTGTTATTTTAGAGCGTCTTCAAGGGCGACGCATTTGCTCTGATTGCTCTAGGCCCTACCATGCAACCTATAACCCCCCTCTTGTTAAAGAGACATGCAATGACTGCAAGGGCAACCTAATCTCTAGAGAAGATGACAACTATGATGTGGTTAAGAAACGCTTAGATATTTATAGAGCACAATATAACCCTATAAAAAGGTACTTAAAAGATAACTTCCAGTGGATTGAAGTTAAAAATGATGATCTCAACGATTGCTATGCGCGTTTAATAGACAAAGTAAATTTTGTTGATCCTGATTTCTTTCCGCAAGAAGACTAACCTGCCAACATTGCAGTTTTAAGCTGCAGGGGTATTTTCAATCTCTGGCCAATCTTTAACCCAAAGAGCTGCCCCTGTAAAGACTGCAGGGATCCATAAAAGCCATCCAATTATTGTCAGAGATAAACCCATGCTTAGGATACCGGCAGAGACGCCCATGTAAAAGATTGCTCCTCTTTTTGCTTTGTATAAAGAAATCCTTTTCTCTGTAGAGTGCCCTTTGAGCGCTAGCGTTAAATCAACCGCATCGATAATAGCAAGATGCCCGATTCCGACCTGGCTAATAAAGGCCCCTATCGGCCCCAAGAAAATAGCGCAAATAAGCCCAACAATTGGCCAAAATATTCGCCAGAAAATAGTTTTAAAAAACACAACTGTTCCAGAGTACATAGACCTAAAAAATCCAACTTCAACACTCTTCCCCTCTTCTGCAAGCAAAACTTTTCTAAGCATCTTATCTAGGGCTAAAGTTAAAACAACGGGCATTAAAACTATAAACGCAACGAGAAGGGCTGTGGTGCTATAACCAAAAGACTTTAAGATATCCCAAACTTTTGCCCAAAAGCCAGAGTCAAGGTTGGGCCAGGTTATGACCATGACAAAGAGAAAAACAGCAAGTAATATAGCTGTAAAAAGCAATGTTGTAAAAAGAGCTAAAGGCCACATTTTTGGATGAGTAATAAAATATCCAAACCCTCTAAAAGGCCATAATAAATAACTGCTATTCTGAGATTTTGATTCCATGATTTTTATCTTCTAACCAATATTCTTCAATAGTTTCTAAACTAATCCCTGTAGTTTCAGGGACAAAATAATATACAAATGCGATACCTAATATTGAGATTAGAGCGAAGGTCCAAAAAGTAATGCTTGAACCCATAAATTGATATTGAGTTAATAAATAACGTACGCTCACATAGCTCACAAACCATTTTATGGCGATAACACCAGAGATAGAGATACTCCTGATCTTTAGAGGGAAAATTTCTGCAATTATAAGCCAACCCACTGATCCCAATCCAAACACAAATCCAGCGGCAAATGCGCAAAAAATTAAAACTATGACATTGTCGTTTATATGTCGATATACAATACCATGAGAAAGAAAGCCCAGCAGTATTAAACAAGCGCACATGATCGATAACCCCCACATAAGAAGCTTTCTTCTCCCAAGTTTATCAACTAGAAGCATGGCTGAAAACGAAGCTGCAAAAGCAACAAGCCCTATAAAAGCACCGGCATCAATTGCCGACTTAGCATTCCAAAGTGAATCCTTTTGTAGCAACAACGGAAAATAGTAAAATATTGCATGCCATCCTGTTGCCTCCATTAAAATAGCAATTACAGTTCCCACCGTTATAGCCTTGAAAACCCCTTTCCCAAAAAGTTTTGACTGGCTTTCTGGGTTAAACTGTGAAGAACTCTCCATCATATCAATTTCATAATCAACATCCAAAAATCGTCTCAGCCTTTGAAGGACTTTTATTGCTTCCTCTTTTCTATTTTTAGAATAAAGCCATTGCGGCGTCTCAGGCATATAGCACATACCAATGAAAAGGCCCAATGCAGGCACAAAAGCTGCGGAAAGAGCAAACTCCCACCCTAAAGTAAATGAAACTGAACGATTAATTAAATACGCAAGTAAATACCCTAAATTGAGCACTAAAATCATCACACATATGCAAGAACCACGAATATTTGCAGGGACAATTTCACAGATATAGAAAGGTACAGAAACAGATAGCATACCCATACCCAATCCCATAATCGCTCGTGTTAGAATTAACATGGGGTAGTTATAGCTGAAAAGTGATGTAAGTGAAGAGACCGCAAAAAAAACTGCAGCAACCATGATGGTTTTCTTTCGGCCTACAACTGAAGATAAAATACCTGCAATAAGACTTCCTATAATCGCCATCCCAATCGCAGAGCTGACAATAATTTCTTGCTGGCTCACAGATAATTCAAACCAATTATCTAAAAAAAGGAGCACTCCAGCAATAATTGCAGTGCAGTATCCGATTAAAAATCCACCTATCGAAGCAATTAACGTGGAATAGTAGATAGAAGAATATTGATCTTGAGAACGTGACATATTAAATATTTTTTTCTTTCTAGGTAGTGTTAACAAATACTACTCTTTAGACTAAAGAGTTTTTTTATTAATCTTTATTTATGTATCATCTTTTAGTAGATAACCCACAATTATTATGCAGAACCTCGCAGAAATTTTAGAGTCTTTTTTTCAGCAACTTGCATGTGTTAAAAAGATAACTATTTCAGCTCAATCTATGGTGAATTCTAACCTAAAAACTAATCATGCAATAGGCTCAGTAAACGTTTCAAAGCCATCTAATAGAGAACTTATTTTTACAGAAGAAGGCTTTTGGGGTGACAGCGAAGAACACATACATTTTACAAACAAGTTACGTTGGGCCATTGATAAAGAAAAAAATCTCATTAGCTTAGAGCATCTCAGGCAGGGCATTGAAAACCCAGTTTTGTTGTTTCATTTCTCCCTTAAAAAACATAACAAGTTAATCTGCGCGCAGGCTCATCTCTGTGACCCCGATACATATCTTGGTGAGATTAGTTGGACAGAAGAGCAAATTGAGTATCAATGTAGAGTTGAGGGACCTCAAAAAAACGATCTCCTTATCTACTACTATCATTAAGTTACCCACTCTGATCTGGTTGATATTTTAGTAAAATAGTCCGCTGATGTTCCATTTTCCGAAACTCTGCCAAAAAAATCCCTTGCCATCTTCCCAAAACAAGCTCCCCCTTATCTACAATTAAAGATATGCTTTGATGTAAAAGAGCTGTTTTCATGTGAGCAGGTGAATCATCAGAACCTTCTAAAGTATGTCTTATGAACTCAAGATTCTCTGGGGCAAGGTGATCTAAAAATTTCTCTAAATCATTTTTGGCACTATCATCATAGGATTCATTAATTAAAAGAGAGCAGCTTGTATGCATACAAAAAAGTGTGAGGATCCCTGAATTCAAATGATGGGGTAAAATTTTGTTTTTCAAAATATTTTCAATATCATCTGTGATATTATGAAAGCCGCTCTGGACTATTTTTAGATTTAATTCTACAATATTAGACATCTTTTATACTTTTCAGGTTTTCATTTTTATGTTAAACAAGTTTTTTCATAACACCTATTAAACAAAAATTAAACAAATTTGATTATGACAACTTTAAATACTCCTACAAATATACCCGAAAGAGGCACAACTACCACAGCCGAACAACCCAAGTGGAAAGGGGCTAAGCCTATCCCTTTTCTTGTTTCATCATGCGTTGGGGTGGGTCTATGGATGATTCCAGTTCCGACCGGCCTAACACCTCAGGCTTGGCATTTATTTGCTATTTTTATGTTTATCATCTCCGGGCTCATTACAAGGCCCCTGCCTGTTGGCCCTATGGTTCTTATTGGAGCCGTAACAGCTATAACAACTCAAACACTAACTTTTCAAGAAGTCTCAGCGGGTCTCAGCTCTCATAGTATTTGGCTGATCTTTATATCTTTTTTTCTAGCCTTGGGCCTGATTAAAACGGGCTTGGCAACTAGAGCCTCCTACTTTTTTGTAAAAGTTTTTGGAAAGACTACAATTGGTCTTGTTTATGGAATCACTTTTAGTGAACTTGCCCTAGCCCCTTTTATTCCAAGTTTAGTTGCAAGAGCTGGAGGAATAATTTTTCCAATTGCTTTAGCTTTAGCAAAAACCTATGACTCGCAAGATGACACTAAAACTACAGGACGTTTTCTAATCATTTCCGTTTTTCAAGGAACGGTTGTTGTTAGCGCCATGTTTTTAACTTCGATGGCGGCAAACCCAATAGCCGTTGAGATAGCCAAGGAATTTGGTGTGACACTAACCTGGGGTAACTGGTTTTTAGCCTCTTGTCTTCCGGGATTTGCAAGTCTACTTATCGTTCCCTTTGTGATATCTAAAATCATCCCACCTAAACTAAAAAAGACTCCTGAGGCTCCTGTGCTTGCCAAAGAAAAATTAACAAATCTTGGCCCCGTGACTAAGGATGAGTGGATGATGATCGGCATATTTGCCGGAGTTTTAAGCCTTTGGCTTTTTGGTTCTTATTTAAAAATCTCAAACACTGTAGCTGCTATGATTGGATTAATAGCTCTGCTCTTTTTTGGGATCATTAATTGGAAAGATTGCCTTAAAGAAACCAATGCGTGGGATACCTTATTTTGGTTGGGTTCACTAGTTGCAATTGGGACATCCTTAAAAAGGTTCGGGTTCTTTACATGGTTTTCTATGCATATTGTTACTTATATATCATCGATGCCTTGGATGTCTGCTTTGATCGTGATGATCCTACTCTATTTTTATAGCCACTACTTTTTTGCCAGCAACACTGCGCATTTAACAGCTATGTACTCCGCTTTTTTAGCAGCGGCTATCCAGGTTGGAGCACCTGCTATCTTATCTGTTTTAATTTTAGCTTTTTTTAGCAGCTTGTTTGGAGGATTGACACACTATAGTTGTGGACCGGCACCTATATTCTTCAGCGCAGGCTATGTCTCGCTAAAAAAATGGTGGCAGATTGGCCTCATTATAAGCGTTTGTAATATACTTATATGGGTCTTTGTTGGGGGCACTTGGTGGAAAATACTTAATTACTGGTAAAAAATTTGTTAATACAATAAAACTAAAACTAACAAAATTGGCGGCAAAAAGTCAGATATGCAAAAAAAAAGCACCCTGTTAACTACCATTTTGATACTCCCAGTACTTGCTGCAATAGTACTGCTGCCAGCTTGTTCATATCATCAACGCAATAGTCACCGCCTTGTCAACCTCACAGTTGATGAGCAAGACAAAAATAATGATAAAAACTTTTTATATTCTCAGCAGGCATATGGAGGGAGCTACCAAAAGGATCCTGAACTTACAGCTTATGTTAACCAACTAGGCCAAAAGATTGTCAGACAGCAGGATCTACCTAGCAACGAATTTACCTTTATCGTTGTCAATAGCTCTATCCCCAACATTTGGAGTTTTCCAAAGGGGAAAATAGCCTTAACACGAGGCTTACTTGTAGAACTTAAAAATGAAGCCGAGCTCATGGCTATTTTAGCCCATGAAGTTGCTCATGTGTCAAACAATCATGGGGCTGAAAATATTCAAGAAGTTGAAATAAATGCAGGGCCCGTCAATCTCAACATTTTAGCCGATGCCCATAACAAAGAGTTTCTAGTAGGTGCACTCGGATCAGGCTCTGGTTTGGTGACATTAAAATACAACCTCCAGTCTGAAATGCAAGCAGATAAAAATGCTTTAATGCAAATCTCTGAGATGGGCTATAGCACTCAAGGACTTTCTGATTTCAACGAAAGAGTCTACCAGTACCATGTTTGCAAGAATTGTAATTGGAAAGGTGGCTTTTTAGCTAAACACCCCACATCAGAAGAGCGCATACAAACTAGCAGAGAACTCATATCCAAGCAGTCTCTTTTAGGGGCTACTGAAGTTAACCTCTTTAACCAAAAAATGGAAAATTTAAGGCAGCAAGCTCCTGTCTATGAAAAATTAGATGAAGGATATCACGCCCTTCTCCATGCAAAGTATGCGACTGCAGTACAACTGGCCGAGCAGGGACTAGATATCGACCCCACAGAGTTTCACTTTTACCTTCTCAAGGGTAAAGCCTTTTTTAAATTGGGCTATACTTTAGATGCTCTAAATACTCTAAACCGCGCCATAGAGATTAACCCCAGATATTTTGATAACTACCTTCAGCGGGGTCTTGTCAAAGAACAACTCGACGATTTTGCTCAAGCTTCTAATGATCTGGAGAGAAGTCTTTCTCTTCTACCTACAGCTGAAGCCTACTATGCTTTAGGTGAAATTGATTATCACCAAGATCACCACCATGCGGCTATTCAAAATTTTAGGAAAGCTAGCATCTCCAATACACCTGGCGGGCAAAAAGCAACTTCTAAACTCAAAGAGCTGGGCCTTGCCCTTCATGGCATACAAACCTTAGACGTCGAATCTCTTTTTACTGAAGATGGATTCATTAATATTAAGGTATGTAATATGGGTTTAAGTACTCTTAGAAATGTTGTTATCGATGTAGACCAGCTGGATGCAAAGGGGAAATTGATTTACAGACATTTAATTGAACTTGATCGTGAGCTCCTTCCTTTTGAGAGTGTCTGTCATCAAACTAATATTGGCCCATTCTTCAATGAAGAACATATGAAAAAAAGTACTCTGGTAAGCCCTATTTATTCTGAGTAAGCTTCTTAGGAATAGTTTTCCACCCAACCAAAATTACGATGAAAACCATAATTGCACACAGA
>JAAZZY010000003.1:6801-25910 GCA_014239035.1 Chlamydiia bacterium
AAGTGATGAGCGCGTATGTTAGATAACATGGCACTAATGACTGCCATTCCCATTGTCCCACCTGACTGCCTAATACAACCTAAAACACCAGAGGCTATCCCTCTCTTTTCAGGGTCTGCCCCACCGACAACGCAGGAACTAATCGGAGCAAAGACTAAGGCAATTCCAGCTCCAAATGCAATCATACCAGGAACTAATAAATTTGCAGTTAGCTGATCGAAAATAAAAAACCAAACCATAGATAGGAGAACTAAAAATAAACCTAAAACAACTGGAAGGCGATGCCCAACAAGGTCTGATAACAAACCTCCTAGGGGAATAATAACAACAAGCGGAACAACAGCCACCATGACATACAAACCGGCAATCAAAGGAGAGTAGGAAAGTATTCTTTGTAAAAACATCGCCCAATAGACAGGAAGAATCAAAATAAACTGGATTACAAAGAAGATGATATTCGAACCTAAAAAGGATTCTTCTTTAAAAAGCGAAAGCTCTAAAAAAGGAGCTGGGGTATTCATTTCTACACGGATAAATACAATCAGGGCAATAGCAGAGAATGCAAACATACCAATAATGGCCCAGTGTCCCCAGCCCCATTTGTTTCCCTGCATCAAAGCTAAAATAATACATGGAAAGCCAAGTGTGAAAAGGAGAAATCCTTTAAAGTCAAATTTCTTCTTATGGGGCTCTATCACGGGTAGAGCTGATATTAAAATGATGTATGAGCACATGACTATGGGAATGTTTACTAAAAAGATCCATCGCCAGCTCAAGAATTGAGTAAAGACACCCCCCATCAAAGGTCCGATAATCAAAAATATTGAGGCAACTCCTGAATAGATACCTATAGCTTTACCGTGTTGGTTTTTTGGGAAGATAGAAACCAAAATTCCGATTGCAGCAGGAAGCATAAGCGCTGTTCCAAACCCTTGTATTGCCCTAGAGGCAATAAACCACCATCCATTGAAAGCAAAACAGCTTCCAAGTGAGCCCAAACCAAAAATTAGAATTCCCAAGCTAAAGATTTTTTTTAATCCAAAGCAGTCTGCAAGGTAGCCTCCAGTCAAAACAAACACTGCCCAGGAAAGCAGATATGCATTGATAAGCCATTGAAGTGTCAGAGTACTTAAATTAAGCTGAACTTGAATAGTGGGAAGAGCAACAGGCAAATTCATTTGATCTAAAAAAGCAAGTGCAAGAGATCCGCTAAGAGCAAATAGAGTCCACCAGCGGGCTTTAATTGAAATTTGAATTTGTTCTTGCATACTCACCCCTTTACCTAATTCTAAAATATATGTAAAATGTGAAAATTTCCAAAGGATGTACCCTTATGCATATTGAAGAGACTGAACACCACTCGGTGCGCCCTAAGCGCGTCTTGGGTATATTTGTGCTAGCTACCCTTAACCTAGCAGTAATAACAAGTCTAAGAAATATGCCACTGGTTGCACAATATGGCCTCTCATCCATTTCATATTACCTTATCTCAGCCCTTGTCTTTATTTTTCCAACAGCACTGGTTGCTGCTGAGCTTGCAACAGGTTGGCCAAAAGCTGGGGGTGTTTATATATGGGTTAGAGAAGCCTTTGGTGAACGTTGGGGGTTCTTAGCTATCTGGCTCCAGTGGGTTCACAATCTTCCTTGGTATCCTGCTATGCTTTCCTTCATTGGCACTCTTTTTGTTTATGCATTTAAAGCTCAACATCTTTTAACCAACCGCGGCTACACACTTGCTGTTATTTTAATTGGTTTTTGGGCCATTACCCTTTTCAATTTCTATGGCGTTAAAACTTCGGGTTGGTTTAGCTCAGCAAGCGTCATTATTGGGGCCATTATTCCCGGAATCTTCTTAATTATCTTGGGTATCATATGGCTTTGCACCGGCATGCCTTTAAATGTCACTTTAGAATGGAAATATGTCCTGCCTGAATTATCGGGCATGAAAAACATTGGTTTCCTTACAGGGATGTTCTTGGCATTTAGCGGCCTAGAAGTCGCAGCTGTGCACGCAAAAGATGTTAAAGATCCTAGAAAAAATTTTCCTAGAGCCATTTTCCTAGCTGCTGTTTTTAGCTTAGTTCTATTTATCCTTGGCTCACTTGCCATTACATTTGTCATACCTAGAGAAGACATCTCCCTCGTTACAGGGATTATGGAAGCATTTGTTACGATTTTAACCTATTTTAAGATGGCTGGGCTTATTCCGCTTGTTGCTTTTTTAATTGCGATTGGAGCAATAGGTGAATTAAATGCTTGGGTGCTAGGAGTTGCAAAAGGACTTTTTATTACAGGCCGCCATGGAAGCCTACCTCCCATTTTACAGAAAGTCAACAAACACAATATACCCACAAACATTCTTATTTTTCAGGCGATAGTGGTCTCTTTAACCGGTATTATTTTTCTTTTTATGGACACCTTAAGCTCAGCCTACTGGATTTTAATCGCCTTAAGTGCTCAGCTCTATCTTGCAATGTATATTTTAATGTTTTTAGCCGGCATTAAGCTTCGTTATAAAAAACCCAATGTTGTTAGAAAATATCGCGTATCTAAAGGAAATGCGGGGATGTGGATTATAGCAGGTACAGGTATTGTTGCCGCTGCTTTTGCCATTGTCGTTGGCTTTATTCCGCCAAGCCAACTTGAAATACGTAATATATTTTTATATGAGCTGTTTATGATTTTAGGGTTTGTCATTTTAACAATTATTCCAATGATTATATATTTCTTCCGCAAACCAGAGTGGATGCCAACCCCCCACCACGATTTACTTGACGGGCACTGATGTTTCTTACTTCTCTATTAGCTCTATCCTCCTTTTTTATTCAGACTCCAACTGATCAAGTTCCGGTCCATGCCACAATTGCTAGCACCGAACAAGAGAGGCAAGCCGGCTTTCAAAATGTAACCGAGTTAGAAGAAGAGCAAGGCATGCTCTTTGTCTTTGATAAACCAGGCTATTATCCTTTTTGGATGGATCAGACTCATGTGCCCTTAGCGCTCATTTTTTTAGATGGCAATTATGAAATTGTAGACATCGAGTACGGTATCCCCTACTCAAGAAAAAACATCTGTGGAAGCAAGCCCTACCAATATGTTCTAGAGGTCAACCCTAAGCTTATTCTCAAACATCAAATTGACAAAGGGTGCAAGCTCATACAAGAGAATGTTGTACCTTCCCAGAGTAATGAAAAAAAATCTTAAAAGATCCTTGATGAGTAGTACTGTTCTTGGTATTTTCTACTCATGATTTATTTTCAAAAGCCCACCATGATTTTCGAATTTTTAAAACAAAGAAAAACTCTTATAGTTAGAGCTTTCTTAATCTTTCTTAGCCTCTGGGTTATCTTTCTAGCCTTATTTCCTTTTATTCTTTCAAAAGGTCTTTTAGAGAGCCAAATTAACAAAAAGATTAATGGAAATCTGGCTATTGGAAAATCTAAACTCTCATGGTTTAGAGATCAAAGATTTGAAGATATTAAATTGAGCGATGTTGACGGGCAAACAATCGTATCTATCAAGAGTATAAAAACATCTCTTTCACTGTTGGACTTAATTTCAGGGAAAAATGATTTTAAACAAACCTCTATTGATGGACTAATTGGAAATATATTCGCATCTAGAGGGCTACCAACAAACCTTACGACAAGCTTAAATACTACTTCTTTTGTTCAGGCTCAAAATACTAAAAGTAGAGCTCATCCTGCCTTTATTTTCAAAAAACCTTTCTCTGGTGACTTCCATATAGACAATTCCAGCTTTTTGATTCAGTCACAAGAACATGACCCTATTTATTTCAAAGACATACAGTTCAGCTGTACACTATTTAAACAACGCAAATCAGTTATTGCTCACCTTGCTTGTGAGACTTCTCAAAATAACCTCTCAGGCGCTGTAGACTTGAAGTTAGAGATGGGAGGATTTGATGAGAAGGGTCAGCTAATTATAACCCCCCTTGATAAAGAAATCTTTTTTCTATCTCCAGAGGGCTATATTAATTTGGGCGCACAAGTAACCAACCTTCCTAGTCAAGGTATTGATCACCTTTTAAGGTTGTATAACCCAAATCTAAGCCAAATTTTTTCAAACGCAACAGGCGGTCCTTTGACGCTCAAAGCAAACCTGCATGTCCTCAAAGATAAGTCTAAGATTCAATTATCAGTAGATGCAAATGACTTAAAAGTTCAATTTGCCGGAGCCCTACAACAAAACCAATTTTTCCTAACTGAGCCATCTACTGCCAGACTTCGCATAAGGCCAGCATTTATTGCCAATGTCTCTCAAGCCATTTCGAGCAAGCTTACTCTTTCAATTAATGAGGCTACAGATGCTCTCATACAAATCGATCGACTAACAACACCATTAGACTTGTCCAATTTTAATTTCAACAACCTCTCTTGCAACGCCCAGTTCTCTTTATCACCCATGAAATTTCTTGGAGACAAGAGATTCTCAAGTTTTGAAATAAAACAAATAAAAGGAACTATCGACACCTTTGATTTAAATGAAAACTTGACACTACATTTAAACGCGTTAGCTTACGAAGATAACAAGCCTATTCATCTAAAGCTTGACGGAGAGCTTACAAAGCTTATCGACAACCAAATGGAACTTCTCGGCATCGATCAAGTCAAAGCTCACTTTATAGCTCAAGCAAAAGACTTTCCAACTAAACTTGTACTTACCCTATTCAAAAATAAATCTTTAGCAACAGAACTATTAGGCCCCACTTTAAATATTGATTCTACAATTAAGGGATCTCTACAATCAGCAGACATCGCTCTTGCCTTTAATTCTTCTAGGCTCAATATACCTGAGATGTCATGGAAGCTAAAAGATAAAAAGCACTTCATACTTTCTTCTCCGTCTACTGTAGAACTTAGAGCAACGCCTGTGCTTGCACAAAAAGCCATGTCACCTAAACTCTCGATTCTTCACCCTTTTCTTTTAACTGGAAAACTAAATCAGTGCGAATTCTTCATTAACCAAAAGCAGATGCAATTACAGGCTCTTGATTTAAATCTAGACTCTGCATCGTTTGATTTTATTCTTTCAGACTATAAACCTTGTCATGTCAATGAATCATCAGCTCATTTTTGCTCAAGTGCTGGATCAAATGTTGAACTTCTTTTATCTACTCAGGTAGATTTGCCAAGTGACCTCCCTTTTTATCAGCTAGATAAGAGTATTGCCTCCACCTTTAAGCTCAATGATTTCTTAGCATATCTCAAAGGATCTCCCTGCCAAGTCCAAACTGACTTTAAAGCCCCAAACTGGACTGTCTCACTTAATGGATACGCAGATAGGCATTGGAACTATGAGCTGATGCAAGAAGCTACTTTATCGATGAACAACCCTGCATTTCTTCCAAGCACTCAAAGCGTTATTGAATCACCACGTATTACTCTTCAAATCAACCCTTGCTCCATAAATCTTTTAGACTTAAATTTCTCTACTCTAAACCTTAATGGAAAATTTTCAGCCGATAACCTTAACTTATCATCAGACTCATTTACCCATACATTTAAAAATTTTTCAGCCGTATTTGAGTACTGCGGGCAAGCAAACTATCTTAAGCTTACAGCTAAATCAGACCAGGTTCTCGAGAATGTTTCTCTTGTCTGCGAATCGCTACTCCAATCAGGACGTCTAAACTTTGCTGATGCAAAGTATAACTTTGCTGCAGATGTTAAGAAGTTACCTCCAAATATTTTTAAGATTATTACGCCATATACCTATGACTATGAATCCATACTCGGCCCAACACTTGACCTTTCTATTTCATCAAACTTTCAAAAAAATGATTCTATTAATGGAATCATCTCTTATGAATTATCATCTTCCATCTTACATTCCAAAGGTAACTTTTCAATAGGAAATAAAATCCAATCTGGTGACCAATGCATTGAACTTGATTATTTCATGTCTCCAGCTGGATATTTTGCTGTCTCACGTGCCCTAAAAAAAGATCTAGACTCCACACTCTTTTTAGAAGAACCACTTCATTTAAAGGCACACATAAACAAACTAAGTAAGAACATTCCAAAACATTTAAATGACTTTCAACTATCTTTTGATGGCAATT
This sequence comes from Chlamydiia bacterium, assembly GCA_014239035.1. GTDB lineage: Bacteria > Chlamydiota > Chlamydiia > Chlamydiales > JAAZZY01 > JAAZZY01. The sequence goes on from JAAZZY010000003.1 coordinate 12,887, forward strand.
TTTCTGTGGATAAGTTTGTAAGTAATAAGGGCTCTCTTTTTGATCTCTATGGTTCATTTAATACATCCGACATTACCCAAAATCTAAAATTGGATCTATCTGCAAGCACAAACAACTCTGAAGGTGAAAAAGGAGGTGCCTACCTCTCTGCAGAGTTCACAGAACCCTTTAATGCAACTACAGCAACGATCAACCATAAAATTAATGGTTTTATCAATTGTCAACTTGAGCATTTTCCAACTGCAATCCTTCATGATTTTATCAGCTTCAATTCTCCCCAGCTTCCCTCATTACCACAGCTCTTAGGTTCTTCTTTCAACATGAATTGCACAGCAAATCTTGAATCAGGAAGAGGACCTCTTCAATTTGAATTGAACTCCATAAATTTAAATTCTCGTTTTGCACTAAACTTTGAAAAAGACCATGTAACCCTAGATAAAGATCTTAAAGCACAACTCAACCTATCTACTGACGAATCAAGGCTTTGGCTACAAAAGATAAACCCTCTTTTTCTTTCAGCACAATTAGATAACACCTCAATAAAAATAACTGTCCCTAAAAATAACTTTTATTTACCTGTCACCCCTTTTAGTGCTCAGGATGTTAATATTGAATGTGCCACTTTAGAAGTTGAAAAGCTCAAATTAGAGCCCAATCCTAACCTCAACAAACTCATGGCTCTTTTAAAGGCCCCGTCTTCTCACTCCTTAGATATTTGGCTTACTCCAATTTGTTTCTCGCTCCATAAGGGTATAGTTTCAACAAAGCGTTTGGACTTTTTAATCAATGATGCTCATCATATTGCTTTTTGGGGTGATTATTCAATTCCTCGAAACAAAGGATCCTTTTACCTAGCCTTAACTCAAGAAACCCTCAAAAAGACATTAGGGTTTACTCAGCTTCCACAAAATTTTCTCTTTCAAATCCCACTCTATGGAGATTTGAATGCTTTGCAAGCAGACTGGGCAACTGCGACTGCTCAGCTATGCCTTCTGGGAGCTACAACCTCACTTTCAAACTCATCGCAAGGCTTAAGTCAAGTTTTAGATCTCTTTGCAAAGAGTGCCCCATCTCAAAGTATTCCTCAAAACAACTTTCCTCTTCCATGGAAAGAAAATCTTCCCCTTTCTCAAAAACCGCATCAAAAGAATGTGCTTCCTGATTCAGAGCAATCTGAAATTCTACATACTTTTTTTTCAGACCTAAGAAAGACCTTAAATAAATAGGGTTGCTAAATATTATCTGCCGATCTATGAGGAGACTTTTTGATCAATTTGGCACTTGATCGTTTTATTTGAATGCTATTGGGGTTTTGAAAGGAGGACTCAAAAGTAATTTATGGGTAACTGGAAAAGTAATTTAGCACCCACTCTTTTAGTTATTCTAATAGCTTTTTCTCTGCTTGTTACAAGCTGCACCTATCCTTTTGCCTCCATTTCTTCTAAAGCAGTAATGCCAGCTGCTCTTGGAAAGACTTGGAACCCTCCTAAAAAAAGCATTAAGACTATTGATAAGATTCACTCTGAGGAAACCATTGACCCTGCCATCTATGAGGGAGATATATCTTTAGCTCAATCGATTTCTTTTGCCTTAAAAAACAATCCCGACACAAGCATTAGTTGGTGTGCTCTGCAAAGTTCCATTGCAGAACTTGGACTAGCAAGGGAAGATTTTTTTCCTACAATCAATACTTCAGGTTATTTGGATCGTGAACGAAGAGGATTAGCACTTCCTCCGGATAAGATTGTTAACGAATGGTTAACCACTTGGGGTCCTCGCCTCAATGTAACCTATACCCTTTGGGATTTTGGTACGCGCAATGCACAAAGTGAGAGTGCACTGCAAACCCTTTTTGCAATGGCTTGGTCTTATAACCAAGAGATCCAAAATATTGTGCAACTTATCACCAACGATTATTACGACAACCTCTATCAAAAGGCAACCCTTGCTAATGATCAGCTAGATGTTCAAGATGCTATGCTTATTTTAGAATCTGCAGAGAAAAAACTTAAAGTAGGAGTTGGAGATGTTACGCAGCTTGTTCAGGCTAAAACTAATTACCTGCAAGCTCAGGTAAATCTTGTAGATCAAGAAGATACAGCTGCCGTCTCTCGTATTCAGCTAGCTACAGATATGGGTATGCCTGGATATGTAAAATTTACAACACAGAATTTCCCTTGCGAGCTGCCAGATAAAAGCTTCGTCTCTAACTTGAATGAGCTCATCGATATCGCAATAGAGTGTCGCCCCGATATCTTAAGCTCCAAGTCAGATCTTAAATCTAAAAAAGCTGCGCTTAACCAAGCAAGGCTCAACTCTTTACCGAAAGTTGAAGGAAGCCTAGATTTGGATTATGCATCTTTTAATGGCCCATATCCCAGTAACTTAAACTATACTGGTGAGTTTAAGGTTAACTTTCCTTTCTTTTCTGGATTTCACTACCGCAATAAAATTCGAGAAGCCAAATCGATGTACAAGCAAGCGATAGCCCAGCTCAAAAAACAACAAGATGAAATCTTACAAGAAGTATCTATATACCATACAAATTTTATGAATGCGATTCAAAGAGTTGAGTATTCTGCTGCATTTTTAGATTCTGCATTAGAGGAATTTGATGTCACTTTGAGCAATTACCGTGTAGGTACTGGAGATATCATTGATGTGATGCAAGCCCAGACCTCTTTAAGTGATGCTAGAACAAAATATACAGTTTCAGTAAAAGACTTATTTGTATCTTTAACTAACTTAGCATATGCAACTGGTTCCCTCATTACTCCGCATGATGGTTCGCAGTGGGACAGTATTTATCAATTTAGAGGATGCTATGAAAATTAAAACGATCAGCTTAATATTTACTTTTATGCTCATCTTGATAGGTGGCTGCTCAAAACAAGAGGCCCCCAAAGAAAACCCTCCATCTCCAGTGCGAACTGCTTCTGCACAAGAAAAAGACATCCCCTACTATATTGATACCCTGGGTCATTTTATTTCCTACAGAAGCGTTACTGTTCAAGCACAGATTCAAGGTGAACTTACAGGCTTTTACTTTAATGAAGGACATAAGGTTAACCAAGGAGAGCTGTTATTTACAATTGACCCTGATCCATACCAAGCTGTTTTAGATAAGGCTGTAGCCACCCTACGTCAAAATGAAGCTCTTTATGCTTACAATAAAAGTAGGGCTGATCGCTACTCACAGCTTGTTGGTGATGACTTTGTATCTAAACTAGACTATGAGCAGTATGTATCTGAGATGCAAAACTATGCAGCCTTAATCAACCAAGATCTAGCTGAAATATATTCTGCAGAGATCAATGTTGGATATTGCACATTAGCTGCTCCAATTACTGGAATAGCTGGAAAACGCTTAATCGATGAGGGCAATATCATTACTGATGCTGGCTCAGACCTTCTTGTCATTAACCAAATTGATCCATTATATCTCGATTTCTCATTCCCTGAACGATATTTTGATACAGTATTTCAACACCAACAGATGGCTCCTCTAAAAATAGAAGCTTACGTTCCTAATACCTCTCTAAAAACAACGGCCTGTTTACAAATGCTTGACAACACTGTAAATCCCAATACAGGAATGATTGGAGCAAGAGCAATCCTGCCCAATCCAGATACTCGTTTTTGGCCTGAGCAATTTGTTAGAATCAGAATCATTGTATATATGATGAATAACACTTTAATGGTTCCTGATAGTTCAGTACTTCCTGGACCAAATGGAGACCTTGTTTGGGTTGTAAATTCAAAGAGTGAAGTGACACCAATAAATGTAATAACTGGAGAGCTCTTTGAGGGTGAAACACAAATTTTATCGGGTCTAAAACAAGGAGACCAAGTGGTAACTTTTGGTCAGCTTGGTTTAGTAAAAGGACATAAAGTAGTTGTTCGAAACGACTTGAAGAAGGGCCTCTAATGAATATTTCACGCCCATTTATTAGACTTCCTGTAATGACTACACTTTTGATGATTGCCCTACTATTTTTTGGAGCTTCTGCTTACTTTAAAATTCCAACAAGCGCACTCCCCAATATTAGTTTCCCCACAATCCAGGTTAACACAAGCTTTCCTGGTGCTAGTGCTGAGAAAATGGCAAACCTTATCACGGGTCCACTAGAGCGCCAGTTTATGTCCAATGTAAGTGATGTAAATATAATTACATCACAGAGCTCCTATCAATCGTCTCAAATTATTATTCAATTCAATCTTGAAAAGAATATTATAAAGGCAATGGAGGAAGTTCAGCAGGGAATTAACGAAGCTCAAAACCAGCTGCCTTCTGACCTGCCTGCGTTACCTAGCTACACAAATGTTAACCCTTCTCAAACGCCTATTATTTATATTCTTTTGACTTCTCCAACTGAAACGCGTGCCAATCTTTATGAATGGACCTACACTTTCTTGGGCCAACGTCTATCACTTGTTGAAGGAGTTGAACAAGTGTATGCATATGGTTCTGCTCATGCCGTGCGACTTTATTTGGATCCACAGGCCATAGCTGCACGAGGCCTTGGCTTTAATGACATTGATGACTACCTTATAAATGCCAATCCTGATCTGCCAGTTGGGAATTTATATGGAAGAGACAAACTTTTTAATATCCAATCTTCTGCTCAGCTCTTTAATGCTGAAGAATATGGGAATTTAATCGTAGCATATAGTGATGGAGAGCCGGTAAAAGTTAATGATATCGGTTATGCTGAAAATGGCATTCAAAATGATAAGGAATTTTTTAAGGTTATTACTCCTGAAGCTGTTTCAGATTGTTGTGTTCTTGCTATTTTAAGGCAAGATGATGCTAATACGATTAACACCGTGGCGCGACTAAACCAAAAGCTTGAGGAGTATAAGCCACAATTACCTGGGAATTTGGAGATGATAATTCCCTACGATCAATCTCTCTGGATTAAAGAGTCCATTAAAGATGTGGAATTTACACTTCTAATCGCTATGATTTTAGTTGTATCTATTATCTTTTTATACCTTGGCCGACTTCGCGATACCATAATCCCCTCGATTACTTTGCCTCTAACTATTATTGGGACTTGGGCCTTTATGTACATTCTAGGGTATTCTTTAGATATCCTTTCACTTTTGGCTATAACTTTATCTATTGGCTTTTTAGTTGATGATGCGATTATTGTTTTAGAAAATATTGTTCGCCACGTCCATGAAAAGAAGACGCCCTATCAGGCTGCTCTTGATGGATCCAAGCAAATTTCTTTTACAGTTTTATCAACTTCTCTGTCTCTTTGTGCTGTTTTTATTCCCATGCTTTTTATGGCAGGAGTGGTTGGAAAACTATTTCATGAGTTTGCAGCGACAATCATCATTGCGATAAGTATTTCAGCTTTTATCTCATTAACCCTAACTCCAATGCTCTGCAGTCGCTTTATTCCTCCAATGTCAACTAAAAAACAATCTTGGATGGAAAAGAACTCAGAGAAGTTTAACTCTTTTTTAATAGGTAAATATGAAAAAAGCCTTACTTGGGGAATCAAACATAAGTTTATGCTGGTCATGCTTGGGCTCGGTTGTGTGGTTGCTAATGTTTTTCTTTATATGCACATCCCCAAAACATTTTTACCCGAAGAAGATATTAGTATTGTTCAAATATTTTTGCAGTCTGTTGAGTCTACTTCTCCGTTTGTAATGGAGCGCTATCAGGATGCCATGTCAGGTTATTTTCAAGGAAAGGAAGAGATCGAGCAAACTGTTTCGATGGTAGGAGTCCCAACAGCAAACCAAGGAATGATTTTTGTAAATCTAAAGCCTCCTAAAGAGCGCGGACCTATTGAAGAAATTGTTCAAGAATATTGGAAAGATTTAAATCAATGGCCAGGAGTTTTAGCTTTCCCTAAGATCTACCCCTTTATAAATTTGCAAATAGGCTCTAGTACTTCAGGAAAGGGTCAATATCAATATACCCTTGAGAGCTTTAACCCTGAGAACCTTTACAAAGATGCTGTAAAATTAATCGCTGCTATGCAAACAGATTCTACATTTGCTCAAGTATCAAGTGATTTGCAGCCGCACCAGCCTCAACTAGAAGTTGAAATTCTTCGTGAACAAGCACGTTCATACCAACTCACAGCACGTGATATACAAAATGCTCTTAAACTAGCATTTGGGGAGACCTATGCTGTCATGTTAAATGCTCCTCAAAACCAGTATTACGTGGTGATGCAAGTAGATGAACGATTTTGCACAGACCCCACAGATTTTTCACTCATTTATGCAAAATCTTCAGTAACTGGGGATATGGTGCCTATCAATTCTGTGGTCAATGTAACCCATAGTTCTGGACCTATCAATGTCAACCATACTGATGGTCTTCCATCTGTTACAGTTTCATTTAATCTCCCACCAAAAGAGCCTTTGGGAACAGCTCTAACTAAACTGGAAACGTTGACTGCCGCTACACTGTCAGATGATGTTCACGGAAGGGTGGAAGGTAGTGCAAATATCTTCATACAATCATTTGCTTCATTAAAATTCTTACTCGTAATTGCCATCTTTGTAATTTATTTGATCTTGGGTATCCTATATGAAAATTTCATCCACCCTTTGACTGTGCTATCGACACTTCCTCCTGCTGTTTTAGGGGCATTTTTTTCACTCTTTGTCTTTAGGATGCCCCTATCTCTATATGCATTTGTTGGAGTGATCATGCTGCTCGGTATTGTTTTAAAGAATGGTATCATGATGATTGACTTTGCAAATGAGATCAGACTTCATGAACCCGATACATCGCCTTCGGACGCTATACATAAAGCTGCAGCACTGCGTTTTAGACCTATTTTAATGACCACTTTATCAACTATTATGGGAGCACTTCCTATTGCTCTAGGAGTTGGCGGGACTATGGCTAAAGGGCGTATTCCCCTAGGTACTGCGATTATTGGAGGACTTATTTTTTCACAGGTGATGACGCTATTTATCACACCATGTGCCTATATATACTTAGAGACATTTGCTGCTTTCTTGCAGAGAAAATCAGGGATCTTTAGATCTAGCCCTGATGAAACAGATGCAGGTGAAGACTCCAAAAAGCCACCAGCTGAGGGTTAAACCTTACGAGTTGAAAGCCCGGTGGAGGTGCTCTCCCAGGTGCTTGTTGAATCCTTCCTCTGTTTGATTTCCCATCTATAGTGGTTATTATCTACAATAGTCATAGTGTACATCTGCTGGACCTCTTGGCGATTACTATCTATAATCGTTGAAACAAATGAATAGTGGTTCTCTTCATGATTAAATGTTCCTTCAGAGTCCATGAAGGCTCCACTACAGTCAAAATACCATGAGAAGAATTGGTTGAGGTTATTGTTAAAGGTTAAAACAGTCATCGCCGTAAAAGCGCTCTGAACACTTTTATCTAGATCTCGTGAGTTATATTTTACCCGAGCCTTAAGTTGTTTCTGCATAAAATGACCATTTAATATAGGTGTAAAGGTCTCTGTTCCAGTGATTCGAGCCCGAATATTCTTTACTATCTTACCTTGACCTTCCTCTATCATCCAGCTGCCTGAAATATTCCAAGTGCCTTTAAGAAAGTTCATTAGATCATTTTGGTCTTCGTTTGTTCCCACTACTGTATCATTAGCGCTACATCGCCTGGCATCAGCATTTAGAGTCCCCAAAGTGCCAAAGCAAATTACAAAAGTTAGAAAAATTTGAACTACCCGCATACCAATTCACTCAATTTTAAGATAAAAAGAGCAAATCATAGAATATTTTTTATTAAAATTGAAGCATTCTCTACCATTCTCCTTTCAGACTTAACCAGTTTTTAATTAAAGAGTTGAAACATACCTCTCTCTTGAGAGATTCTTAAAATGAAAAAAAATAAGGATTTAGGGCAATAAATTCTTGGATAAATTGCAATCTTTTGGTAACTGTTGAAGTGAAGGAGCCATGAAAGGAGGTTGACATGCGTAATCCATTATTAGACACGAACTTCGGTTTGTATAACCTTTTAAATACAATTGCTTTTGGAGTAATCATTTTTACTCTTGTAGTGACTAACATAAGAAGCGCCAGAAATGAAAAGAATCCTTGTAAATTCTCAATGCTTACAAGACTTCTTGTCGCTTTAGCGTTTGCTTTGTTAATCATCTCTACTTGGATAGCACTTCCAGTGTAGTAGGCTATTAATTAGCAATTTTTTTAAAAAAGTTGGATACCCTTTCTAATAGAAAGGGTATTTTTTTTTGTTCATTTATTCTACACTACTTTCGATTAAACACTTTTAAATCTCTAGATAAGGCAATTTCAAAATGAGTGTTATTATTGACGGTGCTATAGTTCGATATGTTCCGCAAGTTCCAAATGAGAAAATAACACGCACCGTTGCAAGTGTTCTCACACATAAAATAAATGATTATACTGGCATTGAAAGAGCCTTAGACACAGTTTTATCTTCTTTTGATCAATCCGTTGAAATTTCTCCAAGCCCTTATGATCTTCGCCTAGATGGGGAAAGAGAATGGAATGGACTTGCAACTATCTCTACCCGCATTGACGTTAGAAGTATTGAATTTGCAGTAAGAGGAGTTTTTGAAAGAGCTGGCTTTCGTCAAAGAACTGAGGCTACTCCTCCAACTCGCGCTGATTATGAACTTACCTTTTTAGAGCCCAAAAAAAAGCCCGGTTATACCAAACAAACTTTTCTACTTTTCCCTTATGTTTCTCCTGATTCAGCACAATCAACTTTACATGAACAAGTCACTCTACCCTTAGACAGAGACCCAATGAGTCCCCGTGAGCCTCTTTCTCCAATCGATTTTCCCCCAGAGCCTCCTCTTCCTGATATGAGCATTCTTGCTCAAGACTGTTTTCAAAAGCAGGCTCAATTTAGGATGCTACATGAAGCTACTGCGAGATACCTTGACTCTATTGGACAATTGACAGAGGACGCAGCAGCATACCTCAACCAAGCCAACTGGAATGAGATTCTACATTCACTTGGACCAGTTGCGACTATAACGGGGTTTGCCGCTTGGGGGGCAGGAGGTTTTGTAGGCAAAATTTTAGAAGCAGTATCCGCCCTCACAGGGACAGCACGCGCTGCTATTACCGCATCTGATTATGCTAGCTCTGAACAAGCTAGAAACCTTCTTCAAGACCTTGAGACACTAGCTCAAACTTATCAGTATTCTGCAATTAGATGCGAAGAACACCCTCCCCCACACAACACTCGCGAAGCTGCAGCAGATCCTTCATCATCCGAATCCGAAGACGAGGGCTGGCAACGAGTTTAGGACTGAAACAGATCTCTTGTTTGCAATTTTTTTATCTGTTAGTATTTTTGCTATTTTCTAAAATTTTCAAGTATAAATGGCATCCGTTTCTAAAATAAAATTCTCAGATCCTGCAACTTCCCCTGCTGTACATGATCAACGAACTCGCCTTGTTCCAGCGCGTCAGGTTTATATTACATCAGAGTGGGCAACTGGCCCCGTTTTACAATATCTTCTCTCTGGCGACCCTGAGAAAAGAGAGAATGCTCTTTTTGAAATAGATGACGAAATTTCTTCCACTAAAGAAGGAGACGTTTTTTTTCTAGATTACCCCAGACCTTACAAACATCATGATATCGAAGATACCTATGAAAGGATTATAGAGCCAAGAACACCTAGTACATCATCTGGCGAGTCACAGCCTTTTCCTACTCAGGTCCACATTTGGACAAAAAAACCCAATTATCTCAAAACTTCATTTAAACCCAACCTTTTCTCATTAATTAGTAAACGTGATGAACAGGGTGTGATGGTTCATTTGTTCTATACTCCCCTCTGGGTTTTTTGCCCGCAGGATGCAGGTTTTGAAGCCGTTAAAATGGCAGTTGAAGAAATTGATGAACAAAACTCGGTATATGTTGCAACAGCCCTAAAGATCTCTAGACTCTATGCAACTCCTATTACTTGGACAAAGGTATTACTCGATCCAAATGTTCCTGATGAAGAGCGTGAGTATATCGATATCGATCCTATAGAAGTCAATGCTGCACTTGATACTGAAACCCTCAAAGCACTCGGAGGACTCTTTGCTTTATCTCAAAGAGAAACTGTAGTTGAGGATTATATCCTTCCAACTCCTCGTGCAGCTATTCAAAAACCTGCAACTACGACTTTATCAGAAGAATATGAAATAATAGATCTTATTGTCTCCCCTTAATCTAATGTACAGAATGTAGATCTTGCAAATTGTCCACCTTAGTAATCAAAGTGGCTCCAGGCCTGATCAATTATACGTTCGTTTTTGTTGAGCTGATTAATTTGAACCATCTCTGCATCTGACAAATTAAAATTAAAGACATCAAAATTTTCTTCTAGACGCTGAAGATGGGCGGTTTTAGGTAGGGGGCAGATCCCCTTTTGAATATGCCAGCGAAGGGTCACTTGAACCGGGCTTTTTTCATATTTTGCGGCAATTTCTTTTAGAACAGAATCACCGCCAACTTTTCCTCTAGCAATAGGGCAATAAGCACTTATTTTGATTTTATGATGATTACAAAAATCAAGAAGCTCTTCTTGATTTAAGTAAGGATGATATTCTACTTGATTGCATTCTATTTTAAATCCTGCATCTATTGCATCTTTGAGATGGTGAATAGTAAAGTTACTCACTCCATAGTGTTTGATTTTATTTTTGCTTTTAAGATCTGAAAGAGCCTCTAGGCTCTCCATGATAAGGTCATGGGGGTGTGGCCAGTGAATTAAAAATAAATCAAGCCCATCTAATTGTAATTGATTTAGGGAACGCTCAAAAGAGCTTAAAACCTGATTATAGCCCATTGAGTCATGCCAAACTTTCGAGGTGACAAAAATCTCATCTCTAGGAAAATCTTTTATAACCTGTCCTACTTCTATTTCATTTTGATAAAATGATGCCGCATCAAAATTGCGGTAGCCTATTTGAAAGGCCTCCATCAGCATCTTTTTCAAAGGCTCTTCTTGAAGACGATAAGTACCTAGTGCAATAGGAGGCATCTTGAGGTTATCGCTTAAAGGGTTTGACTCTTCCATCTAAATAATACCAATTTGAATTTTCAAAAATAAAGCGTGACCTTTCTTGAAAGGAAATATCTTGTCCCAATTTTTCCATATAGGCCTTAAAGGTAACATAGCCTTCATTCTCATTGTGGGTATGCTCTAAAATTTCCAACTTTAAGAAAAGGGTCTCTGAACAAGTCTTGTCTAAGGAAAGCTCCCAATTCAAATGATCTTCTTCATACGCTGGATTTTTCGGATGTGTTGTCTCTATAATGTATATTGGAAGCTTCATCGCATAAGCACTATACCTAGACTTCATAAGCTCTAGAGGATCTTGAGCTTTTTTTTCTCCAATATGTAGTGGGTAACAACATTGCGTATATAAATGATCTGGATTACAAGGACACTGCTGCATAGTTTGATACTCTTAAAAGGATGAGTTTAGCTTAAAAGGAGATTATTTTTTACTAAAAGGATTGAAAGTCTTATTTAAGCGCTCTTTTATCCGCGTCCTGCGAGTAATTTTTTTTATGATACCAATATACATTTCATGGTCAGATCCTTCCACTCTGCAGATTGAGCATTCCAAGATTTGATCTCTTCCACTTTTTGTTTTAGAGAACACCCTTTGAACATAAAATGGGGTTTCTTGATCATTTTTTGAAAGGTGGGTAAAGGCGTGAGTAAGATTTAAATTAAAGATGATATCTGCAATTTGGTGATTTTTTTCCGGAGAGCTAACAAGCCCTGTAATATTTTTGAATCCTTTACTTGAAGAGGTTAATTTACCTTCTTGATTGATAATAAATATACCTTCCATCGATGCGTGTAGGATCGCATCTAAAAGAAGTTTTTTTTCATCAGAGGGCCCTTGAGTTGACTTGCTCTTATTTTTCATGTAGCTTACAGCTCTTGCCAATTGTCCAATTTCGTCATTGCAATAGTGCTGAAGACTCTCTGATGAATCTTGGTTTTCTAGTTGTTTAATTATTCGTCTCATCGGACGTAGAACAGACTGTGAGATAATCCAAATAAACAGACATCCAGTCACAACCCCCATAATATCCAAATAAACCAAATATGAGAGCTTAGAAAGGGGGATCTCGAGCCTAGAGATTTCATAGGATGTTAAAACAACATTTAGGGCTAAAACCAGAATCAGAGATGCAAAGCCAATGTATAATTTTTTACGTATAGTCCAATTTCTAAATAAAAATGAGGATGCAGCAATCGCAAGAAAGAATTTTCTTTTAAAAGAAGATTTGGACATCGCTTGCCTCGCAACAGATCAACTCACCTTCTCTTGTAATAGAAGAGATCTCAAAAAATTCCAATATAAAAAGATGATCTAAAGAATAATGAAGCCGCTAAACTCTGTGCTTCAGCCTTTTAAATCGAAAATCCGAAAACTGAGTATCGTTGGTAGAACCCAGGTATATTTCTGAATGCTGGTGATGATGGGCTAAACTTTTACTATCATCAATCTGCTCTAGACGATTCAGCTGATCCATGGTTAGTTTGTTATTAGTAATTTCCATTAGTCACCCTTTGTACTCGTCCTTATTATAGAACATAAACCATTAAATGTCAATTAGAAGCTAGTCCTTAAACTCTTCCATGCTAGTGGCTCCTTCCTCAACAGACTGTTTATCACTTACTTTAAGTAAGATAGAGAAAATGAGACTTGCCAGCATAATGATGATAAAAAAGGTCAGCATTGGATGATAGTTTATAACACGCACACCTTTGACTGTTTTTGTGTAAAGATCTGCAATATAACCAGATAACCAAGGAAATAACATGAGCCCCATATTTTGGATATAACTGAGTATCCCAAAGGCAGTTCCTTGACACTTTTTCTCTATCACTATAGGGACAGTAGCCCACAGGGCAGTTGCAATTAAGGAATAGGCAAGCCCTATAATAAAAATAGAAATCACAGGAACCGGTAAATACATAAAGCAAAATAGAGCAATAATTGCAATGGAAGACCCTGTGACTAGTAAGGTGGCTCTTTT
>JAAZZY010000003.1:25920-34939 GCA_014239035.1 Chlamydiia bacterium
TATCAATAATAAAACCTAAAATAGGCATGAAAACCATTGTAGCAATCATGAGAACTGACGCTAAGAATCCAGATTGCTGGGGCGTCATATTAAACTTCTGCTTAAGGATATCTGGGTCAAAAATCTCAAAGCTTGTAATAGATCCGTAGAATGTGATGCAGATAAGGGTCAGATACCAAAAAGAGAGAGGAAAACTTGAGACATCTCCAAGCTGAAATTTTCCTTCATCTATATCTTCAGTTTCTAAGTCTGGTTTAAAATAGCGGTCAACAAATAAGTAGATAATGTAGGCAAGCCACCCTGCAAGCATGATTCCAGCCGCCAGCCAAAAGGCTGCTTGAAAGTTGTGCTCTTGAGCGACTTTGACCTGCAGGTTGAGAGCTGAAAAAGTTCCAAAGCGATATAAGACAAGAGCTGCAGCAAAAGCAAAAGCAACATGTTTTTTTCCAAACCATATAAACAAGGCTTTCATAATAACAATTAAAAGAGCTTCTGATCCCATTCCAAAAATCATGCGCCCTAAAAGCATAATTTTAAGCTGACCACTATATTGAGGTAAAAATGCATTCGATAGCCAATGATTTACTGAATCAGGAATTAAAGAGCTGGTGGCCCCGACAGCTGTAAGAACTGCTCCAATTAAACAAAGTGAAACAAATATTAGTCCTGAGAGTTGATATCCCCAATAATCTACTAAAATACCTGCAAACAGAAGAGCGAGTAAAAAAACATTAGCTACTGAATAAAAAGAGTACAATAGTCCGTACTCAGCTCCTGAAAAACCTAACGCTGATTTTACAAGGTAATCTATTGAGGTAATTGAGTCGTAAACATAGTATTCAGCAAAACCTGCAGTAGCTAAAAGAATTAGGGCTATCCAACTTCGTATTTTCAATGGAATAAATCTTCTACTTTAGTCTTTTTCCCCTTAATGGGCATACGACTCAAAAGATTCAAGGCAATTCAAAGATAGTATTCTGGAATTTGTACTATTGAACATTTTCTAAAAAATGCAAAATTGGATATGCAGAAGTATTTTGACGAGCTCTTTTACCTAAGGTGAAGCTGCGAGATTATCCCATTAATTACTAAAAGGACACTTCCTTTTAAGATAGTTTTCACCACCTCTTATAGACGACGTAGGCCGCTCAATATCAGGGGCAAGGAGTCTAGTGGCTGCTGGAACTATTTTTCTTTCCGCATGGGAAGTAGGATCCCCTAAACTAACTGTCAAGCTTAAGTCTTTTTCTACTGGAGGGTATGCAGCACCTGCTTGAGGGGAACCATACTTAAAGATATCTGAAGAACTACCCTCTCTAGAAGGACAATTTCTTTCAGTTGACAAAACTAGGCCATCAAAAATATTAGAAATCTCTTGCGAAAAAGAATCCTCAGGATCAAGGTGCGAGCGCACAGCAGATGCATTAGGCTCTGGCTTCTCTTCAGAACTAGTGTGAGAAAAGTTATTATTGCCTGTAAATGATACAGTCCCAAAAGTAGTCGTGGACATTATTTCATCTCTTAAAAATTAAATTTGAAGAAATATTATAATAAAGTACTACCTATCTTACAAGTCTTAAACGCTAAAGAATTAAGATAAAGAGACCTCTTTACACAAGTAAACGTCCTGAACGGTATTTAAAACTTTAATTCCTTCTTCTAAGGGTTTTTGGAAGGCTTTTCGCCCGGTAATTAAGCCTATGCCACCAGCTTTTTTATTGATAACGGCGGTAGATGCAACATCCTCTAGATCATTTTTGCCGGATGCTCCCCCTGAATTAATCAAGCCAATGCGACCGTTATATTGATTAATCACTTGATAGCGCGTTAAATCAATAGGGTGATCAGTTGAAAGTTTTGTATAGACTTCATCGCATGTCTTACCAAATTTAAGATCTTTAAATCCGCCGTTGACTTCAGGTAATTTTTGTTTAACGATGTCTGCTTGAATGGTTGTTCCAATGTGGTTTGCCTGCCCCGTTAAATCAGCGGCAAGGTGATAGTCTTTATCTTTTGTTTTAAAGGCATCATTACGAAGGTAGCACCACAATATAGTCGCCATACCTAGCTCATGGGCATGTTCGAAAGCTTCAGAGACTTCAATAATTTGCCTTGAGCTCTCCTCCGATCCAAAATAAATGGTGGCCCCTACTGCTACGCAGCCCATCTCATAGGCTTGTTTAACAGAAGCAAAGAGGATCTGATTATATTTATTGGGGTATGTGAGAAGTTCATTATGGTTGAGTTTTAAAATGAATGGAATTTTATGGGCATATTTACGTGCAACTATACCAAGAGCGCCTAAAGTTGTAGCAACGCCATTACACCCCCCTTCAATTGCAAGCTTTATAATATTCTCGGCATCAAAATAGATAGGGTTGGGAGCAAAAGATGCTCCTGCAGTATGTTCGATACCTTGATCAACCGGCAGGAGGGAAAGATATCCTGTGCCAGCAAGTCTGCCGTGGTTAAAAAGTGTTTGAAGGCTTCGAAGAACTCTAATATTGCGATCTGATGGAGAAAAAATACGGTCTACCCAGTCAGGCCCTGGAATGTGGAGCTGATCAGATGCTACTGTTTTACATTTGTGACCTAATAAAGCTTGAGCTTTATCGCCTAAGATTTTTTGTATCTCTGAATATGTCATCTCTACCTCTTAAAAGAATGAATATTTTTATATAAGAAGTATTCTTTTTTTTGTCCAAAGAACTCCTTATAAAAGAAATTCTTTCCGAAATATTTCTTTTTAAATAGAATGCACAAAACTTAAATAAAGGGCTAGTTGCTATGTCTACTGAACAAGAAATTACTGAGATGTTTGATCGCATCTCACCCACCTATGATCGCACAAACACTGCGCTCTCATTTGGAATGGATCGACTGTGGCGGAAAAAGTTGATCAGCAATTTACCTAAACGAGCAAGCGGCGCTCTTCTAGATGTTGCCACGGGCACAGGAGAAGTTTTATTAGAAGCTTTTAAACAAGATAAAATTCAAATGGGAATGGGCATAGATTTATCTGGTGAGATGATCAAGCTTGCCAAAGACAAGTTTAGAGCCTCTCCTTTTAGACCACAGGCAAACTTTGTAGTAGGCAACGCTCTGTCTCTACCATTTGAAAATGAAACATTTGACGCTGTAACGATGTCCTACGGCATACGCAACGTACAAAATGTTGACCTTGCTCTTTCAGAGATGCACCGCGTTCTTAAAAAAGATGGGCGTGTTCTGATCTTAGAGTTTTCGCTGCCAAAAAATGAGCTCTTAAAAAAACTTCACCTCATCTACCTAAGAAAAATACTTCCAAACATTGGGCAGTTGATCTCTAAAAGTAAATCTTCTTATGTCTACCTTAATAAAACTATTGAGAGCTTTCCATATGGCCCTTCTTTTCTCAATTATTTAAAAGCTGCAGGCTTTGGGAGCTGCAAAGCAGTCCCAATCATGGGAGGAATCACCACACTTTATATTGGAGATAAATGATCTCTATTTCAAAATTTCAGATTAATTCTCGAAATTATTATATCGCTTATCAAAAGGAAAAAATTGCTCCACTTGATTTGTTTGCGCAACTCTCACAAAGTCCCATTTTCCCTAAGGTATATTTTTCACATAGAGATAATAATGAGTCTAGAATTGCCAACGGTAAAATACTTGCCTGCGAAAAAATTCCTGTCATTAAGCTAAAAGAGCAAGTTGTGGGCGAAAAGTTCGATGTGCGCTTCTATGGAGGAAAAGCCTTTGAAGCAGACCCCTTAAAAAAACATCCCTTTAAATCTTTTAAGTCTGAATATTTTTTTATCCCTGAGTATGAGATTGTGGAAAAAGGCGGTCAGTTTTTTCTTCTAAGCTACTTTCTTTCCACAAAGAAATTTAATTCCGCAACTTTTAAAAAAGTGAAGCTTACAACTAAAAGCTATGATGAGAAATTAAATTTCAAGGTCGTGGATGCTAAACACTATCCTGATTGTAAAACCTGGAACAAGCGCATCCAAACTCTTATAGAAGATATTAAAGGCAAGCTCTTAGAAAAAGCGGTCATTGCAAGGCGCAGTACGATCACCCTCGATAGAGAAATAGATCCATTTTTACTTTTAAAGAAACTTCCTGGCAAGTTTGCTAAAAGTTCATTTTTCTGCTTTCAGTTTAAGAGTGGCTTGGCTTTTTTAGGAGCTTCTCCTGAATGTTTATATACTCGCTCTCAAGCTGAGCTAAAGACTGAAGCCTTAGCTGGCACATGCTGTAAAAAAGACACCAAGGATCTACTCTCTAGTCACAAAGAAGTTAAAGAGTTTGGGTACGTGACACACTTTTTAACAGAGAGGCTCAAAGAGCTTTCTTCTAAGTTAATAAGCAAAGAAGATAGAGTCGTAGACATTGGCTATTTACGTCATTTGTACCGCCCCTTTTTAGCCAAACTAAACCCCAGTGTCTCTGACAGTGAAATTGTCAAAAAGCTATTCCCCTCTCCAGCTCTTTGTGGGACCCCGCAGAATAAGGCACTCGATAAAATTAAGCAGCTCGAGGACTTTAATCGCCATTGGTATGCAGCACCTATAGGTTGGATCTCTGAGCATCAGGCGCAGCTCATCATCGCAATAAGATCTTGTCTAATATCAAATCAAACAGTAAATTTGTTTGTAGGAAATGGAATAGTTAAAGACTCAGATCCAGAGAAAGAATGGGAAGAACTCAACATCAAAATGAGGCCCTTCTTTTCAATATTTAGCCATGAAAATAAATAACCTAACCGCACATGTTATTATTGAAGAACTCATTAGACTTGGAGTCGATTACTTTTGTATCGCACCAGGCTCACGTTCTACGCCCTTAACTTATGAAATAGCCCTTAGAAAAGAGCTTAGAGATATTGTTCATTACGATGAGAGAGGGCTTGCTTTTCATGCGCTTGGCTATGCTAAGGCTACAAAGAAACCTGCAGTGATTATCATTACATCAGGCTCAAGTCTTGCCAATGTTTTCCCAGCAGTAATTGAAGCGCATTACAGCCAGACTCCCCTTATTATCTTATCTGCAGATAGACCACATGAGCTTATTGACTGCGGCTCCAACCAAGCTATTGACCAAACCAAGTTTTTTCATACCTACACCACCTGGCACTCTGACTTACCTCTTTGCGATGAAAATCTTCCCTTCTCATCGATTTGCTCCACAATAGACTATGCTTATGCAAAAGCAATACTTGGTCCCGTGCACCTCAACTGCCACTTTAGAGAGCCGTTTTTAGAAGATGTAAAAGTTAAAGATGAAGATGAATACAAAAGCTGGAGCAAAAAAAGCACCCCATATTCTCATTTCTCAGATCAGAACTTTAGCTCTACATTAGATGCTAAGTTAAACTTACCCAAAAAGGGAGCTATTATTTTAGGTAAAGATGTAGAAGAGAGTGACCTCCTTTCTATACTAGATCTTGCCAGAAACTTAAAGTACCCTATTTTCCCTGATATCTTAGCACCAAAGTCCCCGCTTCTTTTAGACCAAACTGTGGAAAATTATGAAGCTATTATCAAAGCTCAAAATAAGCTTTCATTTGACTGCATATTACAATTTGGACATGCTTATCTATCAAAAGCTCTCCTTGTCCGCTTAAAGGCTACCCCCCCAGCCCACTACCATATCATTACAAAAACGCTCAAGAGATCTGACCCCAACCATCTCCCTAGCTCTACTTATGTGATGACTCCAAACTCATTTTGCAAAAGCCTTTTGAAAGAGACCCCGCAAGAAGACTCTTCTTGGTCATCTTTTTGGCTCAAAAATGATAAAACGATTTCAACTTTTTTAAATTCATACTTTAAAAATTCTGACACTTTAACCGAACCTTCAACGTTACAATCGACAATTTCATGCTCAAAAAAAGATCAGGCCTTCTATATAGCCTCAAGTATGCCGATTCGTGATGCCCTCACTTTTGGAGCTTGCCCGCACCCCATCAAAATCTTCTGTAACAGAGGAGCAAGTGGGACAGATGGTAACTTAGCCACAGCCTTTGGCATCTCCCAAGGAGAAGATAAACCCATCACTATTGTCATTGGTGATGTTGCTTTTTTATATGACTTAAACTCTCTTGCGTTGATCGAGGAAATTCAACACCCACCAACCATTATTGTGATCAACAACCTTGGGTGTGGAGTTTTTTCTTTTTTACCTATCGCAGAGAGGAAAGAGATTTTTGAGCGCTATTTTCACGCTAAACACTCCTTTGAATTTGAGGGAGCAGCGCTGCAATTTCACCTTGATTATTTTAGACCTCAAACAAATGCAGAGCTCAAAAAGCTACTTTCTGAAAAAAGATCAAGAGGAGCTTTAATTGAAGTGAAAACTCAAGCCAGTGAAAACTTTTCTTTGCACAAAAAAATAGAGCGTGAAATCCAAGATGCTTTGGCATAAAGTTTGGGGAGAACCCACTAATCCAATTTTGATTTTTCTTCATGGTTTTATGGGAACGCACAGAGATTTTCTCCCCTTAATAAAAATTTTAGAAAAAGATTATTACTGCGTAGCACTTGATCTACCAGGTCACGGCATAGCGCAGAAGATTTTGCCTCAATCTCAGGCTGATTTTGATGACATTATTATGCAGACCCTTCAGCCTTACATAAACCAGAAGTACACCCTGATTGGCTATTCCATGGGAGGACGCATTGCTCTAAGGCTCTCTTCGGTACTTGATGCGTGCTCATTAGTTTTGATTTCATCATTAACTTCTCCTCTATCAAAACTTGAAAAAAAAGAGAGACTCAAAAAAGATAAGCAACTTACGCTAGAGCTTCAAAACTCTCCATTTAATGATTTTTTAAAAAACTGGTATCGCATACCATTATTTGTCACATTAAATCAAAGTTCAACGTTGTATACACAGATGATTGAAGAGAGAAAAAAACAATCCCCTAGAGCCATGTCTTACATTATGAATCTACTCTCTCCTGCAAATTACTATCCTTCACTGGATGCCATAAAAAATTTTAAGAATCCCCTACTCTACTGCTGCGGCAAACACGACAAAAAGTATTTTGCTCATGCAAACTCTATAACAAACCAAAAAAAAGATCTGTGGAAGGCCTGTTTTTCAAAGGCCTCACATGCTGTTCACTTCGAAAAGCCACATTCTTTATCCCAGACTATAAAACAATTTCAAAGGTATTATTATGATAGAATGGAAACAGCCCCATCAATTTGAAGATATCCTCTACCATGTAGGGCAGGGAATCGCCAAAATTACTATTAATCGCCCTCATGTCCACAATGCCTTCAGGCCAGAAACCGTAGATGAGATGTCAAAAGCACTAACATATGCTCGTAATGACCCAACAGTTGGTGTTGTGATCCTATGTGGAGCTGGAGGAAGAGCTTTTTGTTCTGGGGGAGACCAAAAGATTCGAGGTGATGCTGGATATTGTGACCCACATGGTGTAGAGCGCCTCAATGTTTTGGACTTCCAAAGGCAGATGCGCACTCTCCCGAAACCCATTATTGCAATGGTTGCAGGCTATGCCATCGGAGGAGGACATGTTCTTCACCTCATCGCAGATTTAACAATTGCTGCAGATAATGCTATCTTTGGTCAAACGGGTCCAAAAGTAGGTTCCTTTGATGGAGGACTTGGAGCATCCTATTTGGCTCGCATCGTCGGACAAAAAAAGGCTCGTGAAATTTGGTTTTTATGCAGACAGTACAATGCACAAGAGGCGCTTGATATGGGTTTAATTAATACAGTAGTTCCTTTAGAAGATTTAGAAGGAGAGACTATTAAGTGGTGCCAAGAAATTTTAAAACACTCACCTATTGCTCTTAGATGTTTAAAAGCAGGTCTAAATGCTGACTGTGATGGACAAATAGGACTCCAAGAACTTTCAGGAAACGCAACGATGCTCTTTTATATGACAGAAGAAGGACAAGAAGGGCGTAATGCCTTTGTTGAAAAGAGACAACCCGATTTCAGCACTTTTCCAAGAAAACCGTAAAAAGGAGTTTTCCAATGAAAACAAAATTAGCACCTCTAAGTCCATGGATTGTTGCCGCGCGCCCAAAAACGTTAACAGCAGGCCTCGCTCCTGTTCTTTTAGGGTTTGCTTTTGCGTTAAGTGAGGGGTTTTTTAATTTAAAGATTTTGATTATGGTACTCATTGCAACTGTTGCCATTCAAATTGGAACCAACCTTACAAACGACTACTTTGATTTTTTAAAAGGCATCGATGATAAGCACCGCAAAGGATTCACCAAAGTTTTGGTTGAAGGAATGCTCTCAATTCGTGCAATGAGAAAGGCAATCTTTGCCATCTTTACAATAGCAGCTCTTGCATCTACTTATCTCATCATGAAGGGTGGGTGGCCGATTGCTATTATAGCCATCTCTTCGATTATGTTTGCAGTTTTGTATACAGCAGGCCCTTTTCCTTTGGGGCATCTAGGCCTTGCTGATCCTATAGAGTTTATATATTTTGGACCTGTTGCTGTTGGCGGCACCTACTATTTGCTTACCCATTCACTTCCACTATATGTTATTATAGGGGGTTTTATTCCAGGTTTTCTGTCTCTTGCGATACTAACCGTTGACAATCTACGTGATTACGAAACAGATAAAGCCAAAGGCAAAAAATCTCTTTGTGTACGGTTTGGAACTAAGTTTGCTCAATTTGAATATTACATGTGCATCCTTCTAGGTTTTTTAACTCCTATTGCACTCGTTGCCATAACAAGAGCCCACTTTCTCTCTTTGTCTTGCTTTATTATGCTCCCATTATATAAAACCTGTTTAGATGCTGTAAGAGATAATCACAGCTCTGAAGATTTAAACAAAGCGCTCAAACAAACAGCAGCTTGTCTCCTTTTGTTTACGCTTATTTTTTCAACGGGATGGCTTTTGTGAAGATTAAAGATCTTCAATTATATTCATATGACCTAAAATTAAAACAGCCCCTTATGTTCAAAGGATCATCTTTAGATCATCGCGAAGGGCTGATTTTAAAAGTGATGAACGATCATGGACAATCTATTC
>JAAZZY010000040.1 GCA_014239035.1 Chlamydiia bacterium
TACTTGATCGATTAATAGTTCGCTGATACTAGCAGCTTTGACTATTTCATCTGTCGTTGCTTTGAGAATTTTTCTCTTAGTGTCAAAACCTGCTTCTATCAAGTTATCTTGTACAAGTTTGTTAACAGTTTCTAAATGTAGAGGTTCATCCATTGCAGGGTCTTCAGACTCTGAGAGCTCTAATTGCTGAATGGACAAAAACTTGCGATATTCAGTCATGCGCTTGACTGCAAGCTCAGCTTCAATAAGCCTTCCATTGAGTCGAGCATTCATTCCTCTTTTTCCAATAACAGTTGGAAAATCTTCATCTTCTATAACGATAGTGACAATACGTTCTTGTTCGTTAATGCTTATCTTTTTGATTTCAATAGGTGATAGAGCATTTTGAAGAAGTTCTATAGGGTCATCAGAGAAGGGGATAATGTCAATTTTTTCGTTGTCTAGTTCTCGAACGATGTTCTTTACTCGATTTCCACGCATTCCTACACAAGCGCCCACAGGATCAACTCTAGGATCTGTTGATGAAACTATAATTTTTGTTCTATAACCAGCTTCCCTTACAATATTCTTAATTTCAATGACACCTTCACTAAGCTCAGGCACTTCGTTGAGGAA
The DNA here is from genome assembly GCA_014239035.1 of Chlamydiia bacterium. Lineage (GTDB taxonomy): Bacteria > Chlamydiota > Chlamydiia > Chlamydiales > JAAZZY01 > JAAZZY01. Next base: position 616 of record JAAZZY010000040.1, read on the forward strand.
TAACTGACGAACAAATTCGGGATCAGATCGACTTAAAATAACTTCAGCGCCACCATTTTCAGTGTCTGTAACTTCAAGTAAAACCGCTGTTACTTTTTCCCCGATCTGGTAGCGTTCAGTTTTTGGGTAGCCTCTCATAGGCATGAGGGCATCTACTTTTCCAAGGTCAACAATGATATCTGATCCTCTGACAAAATGCTTTACTGTGCCTGAAACAATCTCATTAACTCTGTGTCGATATTCTTCGTAAATAACATCTCGCTCTGCTCCTCGAAGTTTCTGACTAATAACTTGCCTTGCTGTTTGTGCAGCAATACGCCCAAAATCTCTGGGGGTGATTGGAACTTCGACAAGATCGCCCAATTCGCAGTCTGTGTGGTATTCTTGAGCTTCTTCAAGAGTTATTTCATTTTCTTTGTTCTTAACTTTTTCAAGGACCGTTTTTTTTCCGTAAACCTCAATTTTTCCAGATTGATAGTCTACCTCAATGCGCACATCTTGGACTCCCTTGATACTTTTATTCGCAGCTGCATAAAGAGCATCTTCGATTGCTTGGAGCACAATGCCGCGCTTAATTCCCTTTTCCCGATCTAAGTAATCTAGTACTGCAAGAAGGTCTTTGTTCATATTGTTTGCCTTGATTGATAATGTATTTGGTTTTGTTGTTTTTACGATAAAAACTAAGGTTTGAGCTTATCAAACCTTAGCTATCATCTAAGTTATAAAATCTTATTTCTCTTCTTCATCTTCTTCATCAGTAAGATTAGATGTTGTAATGATGTCATCTAATACTTGACCACTAATTGAAGATTCTTTTTTTAAAGATAGAGCAATTTTTTTGTGTTCAGGATCAATTTTTATCACTTTAGCAGTAATATGGTCACCTTTAGAGATCACATCTTCCACCTTACCAAAAGGTCTATCAGATAGCTCGGTGACGTGGATCAATGCTTCCATGTTATTGTCAAGTTCTACAAAAGCTCCAAATGCTGTAATCTTGGCAACAGTACCTGAGACTTTTGAGCCAATTGGAACAGACTTTTCAAGTGTCTCCCAAGGATTTTCTAAAAGTTGTTTGATTCCAAGAGTAATTTTCTTGCTCTCTTTGTCAACTGTTAGAATTTTCGCTTTAACTTTTTCACCTTTTTTCAAAATCTCAGTTGGATGAGAAACTTTCTTTGTCCAGCTTAGATCTGATATATGAATTAGTCCATCAAGTCCTGGCTCAAGCTCTACAAAAGCTCCGTAATTAGTTAGGTTGCGAACTTCTGTTTCAACAACATCACCAACAGGGTATTTAGCTTCCACGTCTTCCCATGGATTTCGTTCAGTTTGCTTAATGCCTAAAGAAATTTTTCCATCATCTTTTTGAATTGATAGGACTACAGCTTCAACTTCTTGACCTTTTGATACGACTTCAGTTGGATCTGTAATGTTTTTCACCCAAGACATTTCAGAGACGTGAATAAGACCCTCTATGCCGGGTTCAATCTCAATAAATGCACCATAAGGTAGTAGGTTAACAATGGTTCCCTTGATCTGAGTTCCAGGAGGGTATTTAGCTTCAATTTCTTCCCAAGGATTGTTTTCTTTTTGTTTTAGTCCTAGTGCAACGCGCCCTTTCTCTTTGTCAATATTTAAGATCATGACATTGATTTCATCTCCAATACTTACCATCTCTGATGGATGCTTGATTCTCTTCCAAGTCATATCAGTAATGTGCAGAAGGCCATCAATTCCGTTGAGGTCGAGGAAGACACCAAAGTCTGTAATATTCTTAACTATTGCAGGGTGGACTTCTCCTTCATGAATATTTTCAAGCATCTCTAGTTTCTTAGTGATGCGTTCTTCTTCAAGTAGTTCTCTACGGGATACGACGATGTTCTTTCTTTCAATGTTGATTTTGAGGATCTTAAAGTCGAAAGTTTTCGCTAGATATTCATCTAGATTTTTGATGCGTTTATTATCAATCTGTGAGCCCGGGAGGAATGCTTCCATTCCAATATCAATCATTAAACCGCCTTTTACTTTGCGGATGACAGTTCCCTCGATAATAGTTCCTTCTTTACAATTCTCAAGAATGTATTCCCATTTGCGTTGTTTGTCGGCTTTCTCTTTTGAAAGTACTATTTGTCCGTTGTCATTTTCTGGTTGTTCTAAGAGAACTTCAACAGGGGTGTCTAAAGAGATTTCATCTACTTGTGAAAATTCTTGAATAGGTATCAGTCCTTCAGATTTCAATCCTACATCTACTACTACAAAATCTTTAGTGATTTCAACAATTGTTCCTTTAAGCAAAGAACCTACGATTGTATTATTACGTTCAGTGTCACTTGATTCTTCTGCGACTCCTAAAAGTTCGCGGAATAGTTCTGCATCTTCTTTGACGAACTCTACATCATCTAAAATATTTTCGTGTAATTGGTTGGGGGTTTGGGTTGACATGGTTATTTATTTCTCCTTAAAAATGTTTTCTCCACTAGCGCAAGCTTTTTTCTAAACTATGTAAAAATTTAGTTTTAGGTAGCTGCCTAGGAGTTTTGAAATAAAATATTATCAGAGAATTATGTAAAAAGGCAATACTAAATATAACGACGTTTCAAATATTTATTTAGATTGTGCTTTTACTTTAAAAAAAATAACCTTTCTTTATCAAACAAAGGGGGCATTTTTGCGCATTTTAGTTATGAAGTTTGGTGGAGCATCTGTATCCACCACCTCAAGCTTTGCTCGGGTTGCTGAGATTATTAAAAAAGAAGCTGTATATTATGATGCTTGCGTTGTTGTGGTCAGTGCAATGGCTAATATGACAGATACTCTCATTGAAATGGCCAAAGAAGTCCACCCTGACCCTCTCCAGAGAGAGTATGATATGCTTATTAGCGTGGGTGAAAGGGTAAGCATTTCACTGTTAGCTATGGCTCTTCAAATTAGAGGGATGGAAGCTGTAAGCTTTACAGGAAGCCAATCTGGAATTATCACAAATAGCTGCCATGGACGGGCTCAAATTATAGATGTGCGCCCTTTTCGCTTATGGCCTCACTTAGAGAAAGGTGTAATAACAATTGTGGCTGGTTTTCAAGGGGTTAGTGAAACTAAAGAAATTACCACTCTAGGAAGGGGGGGCTCAGATACCTCTGCTGTAGCATTAGCTGTAGCCTTGGGCGCAGAATCTGTAAACTTTTATAAAGATGTCGATGGCATTTATGATCAAGATCCAAAAATAAACTTAAAAGCCGTCCTTCAAAAAAAACTTACCTATCAGCAAACCCTTAATCTTGCGACGGATAAAGATTTTATTTTACACCCTCGTTGCATTACTCTAGCTCAAAAAAATAATTTACCCTTAAATGTTTTATCTTTCAAAAATTGTTCTTTGCCAGGTACTCTAGTGTCAGATTCTTCTAATAAGAAAACATATCAAAGATCTTATGAAGAAATTCATTAATAATTTTGAGTTCTTAGTATGCAGCGATCATTATTAGCTCTAGATAGCGAAAGAGAATTACCAAAAATTATCATGGCTAGTTTGGGTGAAAGAGATCTGCAGCGAAAAGAATATTTTGAAAAACTTATTCAATCAAGTCTTCGAAAGCTCATCAATAAAGAGTACGATAAGTGTGTAACTGAAGTTGAGAAAACCTCTTTTTTCAGAGATCAATTTCCTAGTATTAATTGGGAGTACACAAGTGAGGCTCCATTTACCCTAGTCATCAGAAGTATTTACAGCTACCGTCTTTATTCTAGTAAATTTATTTATGATATTATCTCCAGATGGCTGATACCTGGTAAACGTCTAAATATTACTTCGCAGTTTGGTTGTGATTTTGCTTTCGATGATAAGGACGAAGAGCGCTATATTTTAGTTGAGCTCTACTTGAGTCTTGAGACGAGTGAGGACTTTAAAACAATTAAGCAAACTCTCCCAATGGTCGCTTCAGAAATTAGAGTAGGAGTTGAGTCCATTGCTCAAGGAATGAGAATACTTGAAATTAAGGGGCTAAATGTAGACGACAAAATTAATTTGATCCAAGAATCTATCGTAGGTTTGATGAATCAAAAACCTGAACATTTTGATAGAGGCCTTTTTGCTGAAATGCAGCAGTTTTTTGTTTTTTCTCAAGAGGTCTTCAAGGAGAAACGTGAATATAGACATTTAGTTAGAATCATTTGCTGGCAATACCTTTTTAGAAAATCTATGCAACTTAATGATGAGGAAGATTTTCAGAGGCTTTTACGTGTAAAACTTATGAAAACTAGACTTCACTATCCATACGGGGCCAAAACGGTCTTGGGTGTTTTAGTGGGGGTAAACCCTGTACGTGAGAATGAACGCTTTGGAGAACAACAAGTCACTCGCTCTATACAGAATTGCATTCCAAGTGCCAGGCTCGTCTCGAAATCTTTCTTATCAAATAAAAAATCAGATGATGCAGGTGTCATTATCTATGCGGAATTTGAGAAGCTAGATAATAACCGTTTTACATACGAGGAGCTAACGAAACTGCGCACAGAGCTCCCAAAGGATCTTCGCGGGCGAATTGAACAGTTTATGCATCCCATCTTTATGCCGCGTAATGAAGAAGAAATTATGCGAAATATCTTAAACCTGAGTAAGCAGCTGAAAAGTCACGACGATATTCCTCAGATTATCATTTCCTTTGACAGTCAAAGTGAGCATCAGATCTCCTATAGGATCATTTTACTGCGAGTGATTAAAAATGAAGACACCTCTATTCAGGATCTCTGTTCTCGCCATGCCTTTAAATTTGAGCTAATCCCAGATCGCATTAAGATTGTTGGGCACATTAAAAGAAAATATGTCAAAGAAGCGAATGTCTTTTATGTGAGGTTGAACAAACAAAGCTTTTTACGCAAAGACCATTCATTGGATCTTTACAAAGCAAGACAAGCAATACTTGATGAACTCTATAGAGTTTTCGATGATGTTCGTGATTATAATGGGGGATTGATTGCTAAAGAAAATGAGCTCTTTCGCACTTTAAAACTAAGCCTAAAAAACAATAATGAGTATTTTACTGAGCTTGTATTGGAAAACTTTTTTTATGGAATTACACCAGTAATTATGCGCAGCATGTTGGATGTTAAGTTGCTTGAAACTTCCTTTTTAATCCTTCAGGATCTTTTAGAAGACTCTGCTTCTCAAAGTGAAGGTTATCTCCTCAAGTTTTCTTATCAGAGTAAGTATATCTTTGCCTATATTGTTTCAGGTGATCCCAGCTTTCAAAAGGGTATAGATAAGGCTATGGTGGGACTCAAGCTCTCTCGCTTTCAGCTTATTCAGAGTTTTATGAAAATCGAGGACACCTTTTACCTTGGGCTTATTTTTCATAGCGAGCGTTTTGAAGAGCGCAAGCGTTTCTGTGACGTAGCACGTAAATCGCTTGAACTATGGGAAAACAAGATAGAAAATCCGTCATCTTAACTTGAAGATGTTTCGTTGACAGTCTTTTGTCTCTCTGGATCTAAGAGGGTCATCAAAACAGCTCCTAAAATAATCAAACCGAGTCCCAAAATAGAGTAAAAGGTAGGCTTAATATGAAAGACAAGCCAACTAAGCAGCATAGCAAATCCTACAGTAAAGTATAAAAAGGCTCCTAAAAAGCGTACCTGCGCCCATTGCAATGCTAGTATGATAATCCCTTGAAAAAGAGCCCCAAAAAGTCCCAAAAGTAAAAGCATAAACCAAAGTTTGCCGGAGAATTGAGGGGCTATTTGAAAAAACGTTTTGGCACAAAGTGCAAACGAAACAATAGCTGTTGAGAGAAAAAAGTAAAAATTCACACAAATGGGCTCTTCGCTGTGAGCCTGAAGCCTAGCAGCTACATAAGAAACAGCAGCAGTAATGCCCGAGATGAGTCCTACGAGATAGCCAACGTGAAAGCGTGCACCTTTATTCCCCACTATTAAGAAGACTCCTAAAAAACCAACTATAAGACCCCACCAGAGGCGAGAAGAAATACCAACTCCTTTCCAAACCCAGACTGCAATAGGAATAAAAAGAGGTGAGGTGTAGGTTAATAAAACAGCGCTATTGAGAGAGATTTTTGAAATGGCATAAAAGTAGGCATAAATAGTTAAGAGGCCAAAAGAAAAGCGGACAATATACGGGGGCCAAATCTTTATCCTGAGGACTTTCTTTAGAGGCCTATACTTGGGAATTAAACAAAGGAGAGGCAAAAGAAGGATAAAGCTAATTGAAAAACGTGCAAAAACAAGGACTTGATTAGGCAGTTGATATTCGAGATTAATGAGTTTAGCCATAGTTGCCATGGCCGCATTACAAAAACATGCGATAATTACAAGAGGGATGCCTATAGCTGGGCGATGCTTTTTCTCAATTTGTACCTTTTGATTCATAGACCCAGTTTTAATGGATCAAAATGAAAAAGTAAAGGAGCGTTTACGCAGCCAGCTTTGACTCTTTTTTACGCACGATTTGAGATGATAGGCGAAGCCAATTCTTCCATTGAGCGTCAAACTGAGATTTCAAAGACTGAAGTTCTCCATCTATACGGGCAAGCTCGTCTTTAGGTGCCGCTTCATATAGATTATTTTTGAGCTTTCCATGGTTTGCAGAAAGTGCTTTCATTGAAGAAAGTATATCTAAAAGGGATTGAGATAAATTAGAGACCTTATCTTCAATAAGCTTCTGATTAACATCTAGAAGATACTTCAGTTTTTTGAGTAGGTATTTTCTATCATAAAGAATTTGTTTTTCCTTCATCTTAAAAATTTCAGTAGTTCGAAGATCTTTAGCAAGCCCGAGTTTGCTCAAAATCCAGATCATCCATTTTGTAGGGTCAAAGTGGAACCAGCGGATACCATTACGATAATCGCTGCAAAAAGTATGATGATAATTGTGGTATCCTTCTCCAAAAGTTACCAGTGAGACAAAGTAATTGTCTACAGCAGTATGCTCCTTGGAATAGGTTTTAGAGCCCCATGTGTGCGCTAGAGAGTTAATAAACCAGGTAAAGTGGTGAAGAAGAAATAATCTAAATAGTCCTGCAAAAATAAAGGCGGCTAAGAAATTGTGAAAGAGCAGTCCCACAACTCCAATCATGATGAAATTGGCAATAAGTGTATATGTCCCATAGTACTTATGCTGAAACATCACTCTTTTATTGCGGAGTAGGTCAGAAGCTAGTTTGGGATCAATTTCGTGCGGTTTATCAAAGAACCATAAAAAGTGTGCATACCAAAAGCCTCTATTAATGGAGTAGGGGTCTTTGTCTGTATCTACGTAAGCGTGGTGCATGCGGTGGTCAAAAGACCAGCGAAGGGCACTTCCTTGAACTGCTATAGCGCCAAAAAACAGCAGTATAGTTTCGACTATAGGCCGGGTTTTGTATGAACGGTGGGCGAAACATCTGTGGTAGCCTCCCGTAATGCTGAGTCCACTTGCGAAAAAAAGCACGAAAGTACTGATTATAATGCCAAGTGTTGGAACACCAAATTTAATGAAAAATAGAGGTACAAGGGCCAAAAGGGCTAAATGGTAAGCAGCTAAAAATATGCCAACAACCCACTTATATATCTTAAAATCTAGTTCATTCATTGTAATCACCACTCGTTGTATAGTATTTATTATAATGGTTTTGGATAATTTAAGCAAATTTAATCGTTCAAAAAGCCCATTAATAGAAAGATTTACACGATATCGATCATTAATTTAGGTGAGAGATATCATTCCAGGATTGGATGACCCTCCATTCATGCTCGTAGCTCAAAATACTTACAGAAGCAGTAGAAAGAGCGATAAATTGTGCCTTTTCAGGCTCAAATTCTACCCATCTGGCTCCAATGACCCTAGAAATGTGCCCACTAGCAAATAAAGCGACATTACCCTCTATTTGTGCGGCTATAGATAATATATGGTCAGCACGAGCCGCTATTTGCTCTATTGTCTCTCCCTCCTGGACTCCATCCTTAAAAAGGTTCCAATTGGGCACTTTTTCCTGTATCTGAGGAGTCGTGAGGCCCTCACAATCACCATAATCCCACTCTAATAGGTCATCTGAGTGTTCAGCACGCTCTAAGTAGCCGGCCAACTGGCAGGTTCTGAGGACACGCTTTAGGGGGCTGGTAAATATTTTTTTGAATTCAATTTTAGAGAGCTTACTTTGAAGAGTTTTAGCCTGATGCTCTCCTTCTTCTGTAAGAGGAATATCTGATCTACCTGTATGCTGCTTTGAGCGTGACCATTCTGTTTCACCATGGCGAATAAGATAAATTTTGTTTTTGAAATTAGGATTGTTCATACCTATTTTATATAGAGATGAAGAGTAAAAGTTGTCAAGAAAAGGCTAAAAAAATAAACTTGAGTGTATATTTCAATTAAAAACAAAAAATATGAAAAAAGAAGACATTATTATTGCCCCATCAATCTTAGCTGGTGATTTTGGGCATTTAGCAGATGAATCAAAAAGAATCGAACAATCAGGAGCCGATCACATCCATATAGACATCATGGATGGTCATTTTGTTCCCAATCTAACCTTGGGTCCTAAAGCCGTAGCTGCTATTAATCGTTCAACGGATATGTTTTTAGATGTCCACATCATGGTGTATAATCCATATGATTACATAGAAAGACTCGTCGAGGCAGGAGCAGATAGAATTACGTTTCATTTTGAGGCTACCGAAGAAGTAGAAGAGACTCTCAGTTATATCCGTAAATGTAACGTTAAAGCAGGGCTAGCTTTTTGCCCTGAAACCTCAGAGACAATGGTAACCTCTTACCTAGATAAGTGTGATTTAATTTTATTGATGACTGTCAACCCAGGCTTTGGCGGCCAGAAGTTTATTGAACCTGTACTTCAAAAAATTAAGTTTACACGCGATGCGATTAACAAGCGCAAAATCACTCCTCGCATTCCTTCAGGAAATAATAAAAGCTCGATATTCCCCATTCAAGTGGACGGTGGAATAGATGCAGAAACTGCCAAGAAATGCTTAGAAATAGGGGCAAATGATTTAGTGACAGGCACTTACTTATTCAAAGCTCCCTCAATGCCTGAGGCAATCAAAAGTCTAAGAGATTGCCTATAATCATTGCTTGAAACCTACGCATAAATATGGCATAATCAACACATCAATTAAAATTTAGGTTAAGTTAGTGGTATCAAATACACAAATTACTCCAGGCATGGTTATTTCTCTTAAAGGTGAATTGTACCGCGTGGATTCCAGCATCAAGGTGACAGCAAAGGGACCGGCATTCATTAAAACAAAACTTCGAAATTTGATTTCAGATGATGTGCTGGAAAAAAATTTCAAACCCACCCAAACTGTCGACGAAGTTTTTTTACAGGAACGAGAATTAGAGTTCTTATATTTAGAAAATAAAGATTATCTTTTTCTAGATTTAGATCGCCTAGATAATATATTGATTGCTCCCAACGTTATTGGAAAGAAAATGCACTTTCTAAAGGAAGGAGTACAGGTTAAGGCTGTTTTTTATGGAGAAACTGTTTTCTCTGTAGAATTGCCGCAATTTTTAGAAATTATGGTTTCCAAAACTGAAGAAGCGAAAGAAAAAATCATGGTTTCAAATGCTACAAAAGTTGCAACTTTAGAAACAGGTGCTAAAGTACAGGTGCCTTTATTTGTAGAAGTTGGAGATATAATTAAAGTAGATACAACTACTGGTGAATACATTCAAAGAATCTAATGAGGTTATGTGTGGAATTTAGTTTAGATGAAATTAAAAACTTGCTTGATGCTTTCGAAAAAAGAGATATGCACAAGATGCAACTTAAGCATGGTGAGTTTGAACTTGTTTTAGAAAGAACAGCTTCTAGAAACGAGATTATAAGTACAACTCCTGTAATGGAGCAAATGGCAGCATCACATGCTTCAACATATCAACTTCCAGCTCATTTTCCTAACGCTGATAAATCTGGACAGACATCAGATGCACCCCAGGAAGATCCTAATGCTAAATATGTCACATCTCCTATGGTGGGAACATTCTACGGAGCTCCAGCTCCAGGAGAGAGTGCCTATATAACAATAGGTGATTCTGTAAATGAAGGGGATGTTGTCTGCATCATTGAAGCCATGAAAGTTATGAATGAAGTTAAGGCAACTGAGAGTGGAGTCTTAAAAGAGGTTCTAATCGATGATGGTCATCCCATAGAATTTGGAACTAAAATCTTTAAAATTGGTTAGAAATAGATGAAAAAAGTTCTCATTGCCAATCGAGGTGAAATTGCAGTTCGTATTATACGAGCGTGTCATGAGTTAGGCCTCCAAACAGTGGCAGTTTATTCCGAAGCAGACCACGAAGCTTTACACGTTCTCCAAGCAGATGAAGCAATTTGCATTGGCAAAGCTCCGGCCTTAGAATCATATTTGAAAATACCTCATGTTATATCTGCAGCAGAAATTACACACGCCGATGCAATTCATCCTGGGTATGGTTTCTTGAGTGAAAACCCAAACTTTGCCTCCATTTGCGAAAGTTGCAAAATTACTTTTATCGGGCCAAGCACTGATGCAATCTCTGTTTTGGGAGATAAAGCAAAGGCTAAAGCTGCCGCTAAGGCTGCAAATTGTCCTATTATACCGGGGTCTGATGGTATTGTAGAAACAGTAGAAGAAGGATTAGTAATAGCAGAGAAAATTGGCTATCCTCTTTTAGTAAAGGCTGTTTCTGGTGGGGGAGGAAAAGGGATTCGATTTGTTCATTGCAAAGATGAATTTGTAAAGATGTTTCCACAAGCTCAAGCAGAAGCTAAAGCCAACTTTAATAATGAAGATGTCTACATTGAAAAGATGATTCTAAACCCTCGCCATGTTGAAGTCCAGATCATGGGGGACAAACATGGGAACTGTGTATACTTGGGAGAAAGGGACTGTACTATTCAACGCAGGCGTCAAAAGCTTATTGAGGAAACACCGTCGTTGATCTGTGATGAGAAAATGAGGAAAGAACTTGGAGAAGCTTCTGTACGTCTTGCAAAAAGCGTAGGATATAGCTCTGCTGGTACCGTTGAATTTTTGATAGATAAAGATAAAAACTTTTTCTTTATGGAAATGAACACTCGAATTCAAGTTGAGCATACAGTTACTGAAGCAGTCACTGGAATAGACCTTGTTAAAGAACAAATAAAAATCTCAATGGGTGAGCCTTTGTCTTTTGAACAAAAAGATATTCAGTTTAAAGGACACGCCATTCAATTTAGAATTAATGCAGAAAACCCAGCTATGAACTTTGCACCCTCTCCTGGCAAGTTAGATTATTATCTACCCCCAGGCGGTCCTCATGTGCGCATTGATAGTGCGTGCTACACTGGGTACAAAATCCCGCCTAACTACGACTCTATGGTGGCCAAGTTGATTGTGACTGCTTCTAATAGAGATGAAGCGATTTCAATTTCAAAAAGAGCTCTCAAGGAGTTTCATATTGGTGGGATTAGCTCAACGATTCCTTTTCATACTTTTATGCTCGAAGATCAGAAATTCATCGATAATGATTACAATTTGAATTACATTGATGAACTGATTGAGTCTGGCTGCAGCTTTGAAAGCGCCGAAGACTAAGCTTCGATCATCAATTTCTTATGTTTCTTGTTAATTTTGGTAGGGTTGAAGTAGTTTTGTCTGCCGTAGACAGCTTCGTGGAGGTTCTCCACTGCAATAAATGCTGCTGGATCAATATTGAGTATAATATCCTTAAGTTCGGCAAGCTGTAGGCGATCTACAACAACAAGTAAAATTTCTCTGTCATCTCCAGCGTAACCGCCTCTTCCATACAATATCGTGAGCCCTAAACCTAATTCATGGACAACTGTATCTGAGATTTCTTTAGGTTTGCTTGAAATGATTAGAGCAGACTTAAGTTCATCAAGTCCTACAATAACGAAGTCCATAGTTTTATAGGTGACTATGTAGGTTATGAATGAGCGAATAGAAGTATTCCATTCTCCATATACATACCCAGCAATCAAGAAGACAAAGAAATTAATAAAGAGGACAACTTGTCCTATTGTATATCCTTTGCTTCTATTTATGATGATGGCAATAACTTCAGAGCCATCAGAGCATCCACCCATGCGTATAATTAGACCAATCCCAGCACCAAGTGTAATACCTCCCAAAACAACAACTTCAAGGGAATCTCCATGGAAAACAGGAAGGCCGGTAAAGATATCCTCTAAGAGAAACAAGAAGAATGAGAAGAGTACTATCCCTGTGATCAGGTAAATCAAAAAGCCTTTGCCAAAATGCTTATAGGCAATTAAGACGCAGGGTACATTAAGCAAGAGTACAAGGTAGGGGAGCCAAAATGATCCAAGGATATGAGCCAAAATCATGGCAATACCTGTCACTCCTCCATCAATCACATTATTGGGTAAAATGATGAATTTGATGGAGCTGGCCGCTATAAAAGCTCCGACAATAATCCAAGGGACTGTCTTAAAGTAGGATTTTCTTTTACGTGCAATATTCGCCATTAATAATTTTGTTTTATATTTTGAAAAAGACTAACCGATTGAATAATCTTTTACTAGTGAAAAACGCGGGAGACGAGACTCGAACTCGCAACTTCCGGCGTGACAGGCCGGTGCTCTAACCAATTGAACTACTCCCGCAGTTCTATGTTTTGGGCGCAATAGGATTTGAACCTATGACCGCCTGTTTGTAAGACAGGTGCTCTACCGCTGAGCTATACGCCCCAAAAAACACGGTAGAATTTAAAAGATCTTTCAATTAGAAACAAGTTTTTTTATGATATGGGAGAAATTTTTAGGATAAAAATGAATCTTTACTCCAAAGCACTATTCATTAGTGTTGTTATTTTGACACTTTTCACCTCTTGTGCTCCAACAACCTCAAAGGATTATCAGACCCAGGCTTGTGTTCTTATGAAAGCGTTTGTAAAGGATTTGAAAAAAATCCATGATCCTAGGCAACTAAAAAAGAAACAAAAAGTTTTAAAAAAACATTTTAATTGTTTGACCATTCTGATGATGGATTACCGCTCTTTTTTTGAAAAGCATCCTGAACTAGATAAAGAGCAGTCTCTCAAGCTGCAGCAGATAGCCTATACGCTTAAATGCGAGCTTTACAGGTTATATCAATTAGATGGCGGATTGAGCTTGATAGAAGAGGCTCAAAAAGATGCTTACGTGAAGCTAGGGCTTTTCGAACATTCTCTTTCGAATACAAAAATCGACTTATATAAGTCAAATAAGCCTTTGTCTAAAGGATAGAAGTAAAAACTTCTATTGATTGATTGACTAGTGACATTCCTCCCAAAAAGGAGTAAAGGGATCCCAAATAGGATAATGAAGAGGCACCAAGGACAGAAGCTAGAGACGCGGGCCCGTACATTCCTTCTTGCTCGGCAAATGGTTTTGAGCCAAGTGATTCACAAAATTCTGAATCTTGTTCGGGGTAGCCTGTTTTTACATGCAAAAATTTTGTAATGTTCTTACAAGCATGTGTAAAGCCTGGAATATCTTCGAAGCCTTTAGCATCTTCACCTTCGTTTAAAAAAAACTGTTGGAGTTTCACGGTCGTTAGATAGGCGCCACCGACTCCTATAACCATGAGGCTTACTCCTGAAACTGCTAAGGTAGTCGCCTGTCCAAGTTTAAAAGTTCCTTTTGCAACACTTCCGAGGAAAGTCGTAGAGTTTTTTTGCTGTAGGGTAACATTATCAACAGTCATCGTATAGATCTAGTATAGTTTGTTTTAAAAAGGAGATTCTA
>JAAZZY010000041.1 GCA_014239035.1 Chlamydiia bacterium
GAAACAACGTGCTCTATACATTAAAAGCTAAATTGAACTTGGACGCTATCTTAGCAAAGGTTTATTTTTCTACTCCTACGTCTATGATATGGAAAAAGATTGCCTATACTCCTTATTTTGGTGCTGCATTGGGACCAGGATGGCAGGCCTGGTCAGATATTAATTTAGAAATCAACGATGTAATAGGGGCAAATCAAGCTTATAAACAGAAGATTTCTTCGAATGCTGTTTGGTTTGTAGATTTAGGAACTAAACTTAGAAGCGTGATTCCCAATATTAATTTCTCAGTAAACTTAGGAGCAAAGTTAATTGGCTGGGGGCAGGCTCGTCAAATTGGGTTGATCACACAGCAAGGTGGTGCAACTAGAAACGATGGCTTAGTTCGGCCTTTTAAAGTTAAGTTCGTTTATTCCATCGCTCCATATATGGGAGTTCAGTGGAACTATTAACTACGCCTTGAGTACTTTCAAGGAGGTTTTTTCTATCCAGTTTGACAAGCTCAAGCGGGATGGAATGTTCTCTTTCTATTTTTTTTAAAAAAAGCCTAGCGCAAAAAATCTTTAATCTTTCATTAGAAAAAAATTGTATTTAAAACCAGTTTGGTTATTATGAAAAGATTTTTTGTAAGCAAGAAAACGAAGTATGTTCTGTCTGCCTTGATCTTAATTCCTTTAGGATTAGTAGGGGAGTATAGCCCTGATTTAAATCTAAACCAAGATCAGTATTTGTCTTACATGGCTAATTCAGCAAAAAAACGCCAAAGACGAAAATCTTCTCGTAACAGATTATCAAAAAGTGAAGTAAAAGCTGCTCAAGCAAAACTTGATCAGAGATGGAACCCACATTTTGTTCCGAGCAAATACATACAACCAAGTAGAAGTCCTTTCTTTCAGTTTAATGTAGGGGTGGGTTTTTTATACTTTAGTGACATCACTTCAAATCTTGGTGGAGCACCTACGGCTGCTTTTCAAACTCCACTGCCTAATTACGATGATGTACCTTTTAGGGGAAAACTTGCATACAACCGGACTCCTCTATATGAAGCTTTAATTGGTTATAGGTTATGGCCATGGTTTAAATTTGCTCTGTCTTATCAGCATCAGGGCGGTGTTACAGTTAATACGATGCCTTTAACACCATCTAATGGCCCTGGGGGGAGATCTGTGTTTAGCGCTCAGGTTAATTTAGATGCCATTATGGCAAAAATCTATTTTGAACTACCCCAAGCTCTAGTTATCAGAAATTTAGCTACATCGCCGTATCTTGCAGTAGGTATAGGGCCAGGGTGGCAAACTTGGAGTTCTGTTTTAGTTCAAAATATTGATGTGGCAGGAATCTATAGAAATAGGCAGCTGTGGCTAAATGATAAGACAAGCGCTAACGCTACATGGATGGTAGATGTAGGATTTAGATTTCAAGATGCTATAAGACGACAAAGATTCTCTGCAGTATTAGGCTGCAAATATAATCAATGGGGGCAAGCTCGAAATATTGGTGGAATAGAAGACCAAGGCCAATATTCAAGAGGACTTGCTCATCCCTTTAGAATAAAAACCGTATTCTCATTTGCTCCATACTTAGGTGTTCAATGGAATTTTCCCCCAAGCTATATTCCAAAAACTCCTATTATGGTTAACGGTAGAAGTGCAGACTCCTGGATTCCTTTTTGGGTGAGAGCCAACCAATTTAAAGATCCAGGGATCTGGACCCAGTTTAACGCAGGAGTAGGGTTCTTATATTTTCAGAATGCCACAGGAACACTTGTTGCTAATGGTCAGACTCCCGCAACAGTAGGTTTAGGAAGGCCTACTACATTTGGTCCGCTCCGTGGTGGATTTAGTTATAATCGTACGCCACTTATTGAGTATATAATAGGTTGGAGAATCAGACCCTGGCTCAGAGTTGGAGTTTCTATTCAAAATCAAAGTCAAATTTTTGTGCAAAGCCATTGGCAAAGAGCAACCACAAACCTAGCAGGTAATACTGAACCACACATGTATCGATTGAGAGCAAACCTGAACTTAAACTCCGTGATGCTTAGAATCTTTTATGACTCTCATTGGTCTATGATTTTAAAAGGTGTGAACTTTGCTCCCTTTATCGGTGCAGGTATAGGACCTGCTTGGCAGACATGGAGAAGTATTGAAGTTCAAGATCTTTTAGAAGTTACTGGAAACCTTCGAAACAATAACCCTCGCCTCTTAGTAGATAAAACCTCTGCAAATGCCGCTTTCTTAGTTGATGTCGGATTAAAGATGAAAAGCCTTCTTCCAGGAGAAGACTTCTCATTTATTGCGGGCTTAAAGTTTAGCTATTGGGGACAAGCAAGAAACATTGGGCTACGTTCTCAGCAAGATGGGAATAAGCAATTTTTAGTTAGGCCTCTTCGCATTAAAAATGTTTATTCTTTTGCTCCATACCTTGGTATGAACTGGAACTTCCCAAATACCTACACAGCTAAAGTGCCATATTCTATTAATGGAAGACAGATTAACTCTTGGTCTCCATTTGTAACAGAGTCTTATAACCTACAAAGTAAGCAAGATATATGGACTCAGTTTAATATGGGGATTGGATTCCTATATTTCTCTGATGTTCAAGCTGATCTCTCGGGTATTCCAGGAGCAAACTTTAGCTTTGAAGCTATGAACGAAACGCTTCAAAGAAAATTAAAATATAATCGATCCCCACTCTATGAGTATTTAATAGGGTATCGATTTACTAATTGGATTAAAGCAGCAATCAGCTACCAAAGACAAACTGGAGTCACAATTTCAACAGAGCCTCAAAATGGACTCATTCAAAATCCCAATACTGACCCAGCAACTAAAACAACATTTCGTTCTACTCTAGAGCTTAATGCAATTTTAGCTAAAGTTTATTTTGAATTGCCATATGCTCTAGTTTTCAAAGCTACAGCAACTTCTCCATATTTAGCAGTAGGTCTAGGGCCTGGCTGGCAGACCTGGGAAGCAAAAGTTCAGCATATTCGCTTTGATACAGGGTTTCTTAACTATATTAACCAACAGCCTCTTCGAAGGAAAATCTGCGCCAATGCCGTGTGGATGGTTGATTTAGGATTTAGAGTTAGAAGTGCCTATCCTAACGGTCCTTTTTCAGTATTGCTTGGTTGCAAATACAATCAATGGGGACAAGCTCGCAATATTGGATTAATGAGACAGCAAGGGACTCTTAAACAAGCGATTCGCCAGCCGTTTAGAGTTAAAACAGTCTATCAGTTTGCACCGTATCTTGGAGTTCAGTGGAGCTTCTAGTTAAAGCTACTTTTCAATCATAAAAGTAACGGGTCCGTCGTTGATTAAAGAAACTTTCATATCTTCACCAAATACGCCGGACTTTACCTTGGGGTAGAGAGATTGAACTTCATCAATAAATTTCACATAAAGTTTTCGTGCAAAACTGCCCTTTGCTGACTGCGTAAACTCAGGTCTTCTACCTTCATGACAGTTCCCATAAAGTGTAAACTGACTAATGATGAGAATCTCGCCACCGATTTGCTCGATAGAGCGATTCAATTTTTGATCATCATCCTCAAAAATTCTGAGTCCCACGCATTTCTTGGCAAGCCAGGAGGCTTGTTTCTCCGAATCTTCTTTATGAATACCTAAAAAGATTAAGAGGCCATCGCTTATTTCGGAGTGAAGTTGATTATCGATTGTAACTGTAGCTTTATTGACTCGCTGAATTAAAACCCGCATAAAAAAATCTCTTCCATATCCTTAGGTAGTGGAGCTTCAAGCTCTAGCATTTCTCCTGTGATAGGATGGATAAATGAGATTTTTTTTGCATGTAAATAATGACGACTTGCTCCAAAGCGATCATTTATGGAATTCTTTCCATATAGCTTATCACCTAAGATGGGGTTCCCAAGATGTTTTAGGTGTACACGAAGCTGATGGGTGCGTCCTGTTGTGGGCTTGAGGTGTACCTTACTTAAGGTACCATTGTAACCAAGTAACTCTACTTCTGTAATAGCCTCTTTTCCCTCTTCTTCTGCAATAACCATTTTTTTGCGGTGGATTGGGCAGCGCCTCATAGGTAAATCAATTTTTAAAGAGGGGACTTTTCCAATAGCAATAGCGATGTATTCTTTTCTAATTTTTCTTTCTGCAAAAAGTTCAGTGAGCTTTTGATGGGTAATTTCAGATTTTGCTGCAATTAACATACCAGATGTCTCTTTATCTAATCGGTGTACAATACCTGGTCTGAATTCAGAGGTTTTTGGAAGTGCACAATGACCTAAAAGTGCATTTACAAAAGTATTAGACCAATTACCAGGTGCCGGGTGAACGACCATGTGGGCTGGCTTATTCACAGCGATTAGATGTGCATCTTCATATATAATATCTAATGGGATGGATTGCGGAGTTAAGTCAGGGCCAGGTCTCTTTTTAAAACTGATATTGATTTGATCGCCAAGAGCGGGGACCTCTCTTTTCTTTGTTGGGGTGCCATTTAAGAGTACATGCTCTTTTTCAATAAGCTCCTGAAAATAGCATCTTGAGTATTCGCTATAGCGCTTAGTTAAAAAGATATCGAGGCGGTCAGAGTTTTTGTTATCTACTGTAAACGAGTCGAGTTTGTTTTTCATTTATCTATGTAAAATATTAAATTTCAATCTATTATATATTAATAAGGCTATTAAAACAATTGTTATTGCCAGGCTCCAGGATCAGGATCTTTGACCTTCATATGAGCCTCGATATTTTGCATCATATTATCTATTTCCATCTTCTCTACTTTTTTCTTCGAGGTCTTCTTCTTCAGCGCAGCTGGGTCCAAATGAGTCTTTGTTGGGGCCGGCTGTGAGGTGTTATTAGCAGCAGAAGATGCTCCTTGTTTTCCTCCTTTTGCAGCAGTGCCGCCTTGGGATGGAGGAGTCTGTGGGGCTCCAAACTGAGAGTTGGAATCAGTTGTCTGGCTTCCCTGGTTTGAGCTAGCTGTACCTGATTGAGTCTGAGGAGCCTGAAATCCAGGAGCTCCAAAAGAGGAGTCTGCTTGAGCTCCCTGAGATGTCTGGGAGATTCCAGGAGGACCAAAATTTTCAGGGGCAGCGCCATCTGCCGAAGAACTGTCGGCGGCAGGAGGTGCTCCAAAGTTCTCATTCTGTTGCTGAGCCATCACTTCAAAAGGACTTTGAGTGGAATCTGTGCTCTGAGCAGACCCTTCAGTTGTCATTCCATCGTTCATATAGCTCTGAAACTGATCTGGGCTCTGAGCTCCTTTGGTCCCATATTGATTCACTCCACCTGCATATTGGTGTATAAAGCCATCATCTTCAGGGTTTTTTGGAGTGATTTTGTTGACCATAGAGCGACCTTAAAATAGCTGTTTACCTCTAAGTCCTTCATATAAAAAGAAAAGAATTTATTCAATATAAACTCATTATTGAGAGTTATTGATGAGCTTCTTACAATCTCTAACTACTAGGTGTTTGAGTAGATTGAGTGCGAGTTTTAATAATAGCAACGTGCTTTTAATTAAAATTTTAAATTGAAAATTGTTGATTTGATCTAGAATTAGCTTAGTAAGCAATCAAGGAACTGAAATTAAATTCTTTACAATAAATTAAATGAATGTTAGTTTTTATAGTTCAGTAACCTAAGGATCACCAATGGATTTAAAAGTACTCGCCGGACCAATCCCATCTCAAACTCTATTTGAGAGAGTGTCAGCCTACGGCGCAGCAACAAAAAATTATCTAAATACTCATAAAGTAGAGTGCACACTGATCACAGTCGCAGTAGGTGTTATAGCGTATTTGAGCACACAAAATCAGCCCTGTCCACTGCCTCAGTGCGCAGAGCTTGAGGAATTCGATTTTAGCTCATTAGCTCCTTCCAATGAGTGGACATTATCAGGTGAACCAAATCCTCTAACTACAGCATTTGAGTCAACAGATGTATGCGCTAAAATTCAATCTATTGCCACAGGATCGTTATTAGAAGGAATTCAAAGAGTGGATATAGATATGGATAGGTTTGAGAAAATTCCTATGAAATATGGTTTCTTTAATCCCAACGTATCTCCCATGGCACTTGCTATTCACAACAACTGTCAGGCTCTTGCTCGAACTGAAAAAGCAGAGATTTACAATCCAGATTTTGATCTTTCTAAATTAGAGACGTTAATTATTGCGGCAGCGTCTAGTAAGAACTTTCCTCTTTGGGAAGAATTAACAAATCTCTATATGAAAAATGCAGGTTTTGAAGCCGTTGATGAAAAAGCATCTCATATCCAAACGAAGATCTTAACTAGAAGTGGCGCGGCAAGCGCTTATCCTCCAAGCGCTTCAGGATTCTGTGCTGGAACTTACGGAACTCCCTATGATGTAACCGTAAGCCTTAAAGATGTAGATGAGGGGCTTATTTTCTTCTCTAAAATATATCACAGTAAAATAGGAAGATTTTCTTTGCATGAGATGCTTCAAAAATTTGAAAACGAACTCAATTTTGATGAAGAGAAGCTAACTGGTCCAGAGATAGATAAATTGAATCTATCGAGAAGTCGCCTTAAATTAAATTTGCAAGCCTTTCCTTTTCCAGCTCTTATAAGAGCTGAAATGCAAGCATATCCTAAGGTGACTGAGCTGATTTTGTAGCGATGAAAGGGCTGGATCAGAATGTGAGGGTCAGGGTGAATACATAGCATGAAAATCGATTTTCATGGTTTTTCTCAGCCTGCTAACTTTTGGGAAGGGGGCTAGGCTCAGATGTTTTTTTTACAGTTGGATTTATGCTGTATATTTGTTCTTAAAACTATGCAAAAGTTAATTGCTGCTTTTTGCTAATGGTGACTTTTTTAACTTCTTTATTTGCCACTCTTTTGCCTTTAGCAGCAACTCCTTTGACTAAGACCTCTTCAAAAGAGAAATCTACTTTCTTCTGCTTGAGCTTAGGCTTAGGAAGAAAGATAACTGTAACAATCGGAGCTTTATGATCTGAGAGGAACTCTATTTTAGATCCTTCTTCAGCGAAGTTATAGACTTTATTTAGAATAAATTTAGAAACACTAAAGCGTTTGGCAAAAGCAAAATTAGTTTTTAGATCGCGGTAGATGCAAGACATTACCGTATCTTTATCTACAGGGGCCACATGAAGCAGTTTATTGCCTGTTAAGACATAGTCTTTTTCTGATGGGGCAATTACTTTGTAGCTGCCGTCATCAAAATAGAGAACAAAGCGATCTAAGTTTGTGCACTTATATTGCACCTCAGATACAACTTTTGTACCGATATACCCTTGTTTGATATCGACTCCCACTTTAATTTCTCTCTCTACAGCTTTCTTGCGGTCAATGTCCTCTAGCTCTTGAATCTCTGTTTTTCTAGGGAACAAGTCTCCGTATTTCTTTAAAAGGTCTTTGAGGTAATTAATCGTAAAACGGGTCAAAGCCTTGAGGTTTTTCTCTATCTCTAAAATATTTCCTTTTAAAACCTTGATCTCTCCGTGGTGGCGATCAATATCAAATTTTGAGATGCGGCGAATGGGGATGTTTAGAAGTCTTTCACGGTCATCATAGGTGGGTATTTTCTTAAGTTTGCGATGAAAGGGTTTGAGCTGAGAGGCTATTGTTTCATGAATTTTATCATAGGTTTTTAAATTCTCAATTTTCTTGTACATGCGGTTTTCAATAAAAAGCTGCTCAAGCGTTTTATCAAAAATTTTGCGGAGAAGCTTTTCATGAGCAATCTCAAGCTCTCTTTTTAAAAAGGATTTTAAAGTTTTAGTATGAAGCTCTAAAAGTCCATCGACATCGGTCTCCCATGGCATCTTGTCTTTGATCACCAGGACCTGTGAGTTTATGGATACCTGGCACTGAGTAAAGGCATAGAGAGCATCTAAGATATCAGTGGCATAAGCTCCTCTTGGTAGTTTTAGCTCTATCTCTACTTTGTCAGAAGTGTAGTCATTAATAGCTTCGAGCTTGAGTCTCCCTTTTTTAGCTGCCTCATCAATAGAGTTAATCATAGACTCTGTTGAAGTTCCCGGGCATATCTCACGTATGATAATTGTTTTGGTATCGACAATATCAAGGTTTGCTCGCACTTTAATTTTTCCTCTGCCTTTGTTATACTCAGAGATGTCCATGACACCCCCAGTGATAAAGTCAGGGAAAACTTCAAAAGGCTTTTTTTGCAAAATGGCGATTTGAGCAGTAATGAGCTCATTAAAGTTGTGAGGGAGAATTTTTGTAGACATTCCAACTGCGATCCCTTCAGCTCCCTGCATTAAAACAAGAGGGATTTTTGCAGGCAGGCAAACAGGCTCTTGGTTTCTTCCATCATAGGAAGGTAAAAAATCAGTGATGTCTTTATTATAGAGGGTCTCTTTTGCTAGAGAAGACAGGCGCGTTTCAATATAACGAGCAGCAGCAGCAGGATCTCCTGTGTAGAGGTTCCCAAAGTTTCCTTGGGTATCTAAAAGGTAGCCTTTATTAGCTAGGTTGACCAAAGCATCTGTAATAGGTGCGTCACCATGGGGATGCAGCGCCATTGTTTGACCTGCAACATTTGCTACTTTATGCATTTTACCATCATCAATAGACATTAAAGTATGCAATATGCGGCGTTGCACCGGTTTGAGCCCATCAATAGCATTGGGAATAGCACGATCTAAAATAACGTATGAGGCATACGTTAAATAGTTATGTTTCATTAAGTGCTTAAGATCATCCACTATATGAGCTCCGGTTCAGAAACAAGGTTGTCCATTATAAATTGTTTTCTTTTTGGGGTGTTTTTACCCATGTAAAATTCTAGTGAGGCTTTTATATCACTATAGTTTGAGATGTTGATGGTTTGAAGGCGTATATCTTTTGAGATAAACTGCTTAAACTCTTTTGGAGAAATTTCTCCTAGCCCTTTAAAGCGGGTGATCTCCACATTTTTAGTCGTAACATCTTTAAGTACGTAGTCTTTTTCTTCTTCGCTATAGCAGTAATGAATCTGATCTTTTACGCGTACTTTAAAGAGGGGAGTCTCCAATATAAAAAGGTGTCCATTGATCGCGAGCGCCTCAAAATAAGTTAGGAAATATGTCAGAAGCAGATTGCGAATATGCATTCCATCTACATCAGCATCTGTTGCTAAGATAATCTTATTATAGCGCAAGTTGGCGATGTCCTCTTCGACATTTAGAGCGTTCATCAAATTGAACATCTCTTCATTTTTATAGAGCTGATCTCTTTTCAATCCATGAACATTTAGGGGTTTTCCGCGAAGAGAGAAGACCGCTTGAGTCAGAGGGTCTCTAGATGCAACAATAGATGCTGATGCTGAATCTCCCTCAGTTAAAAAGATCATAGTCTCGAATCCCTTTTCGTTTGCATCTGAAAAATGATACTTGCAGTCACGGAGTTTAGGGATCTTAAAGGAAATCTTTTTCTGACGCTCTTTAGCTTCCTTTTTAACAGAAGAGAGCTCTTTTCGAAGCTTCTCATTAAAGCTTATCCGCTCAATAATTTTTTTGGAGATATCTTGATTTTTATATAAAAGATCAACAATAGCTGCTTTGACTTCTTGAACAAGCCCTGAGCGTATTTCAGTGTTAGCCAGTTTATTTTTGGTTTGTGATTCAAAAACAGGTTCTTCTATGCGAACAAGTACTGCAGCTACAATTCCATCTCGCAAATCAACACCCTGAAAGCTTCTTTTAGCATACTCATTAACCCCTTTTAAAATACCTTCACGAAAAGCTGAGAGGTGTGTTCCTCCATCAGTGGTATACTGTCCGTTAACAAAAGAAAAATAGCTTTCTCCATAGCTCTGCGTATGCAGAAGTGCAAATTCTAGTTTCTTTCCTCGAAAATGTATGGGTTCATAGAGCCGATCATCTTGCACTTCATTATTGAGAAGATCAAGGAGGCCATTCTCCGATTGGATGCTCAAGCCGTTATAATCAATAAGGAGATTTTGGTTGAGGTAGGCATAGTTCCAGAGTCTTTTAATGATAAAATCTTCATCAAAGTCAAACTTTTTGAAAATTTCAAGATCAGGAACAAACTCAATGTACGTTCCATTTTTTTCTCTTGTGCTACTTTTTTTCTTGTTTTTGATTTTTCCACGGGAAAAACTTGCTTCCATGTATTCTTTTTCGCGGAAGCTTCGAACTAAAAATTCACTAGATAAGGCGTTAACTGCTTTTGTTCCGACACCATTTAGTCCAACAGAGAATTGAAAAACATCACTATTATATTTAGCGCCTGTATTGATTTTACTTACGCAATCTATAACTTTTCCAAGTGGAATGCCGCGACCATAATCGCGCACCGAAATCTTTTGTGATTTTGGATCAAAGCGTACGACAATCTTTTCGCCATTGCCCATGATAAACTCATCAACAGAATTATCGATGACTTCCTTCATTAGGACATAGATCCCATCATCAGTATGAGAGCCATCACCCAAGCGACCAATATACATTCCTGTTCGCATGCGAATGTGCGAAAGGGCATCTAAAGTTTGGATTGTCGATTCATCATATTTTTTCGCCATAAATTTATTGGAAAGTATTTGTTTTAAAAAAACTTTATTCTGGGTAAAAGAATACTTTTTAGCAAGGAAGACCCAAAAATGATAGACTATAATACCTTTTTTACCAACAAAACAATTTTAATCACAGGAGGATCGGGTAGTTTTGGACAAGCCTTTATTAAAAAAATCCTTTCTATTAGCAAGCCTAAAAAGTTAATTGTTTTTAGCCGTGACGAATATAAACACTCTCAAATGCAAGACTCAGATCCTGTCTTTTGTAAGCCTAATTTGCGATATTTTTTAGGAGACATCCGCGATAAAGAGCGTCTTCATCTAGCTTTTAGAGATGTGGACTATATTGTGCATGCTGCAGCACTCAAACAGGTTCCTGCAGCAGAATATAATCCAACGGAGTTTATCAAAACTAACATCATCGGAACGATGAATGTAATGGATGTTGCCATCTCATCAAATGTAAAAAGAGTCATCTCCTTATCTACTGATAAAGCAGCTGCGCCTATCAACTTATATGGGGCAACCAAACTCTGCGCTGATAAGCTTATCTTATCAGGAAAATCTTACGTTGGAGATAGAGGAGAACCCAAACTCTCTGTTGTTCGTTATGGAAATGTACTAGGTTCTAGAGGATCTCTTTTGCCAAGATGGCAAAAGATGATTAAAGATGGAGCTGAGTCTCTTCCTGTTACTGATGAGAGAATGACACGTTTTTGGATTACCATGGATCAAGCAGCAGAGTTTGTTATGCAAAGTTTAGTGGTTATGCAAGGTGAAGAGATTTTTGTTCCTAAAATACCTAGCATGAAAATCACTGACCTTGCAAAAGCCATCGCTCCACACCTACCAATTATAAATTGTGGAATCAGACCCGGAGAAAAATTGCACGAGCATCTTATTACACAAGAAGAAGCAAAGTGTACGTTTGATTTTCCAGGATATTTTTTAGTGCGCGCTCCTAGAAATAAGCAAACGGATGGGGGAAATGTCCCTATTGATTTTGAGTATTCCTCAGATAAAAATGACCAGTGGCTAGAAGAAAAAGAGCTTCAAAAAGCTGCACAGATTACTGCGTAGTTTAATTATTTAAGATCTCTAGATAATAAAGGCATATCTATGCGTCGATGAGGTTTTTTTTAAGTAAATCTATCCTTGTAGGCACAAATAGTTTTAATTTTTTTTTGGGGGGGGGTAATTTTAATTTTAATTAAATGGGATTTTTTGATACCTATAAAATATTGTTGAATATACAAAACCGGTATAGATCTATGTTTAGAAAATTTTATTTTGTAATGATTTTTATGTTTTTAACAGTGGCTTTTAAGCTTCCTGCCATGGCCCCTGCCCCTGAACCGTCTACTGGTAGTGGTTTGACTCCTGTGCAGCAGGCCGCAGCAACAGAAGTAGAGGAGATATTGTATGCCAACATGTATGGAGGACCTCCAGTACCCTGGGACCAGGCTGCTCAGATGCTTTTAGGTACGTATTTCCCTTGGATGTTTCTACGTACAACATCCTCGTTAGCACTAGGAGATACTGGTAACAAGCCACCACCTTTAAAGGGAAAAAATAAAAAGGGAGAAGAATATATAGTCTACGACATTCCCCAAACTGGATTTGAAATTAAGCCAATAGGTTCTTACACTAATCAAAGACTAGCATGGTTTCAACCAGCTTTAAAATCGGGTCAATATGGTGCAGCTATTGCCTGGAATCAGGTTTTAAAAGGAAAATTTATCTTGGAGAATACGGTAGGTTATACTCACCAAAATACAACTATTGAAACCAATATTGGAAACATTAAAGCAAGTAATTTATGGGTGCAGCCCTTCTTTGGGTGGTTTAATCAAAAAGCTTTTGCCAATATTAGCTTAATGGGGAACTTTCAATTCAATAGAGCCGCTTCCAAATTGTTTGTGCCAGGATTCGGTATTAGATATGTACGAGGAAGATTTACCACTTATAATATTGCTGTAAGGGCAAGCGGAGGGCCTCGTATACAATTTAAAAATTCCTATTGGTTTCAGCCAGAAACTACATTAGCTGTAAATAACTACATTACTTCTGGTTTTTCTAATAAAATAGATGGACAAACACTCACTAATTTTAATACAACGAGTAACAGCGTTCTTTTTAGCAGAGTATTGTGTCGCTTTATTAAACAGTATGAAAATAAAAAGATATGTTATGCTCCTAATATTTCCTTAGGTTGGGCAGCTAATACTCCTTTAAATAGAGTTAGATCGACAGGTAACTTAATAAATTTTCCGCAGTTTGGGCTTAAGTTGAAGTCTAGGATGATTAACCAGCTTGTTGTAGGAGCACAGTTTTATGCTCAGAAGTTTAATAAATTTATTTTGACTGGGAATTTCACTGGTTATTTTTTAAGTAAAAGCGAAAGCTACAATTTCTATGTCAGATATGAATGGTTGTTCTAGATAATCGCTTATAGGAATAAATTAGAATACAAAAAAGCCCTCTATGAAAATAGAGGGCTTTTTTGATTGTTATGCAGCTGCAATTACTGCTCAATAGCTCTGAAGTTACTTGCGGCATTATTTGCAGATTGAAAGGCAAGGTTTGCTAATAGCAACGCCTGAGATTGTTTGTACTCCTGTAGTCAAAGGCTTGAATCTATTCTTTTAATATTGAAAGAATGAAGAAAGTTTTTTATTTTGAGAGCTCATATATTAGGGGCTTGAATAGATTTTGATGGCAGAGCTATATTGGAGGCAATGAAAAATATAATTGAAATTGAGAACCTCTCTATTCGTGTTCCTCCTCACAAAAGGCTCTTCTCTGGGGCATCGCTCTTTGTCCAAAAGGGGCAATCTGCTGCTTTAATGGGCCCATCTGGATCTGGAAAAACAACATTTGCTCTTTCGCTGCTCGGCCTTTTATCCAGTAATATAGAAATGGAGGGAAAGCATAGAGTTTTAGGGTTTGACTGGAATAGCTTAAGTGAGGTGCAGAAGAGCTCTATACGAGGACGAGAGGTTGCTATGATCTTTCAAGACCCATCACAGAGCTTAAATCCTTTTTATAAAATAGGGTTTCAACTTAGAGAAGTTTTAAGATCCCACACCTCCTATAGAGTTGATGAGATTGAGAAGCGTATCCTACTTGGCCTTCAAGAGGTTTCCTTAAATAAACCTAAAGCATATTTGAATGCTTATCCCCATCAACTATCAGGGGGTGAGAAACAAAGGGTGATGATAGCTATGGCCCTTTTATGTGACCCAAAGCTG
>JAAZZY010000042.1:0-13106 GCA_014239035.1 Chlamydiia bacterium
CTCGTAGTCCATCTGGGTTTGGACCGTTGCAAGGTGCGTTTCAAATCCAAGCTGTGAGTTAAACCACAAGCGATATTGGTGGATAAACTCAGAGACTTTGTCTCTTGGAATAAAAAGTGAGGATTGTTTAAAGACTGTCTCTTGTAGACGATAAAATCCTTTGTCTTGGATAAAAATCCATTTCCCAAAAAAAACAGAATGAGGGTGCAATAGATCTTTAGGCTCAAATAAATAAAGCTCTACAGATAAGTTCCAACTCTCATCAAATCGAATTAGATATCGTGGAGCGATGGGTTTAATTTCTAAAGAAGCGTTTGTAAGATGCTTTTGAAAAAAAGGAGCGTTTTTCTCCAGCTGTTCATCAATATGATGGGATAAAATAGATTCTTTTTTTTCGTAGCTCTTTCGCTCTTTGATGAGATAAAACCCCTCTTGAGGGTGAAAGATCCAATCTCCAATGGGCGTTCCAACAAAATCTTTTTTCCTTTCGCTCTTCTTAATAGGGTAGATTTCTAAACTTTTCTTTATTTTGTTATAGAGGATTTTCTCAATAGGATCATTTTTAGTTTCATGAACTTTTATGGGAGTATCTATTGTGTTTAAGAATGGAATCACTTGAGTGAGTATGTCTAGAGGCAGCCCAAATGAAACTTCAATATCTTCAAAAGTAATTTTTATCTTGGAAGGAATTTGATTAGCCATATTAATTTTGACTTGATAGGGCCTATTATCATCTTGAAGAAACATAAGCCATTTAGCGATGTCAGACCAAAAAGAGAGCTCGAATCTAAAGTCTTCAGAGGGCCTGCCTTCTTTCCAAAGCTGCAATTCATTTTTAGATAAATTAGAAAATTTTAAAGAGGTCTCTTCAGTCTCTTTCTTTTTCAAGTCGATAAATTCATTGAGATTTTTCTTAGCTAATTCAGTTTTTCCTTTTGCTGAAAAGAGAATATTCCTATTGGGTTTTAGAGAATATACCCCATCTTTTTGAGTTAGGATTTTTGAGTCGTAGTCATATTTTTTTGCAAAAGAAGCGCAGATGTGTTTCCAAAAAGAATGCTTAAACCTTTGATGGAGAGGATCGATGTGGCCGTTGTAGATTTTTAAGAGTGCTGTTGCTAAATGCTCACAGCTGGGCGCTGTTTCTACCTGGCAAGAGCAAAAGCAGTCTTGCACATGATAATGTTCATCAAATTGGAGAAAAGCCCAGGTGGGATCTTCAGAAAATCGATCAATTACCTGCACATGATACGTTCCTCTAGAAAAGATGATCTCTTTGACTCGCTTCTCTTTGAGGTAGCTTTCTGCTATTTTAGAGTATGGTTGAATAATATCTTGCGTATGCATTCCAAAAAGTGCCTTGCCTTTATACTTGGAAACATACCAAATTCAAAATTTTGAGAATAGGGCTTAGGTTAGCCTTTAGCAGCAGCTGCATTAACATGCACAGCTTTGTAATGAGTAGCGTCTGAAAATAAGTGGGTTGTGCGTAATGCTCTGGTCGCTGCTTTAGAAACTTTTCTAATGCTATCTCTTCTTTCAGCATCTTTTACAGCTTCATTTTGAATTCCATTTTTGCGAGAAGTCCTTTTTTGGTCTCTTCTTTGGCGGGCATTCTGGGCTGCAAGTCTTTCGTCGCCTTTTGCGATCGACTCAACATATGCACTGATAACCTCAGCAAGAGCTTTCAGTATCACAGCTCTTTGAGGTGCTGGGATATTCTGTACTGCGCCTGTTGATCCTGCGCCTAATTTGCCATCTATAGCTGGAATAGACATAAGCTTCTCCTTTCATTCATGTTACCTATATTATAGCATAAAAAGAGTTTTTTGTCAAGTAAAATACACAAATGCAAGGGTTTATGTTATTTTGGTGTGTTTTTGAGCGTGACTAGAGCTGGGGGGTAATGATAAGAGCTAGTAGGGAGCAGGATGATTCAGCGTTACTTCATAAGTTGTTTCTACTTTGCCTGTTGTAACTTTAGCTCGGGTTTCTGAGCCCTCAGCAAGAGGTAAATTTAGATCAAAGCGTGTTCTACTTGGCGCCCTTTTTCCTCTCGCATACTCTACAAGAGTCCACTCGAGGGCCTTAATATTAGGGTTGTCTAAGTTGACCTGCATTTCTTTTCTCTGAAAAACTGTTGTTACAGCACCTTCAGTGAAGCTTATCTCACGGATATCCGGGCTATTTGGGTCAAAGGGGCAATTACAGGTTGGTATATTTTTAACATCTATCCCTACAGATTTTGGAGTAGAAACTGCTGGGTAAAGAGACATATTCTCTTGCCTTGATCGACTGTTTTTGACAGTTACAACTAATCTTAAGTAAAGAGTTGTTAGATAAGTCACGTCAGAAGGATCAACAGCTGTAGGATCAACAGCTGCAGCGGATGCTGCGGTAGAAATACTAAGTGGCATTTTTACTCCTTTATAATTAGTTCTTTTCCAGGATGGTAGTCATAACCTAGATCTGTAGCAACGTGCTGGTTTGTGACTTTTCCTTGGTAGACATTGAGCCCATCAATAAGCCCAGGATCTTCTTTTAGGGCATTTTTATAGCCTAAATTGGCAAGCTCTAGAGCATATGAAGTAATGGCGTTCATAAGAGCTCGAGTTGCTGTTTTTGCGCAGGCTCCCGGCATATTAGTTACACAGTAGTGCACAATATCATCGACCATGTATGTGGGCTCTTCATGAGAAGTAGGTTTAGAGGTCTCAAAACAACCTCCTTGATCAATAGCAACATCGACCATGACACTATGAGGTTGAATAAGCTTAAGCATATCTTTAGTGACAACTTTTGGGGCAAGTTTTCCAGGAATTAGAACAGCTCCCACAACTAAATCTGCTGATTGAAGAACCTTTTCTATCGCCATCTCTGTTGAGAAAACTGTGCGCAGTTTAAAATCAAAGATGTTGTCGATCTCCCTTAAGCGAGTTAAGTTCACATCTAGAATAGTTACATGTGCGCCTAAACCTTGAGCCATACGTGCAGCATTAAGCCCTACAATGCCTCCACCCACAACGACGACATTGGCAGGCTGTACTCCAGGAACTCCTCCCATTAAGAGGCCTTTTCCGCCATTGTTGAGTTGCAAAGCATTAGCTCCTGCTTGAATAGAAATTCTTCCAGCAATTTCACTCATAGGGATTAAAATAGGAAGCTGGCCACTTCGATCTGTGACAGTCTCCCAGGCAATAGCGATGACTTTGTTATCAATTAAAGCCTTGGTAAGCTCGGGCTCTGGGCTTAGGTGTAAAAAGCAAAATAGAATGAGGTTCTCACGCATGTAAGGAAACTCTGAGGGTTGAGGCTCTTTTACTTTGATAAGCATCTCAACATTCCAAGCTTCTTTGGCGCTGCCTACAATTTTAGCGCCAGCTTTCTTATAAACGTCATCAGTATAACCTAAAGATTTACCAGCATTAGTCTCTATGACAACTTGGTGTCCTGCATGCGTTAAGATATGAACGAGCTCTGGGTTGGCACCCACACGATATTCGTGATTTTTAACTTCTTTAGGAATACCAATTAGCATATGATCTACCCAGGGTTACAATTAACTCAAAAAACTGATTTGATTAAACTAAAGCTTCGGAAGAATCTTCTTTAGCAGGTTGATTATCAAATTCTAATGGTATGACTTTTGTGACGCCTTTCTCTTCCATTGAAATTCCAAGCAAGATATCTGCCATGGCCATAGTTCGTTTATTGTGGGTAATGATAATGAATTGATGATTTTTAACAAATTGTTTTAACACGCGAGTAAAGCGCTCGATATTGGTGTCGTCGAGTGGGGCATCTACCTCATCGAGGATACAAAAAGGAATGGATTGTGTTTCAAAAAGAGCAAATAGAAGCGCTAGTGCTGTTAAGCATTTTTCTCCACCAGACATTTGTTGAATAGAGCGCATTTTTTTGCCTGG
Organism: Chlamydiia bacterium; assembly: GCA_014239035.1. Lineage (GTDB taxonomy): Bacteria > Chlamydiota > Chlamydiia > Chlamydiales > JAAZZY01 > JAAZZY01. The sequence goes on from JAAZZY010000042.1 coordinate 3,927, forward strand.
AGGTTGTGCGATGATTTCGATTCCAGCCTCTAGAATATCTTCGTTAGCATTTAACTCTAAGTCTGCTTCTCCTCCGTTAAATAACAGGGTGTAGTTTTCTTTAAAGTGGGTTCTAATACTTTCAAACGTCTCAGAGAACATTTTACGAGATGTGTTGTCAAGTTCTGTGATGATCTCAACAAGCTTTTCTTTGGAGTTGGCTAAATCCTCTATCTGACATTGAAGGAAAGAAAAACGCTCTTGCTTTTCTTTGCAGTCTGCAACAGCTTTTAAGTTGACTTCAGCATAGCCTTCTAAGCCTCTACGTAAGCGCCTAACTTCTCTTTCAACTTTTGTAATAGAAAAAGACTCTTCAATAGAAAATTTAAGGATTTGCTCTTTTTCAAAGCTGTAGCGGTCAGTAATTTCAACAGAGTAGAGATTGTTTTCAGCCTGCATCTGGGAGTTCTTATTGCTGATCTCGATATCTGATTTTTGATTTTGTTCGAGATCATTTCGATATATAGAAAGCTTTTGATTGAAATCCACTTCTTTTTTTTCTAGGGCCTCTAGGGCATCTTCAAAAGAGTGGTAGTGCTTATCTGCAATAGAGAGTTTTTGCCCAAATATTTTTTCTTTATCAACATAGTCTTGACTCTGAGCAGCAAGAGAGTTGTAGGATTCTTCATCTTGTCCGATCTGCGCGTTCATATTCTCAATCTGCTGTTGGAAGTCAGCGCTTTTAGACTCAAATATTTTAATGTTTTCTTGAAGAGACTGTGCTTCTTTTTCCACATCTTTGATGCGCTTATCTAAGCTAGATCGAAGAGATCTCTTTTCATTAAGAGAGTGAAAGTTTCTCTCAAATGCTTTTTCAATAGTCTTAAAATGAGACTCTAACTTAGACCTTTTTTCCTTTTCTTCAAGATGCTGGGTGCTCAGGTCTTTCTTCTTGCTTTCAAGTGTCTTCAAACTGGTCGATAATGCCGATTTTTTACTTTGAAAGTCTTTAGAAGACTCTAAGAGATAAGAAATATCATCTTCAAGAGATTTGGATTTGAGCTCAGCTTCTTTTATGGTCATACTCAAATGGCGCATTTGATTGCTTGCTTTGAGTAGTACACTTACGAGTACTTCAAGTTTTTGGGTCTCTTTTTGAAATTGAATAGAGAGCTCTTCTTTTTCTTTCTCTAGTTGAAGCAATTCCTTGTAAATAGTTCGAAGTTCACTTTCTCTTAAAAAGAGGTTGTTTTCTTCTTGGGCAAGATGGTGGAAAACTTTTTTGCTATCAATAAAGAACTCTTTACTGACCAAGCTTTGAGGCTTGGGGTCTATCGATAGATCGTTACCAAGAGTAACGTTATTCAAAAAGTGATCCGATATAAGGTTTGACTTAGCAAGCTCCTGATCTGTTTGAGGTTCTCCTTGTTGGAGATGCTCAAGGCATAGAATTGAAAAGCCCTGAAGGCTATGTTCTTTTGCGAATTCTAAGATTTGCTTTAGATCACTTTTTGATTTAGTGACAAGCGTTTGCAGATAAGGTCCAAGAAGTGCAGATAGACAGACCTCATATCCTTTTTGAGGAACAATCCATTCTGTTAAAGGGGAGAGTTTATCAAATAGGGCACTAGATGGGTCTTGAGAGTATTTAAGAAGGGTTTTTGTTGCGCTTCCATATCCATCGAATTCATCTTTGAGCTTTTGAAGTAAACTTACCTTTGCATTTTTTGAAGTTACTTCACCTGATAGATGATCGAGATTAGTTTTAAGCTTTTCGATAACAGCTTTTTGCTCATTGATCTCATCTGTTAGCTTTTGTTCTTGGGCCTCAGCTACCTTGAACTCTTTAAGAGAGCTCTCATGTTGAGCATTAGAAGCCCCTAGAAGGTTGTTTTTTTCTGCTAATTTAGCAGCGTTGCTTTCTTCTTGCTTTTCTAAGCTTTTATGTTGGACTTCGATGTTTTCAAGCTGGCTTGCTGCACTTGTAAGTTTTAGCTGAAGCTCATTTTCTAAATTAAGAGAAGCCATCAATGCGTTTTGGCTCTCCTTTCTTGATTTACTCTCCAAACCAACTTTAGTTTCAAGCTCTAGCATTTGCGTAAGAGACTTCTCATGCTCGGTGATCATCTTATAGAGATCACCTTGATGAGTAGACAGCTCACTTTGATTTCCTAAGTAAACTTTGTGCTCTTGTAGATGCTTTTGATGAAATTGACTTAAAGCTTGTTTTAACCCTTTAGTATGCTCAGCAAGTTCTTCTAACTTCTTTTTGTGGGCCTTAAATTCAAATGTTGAAAGCTCAGAGGATTTTTTGACTTCAAAGAATGCTTCATAGGCCTTTTTGGCTTCTTCAGATTTTGTGTGATAAGTTTCTTTAAGAGCTCGTATCTTTTCTTCTAAAGAAGTAATTTGCTCTTTAAGGTGAGTTTGCTCCTGACTCTTTTCTTTTAAAAGAGAAGAAAGTTCATTTTGTTTCTTCGAGTTGGTTTGCCATTTTGCAATGATGAGCTGTTTGTCAAGGTGCTCTAAAGTGTCTTTTTGTTTTTTGTAGATTTCTGCTTCTTCTGCTTGCTTTTGAAGAGTCTCTATCTGCTTATTGACTTCAACTTGAATATCTTCAACGCGTTTGAGATTGACCTCTATTTGATTTAGCTTGCGGTACGCTTCCTTTCTCTTTTCTTTGAAGTGCATAATTTTAGCCGCTTCTTCAAAGACGCTGCGCCGCTCATAAGGAGAGGATAAAATTAACTCGTCAATTTTACCTTGTTCAAAAATATAGAAGGCATTCTTTCCAAGGCCCGCTTCCCAAAGCAATTTATGGACATCTTTCAAGCGCACGGGGTTGCGGTTGATGAGCCATTCGGATTCACCTGTGCGGTAGAGTCGTCTTGAGATGCAAATTTCCTGATAATCCACTGAAAGGGATTTGTCTACTTTTGTAAAAGTAAGGGAGATCTGTGCATAGTTGAGAGGCTTTCTTTTCTCTGTTCCAGAAAAAATAACGTCGATCATTTTGTCACTACGAAGGGCTTTGGCACTAGGGCCACCTAAGACCCAGCGGAAGGCATCCACAACATTGGACTTACCACAGCCATTAGGTCCCACAATAGCGGTAACTGGCTTAGAAAAATTTATGACGGTTTTATCTGCAAAAGACTTAAAACCAAAAATTTCAATTTTCTCTAAATACATAATCTAAAATTTTACTTGTTGCCTATTTTGCTATGCCATGAAAAATCAGTATATGACAAGAAGAAATTAGCAGCCTTTGCTCTTTTTATAAAAGGAGGCACTATTTTATTAAAAATGAGGATTTTGTTTAATAAAATTCGACATATTTTGAAGGAAAATGTGAGAAAAATAAAGGTTTAATTTAACATCATAAATAGCTCTGTTAAGCAAAAAATATTAAAATTCACTGACAACGCAGAAAATCTTTGAATGTCATGAGGTTGTAATGTGGCGTTCTGGATGCAACCCTCTTATATATAGAGACTTGAGGTGTGGATGGAAATTTAACATTAAAGGGTTTAGTGGCTAAATCTTAATAAATTCTTCATATATTTCCTATATACTGAGGGGGTTTTAAAAAGGGTTTATTAATGAGCATAGCTTTGCCAAAATCAGTTGAAGATCGACCTCTAGAAACAAGCTTGTTGAGTGCATGGGCGCCAAGCGTTGCAAGTGCAACAATGTCGACACTCTCTGGGGCAATACTTGGAGGGGTGCCAGGAGCTGCTCTTGGACTCGCATCTAGTGTATTTGACGAATTTTTGATTCAAAAAGGAGTCGAGGATAAGCACAACTTGACCAATGCTTTTTTCTGGAAGGGCACAGTCATTACTCCTCTTTCCAAAGCACTCTCTTATTTTCTACCAAGCTACTCTCTTCCAATTTCTGTGGTAGCACACACAGTTATGGGAGTTGCTCTGCCTTATTTCTCAGATGATCTCTTTGATTACAAAGCCAAGCTGCAAGAGCCTATAGAGAGCTTTTTAGCTATTAATCAGATGTTTGATGAAGACAATGTATTATCATTTGAGCACTTACAAAATCTAGGGAGCAAAGCTTATCAAAAGCCAACAGAGGGCTATAGGCTCCTCAAAGAGTATTGCACAAAGTTATATGAAAATAAGTTTTTGAGAAACTTTGCCAAAACTCTTGGATATGAAATCTCTTCTTTGGTCATAACTCAGCTATTTTTAAACTTCTTAGCAAGTCATGATGTGAGCAATCTCATGATCAGCGGCTTTTCGAAAAATCAAAAATTTGTCAAAGATATTCAGGCCATGTTTAAACAAAGTGGTGACAATGCAAAGGGCTTTCAAAAGTTAAAAGAGTTCATATATAAAGAGGAAAACTGGACTCAGATTCAAGCGGGTTTAATCAGCGTTTCAAAAATATTGGGTGGGTTAGTCTTAAAGAACAAAATTGTTTGGATGTTGCGATCGAAAAAACACACATCTCTAAAAGAACAAGAGCGTGCTATTGTTGAGCGCTGCACACGAATGATGATGGAAAATGGTAACGGAAGTAAAATTTTGGGCTCAGAAGAAGGCAGAGATATAATACATCACATGAACATGGATTTCCGTTGTCTGATGCATCATGGATCTAGTAAGCTTGCCAATGAAATCTGTGAGTCGACTGAAACGCTTCTTTGCTTAGATAGTATTAATCGCATCTATCAAACAGCTCTCGTACCCTTTATCTTCACCATACTTCCTTTTCAGACTATTGTAAGAAATGCTGCAGAAAAAATAAAAGAGATGACCGTGAAGCTCTCAGGTACTCAAACAAAACTGGCTACAGTCAAAGCAGACATTTCACAAAATTTGGACCGAATTGAACTGCGAAATGGGTCAAGGTATTTAGAAGCTCAATATAGCGAGCTTATAGATAAAGAACACCTTTTGAGTCGCCAGATTGACTTTGTAAAAAAAGAAAAAGAAAACAAAGAAAAACTTTTTGAGCTCTACAATGATTTTATAGGTTATGGATCATATGGGGCATATGTTCTGGCAAATATATTAGATCTATCGACATATCCTGTTGCTAAAAGATCCATCCGCCAGTTGGTAAACTTTGCGATGAGCAATGCATATTTACAGGAAAGTTCAAAGACTCTTTGCTTGTCTATGGAGCGTGTTGAAAAACTTTTTTCTATTATTGGGTCAAACCCCAATAAAGATCTAGTGCGCTCAGTAAACACATCTAATCAGATTGTCTTTAAAGACTACGAATTAAGAGTAGGTAAAGAGCGCTTAATGACTATTGATAGTCTAGTCTTTGAGCCGGGCATTCGCTATGCCGTTACTGGAAAGTCTGGTTGTGGAAAAACTTCAATGCTTAAAGATGTTAAAAAAGGACTCGTTGGGGGCATTAAAAGCTCAGGTGAAATTTCAACGCCTAACAAAGATCTACAATCAGTTATGTTTTTAGACCAGGATCTCTATTTTCCTAAAGAGAGCACTTTGTTTGAAATTTTATGTTTCCCAAAGATTGAAGGTGATCTTGGTAGCAAAGAAAAAGCGCGTATTAGAAAGAAAACTCTAAAACTATTTAAAGAGCTTGAGATTGATTCTTTTTCTGAAAGCGGGCAGTTAGGCCTTGCATCTCTACTTGATTCAAAAGATTTTAAGCTAAGCGGTGGGCAAAGTAAAAAAATTGCCATAATACAGGCTATTTTATCTCAACCCTCGATTTTAATTATGGATGAGACATTTACAGGTTTAGATCAGAAGTCTCTAAAGTTAGTAGAGAGAGCCCTGCGTAGATATTTACCGCGGGCAATGATCATTTCTGTGGATCACCACGCAGATGCTAACCACAACGGCTACTTCTATCAAAGGCGTGTCGATTTTCAAGATCATGGCGTGAGCGTTTCTGATTTTTAGAGAAGGCTCTTGTCCTAGGATTGATTGATGTAGCTTGATAAACCCACAACTTTAATCTTATCTGCCAGGGAGTAAGGTTTTGATCCAGGGTAAATGACCGTTAAAGAATCAAGTTTTAGATCCTGCATTGCTATTTTCATGGACTTTGTAAGGGTTGGGGCGTCTGAATACTTAAGCTCAAAACCCATTTTTTTACCACTCTTAGTGATCAATAGATCTAATTCTGCCCGTGACTGCGTGGCCCAGAAATAACATTCATAGGATTCAGCTCTATGATAGCGGATAATTTCTTCTAGAGCATAACCTTCCCAAGAGGCTCCTAGTTTTGCACATCTTAGTAAATCTGCTCTGTTATCTAGTCCCAAAAGCGTGTGAAAGAGCCCGCTATCTCTGAAATAAATCTTAAAAGACTTTACCTGTCTTTTAGAAATGTTTTCATGCCAAGGTTGCAGCTGCCTAATCATCAAAGTAGAGGTCAAAATGTCTCCATAATGACGTACCGTGTTGTAATTAATGTTTAGTGATTTGCTAATCTCCATTCCGTTATATATGTTTCCATGGTAGTGGGTCAGCATCATCCAAAAGCGCCTAAGTTGATTAGGAGATGCCTTGAGATCTAAACTGGGGATGTCTTGCTCTAAAAAGGTGCGAATATAGGATTTTCTCCACTGATAGCTAGCTTCATCATCTTCGGCTAAAAAAGATCTAGGATAGCCGCCTCTTTCCCAAAGGAGGCGCTCATCTTGAACTTCTAAAAGTGAAAAGGGGGTAAGTTCAAGATAATGGATTCTTCCAGTGAGTGTCTCAGAAGATTGCTTGAGGAGTTCTCTTGAGGCGCTACCTAGGATTAGAAACTTCTTTTTATTAGAATCCTGGTCAACCAAAACTCTTAAAGTGGGAAATAAGTCTTCAAACCTTTGAATTTCATCAATGACTATAAGTCCGCTGAGCCCCGAAAGGCCAAGCTTTGGATTTGAAAGCCTTTCTAGATCTGTAAAATCCTCCAAATCAAAGTAGTTTTCTTCTTTAAAAGAAGGCTCATCTTTGAGAAATTGTCTGGCAAGTGTGGTTTTTCCACACTGTCTTGGTCCTAAAATTGCCACAATAGGGTGGGACTTAAAGGCCTTTTTAATAGCTTTTAAGAAATCTGTGCGCTTCATATACCTAGTAATCTAGCTTTAAAAATATAATATTACTAGGTTTGGCGTTATCTGTCTAGTTTTTATCTAGTAATTTACCCTTAAAAATATAATATTACTAGGTAAGTGTGTGTGAGTAAATCTGGATAAATCAGTAAGTCGTTAAAAATGTAGTGTGTAGGTGTTTTTGGTTATCCCCAAATCTTAGAGAAAATACTCTTTACTTTAGGGTAAATAGTGTCACGAACAAGCGCAACTGATGGGCTAGATTCTCTTTTTTCACGATCCGCTGATAATGAAAAATCTTGCTTAATGGAGTATGCTAGACATCCCAGTAGGAAGGTGTTTGAAATAATTCCAACAGGTAGAAGTAGTGGAGCGCATACAAGAGTAGTGTTAATAGCAGTATGCGTCATTGAATTATTGTCTCTTTTTCCTGCAAGCCACTCTACAGAGGCTATACTCATATCTAGAAGTTGCTTGCCAAGACATACTCGTCTAATAGTATGCATTAGAGGATGGGCGTTAATTATTTGTGTAGTTTCTTTGCAAGAGTTCCAAAGGTAATCCAGATTGAAAAAAGAGTCTGAGCATTGCTGGCTAGATTCAAATAAGTCGGGGACACTCGCAAAAGGGTTGCTAGCAGAAGACGTGGTAAACGCTCTTTGAATTTGCACATAAAGGCGTGGAAAGCAGGAATCAGATAAGTGCGCAACCTCTCCACATACAACTTTTGCAACGTTGTACACTCGGTGAGACTTATTAGCGATGCCAGTGGCATACATGCTTTGGGCATAACTCTCTAGGGCGCGCTCTTTAGATACTGGTGATGACAATATTGCCATGATAAAACCTTAAATCCTTCATTGTTACAGTCTTATTCTAACAAGAAAATGTTAAAATTTTATAAAGATCCTAAAGTTTAATTGTATAAAAAATATTTGAATTTAAGCGTGAGATTCTTTTTATCTGTAAAAAGTATCCCTTGATCCCTTACAATGCCGCTTAAATTTATATTCAATTAGTACAGCAAAAGTTAAGAGATATGATAGACCTTAAGCATCTTAGGGACAACCCTTTAGAGATAGAAGCCAAGCTGAAAACCAAGGACTCTGGAGTCAAGATTGCCCTGGCTGTAGAGCTTGATGATAAGATCCGACACCTCAAAACCGAGGTAGAGAGCTTAAAAGGGGACCGAAATGTCCTTTCTAAGCAAATTGGTGAGAGGAAGCGTAAGGGCGAGAGCACAGATCAGCTTTTCAAAGAAGTAGGGGATTTTGGGGACAAAATCAAAGACTTGGACCAAAAGCTCTCTGAGCTATCCCACTCATTTGAGCACCAGCTCTCCCTACTGCCTAATATCCCCTTGGATGAGGTGAAAGCCTCTTTAGATCCTAGTGAGAATGTATGCATCAAAGAACATGGCAAAAAGACCCATTTCTCCTTCCCCTTTAAGAACCATTTAGAGATCAATGAGCGCCATGACTTCTTCGATTTTGAGAGGGGAGCTAAGATGGCAGGGGCAGGCTGGCATATATACAAGGGTATGGGGGCGCGCTTAGAGTGGGCTCTGATCAATATGATGCTCGAATTTCATGTTAAAAAAGGCTTTTTGCAGTGGATGCCCCCCCTTTTAGTGCGTCCTGAAATGATGTATGGTGCTGGGCAATATCCTAAATTTAAAGACCAAGCCTATGAGCTCGAAGATAAGCAGTATAAGCTCTGCCTATTGCCCACAGCAGAAGTTGCGCTAAATGCCCTTCATTATGATGAGATCCTTACAGAGGAGGAGCTTCCTCTCAAATATGTCGCCTATACACCATGTTTTCGTAGAGAAGCAGGAAGTGCTGGAAAAAATGAAAGAGGCTTGATTCGCACACACCAGTTCAATAAAGTGGAAATGTTTTCATTCTGTCATCCAGATCGAAGTGAAGCTATGTTCAACACCTTTGTAGAAAGTGCTGAAGCTCTTTTAGAGATGCTTGAGCTGCCCTATAAGCGTATGCTGCTTGTGACAGGAGACATGTCTTTTTCTGCAGCAAAAACTGAAGCAATGAAATATTTTGGAAACGATGAAGTTTATATAGAGAAATTTTTTCAAAATCCTAGACATATAGAAGTTCAAATATTGTCTGGAAAAAATAGAACAATTCATTTACATGAAA
>JAAZZY010000042.1:13116-13580 GCA_014239035.1 Chlamydiia bacterium
GTTTTGTTCATACTTTGAATGGATCAGGTTTAGCAACCTCTAGATTGATGGTTGCTCTTTTAGAAAATCACCAGAATGCAGATGGATCAATTTCGATTCCAAAGGCTCTACAAAGATACTTAGATGGAAGAGACAAGCTCTTGCCAAAGAGATAGCCATGGAAGAAGATAAAGCCCTTTCAATCGATAAGTTTCTATCCTATGGTGGTCAAATTGTAGATTTGAGAACTCCAAAAGAATTTACTCAAGGTCATATTCTTGGAGCGATTAATGTCCCAATCTTCTCCGATCAGGAGCGCAAGGAAGTGGGGAAAGTTTTCAAGTTACAGGGGCCATTTAAAGCAACGCAATTGGGACTAAAATATACAGGACCCAAGCTTAGCGATCTAGTTACTAAGTTAAAAGAAACCAAAAAAAAACCGATATGTGTCTACTGCGGACGAGGTGGAATGCGCAGCCAATGCA
>JAAZZY010000043.1 GCA_014239035.1 Chlamydiia bacterium
CATTTAATGTTAAAGGTGGGCGATGTGAGGCATGTGAAGGTAGTGGAAAAATTAAGATTGAGATGCATTTTATGCCTGATGTCTACGTTACTTGTGAGGAGTGCCAAGGCAAACGCTTCAACACTGAAACCCTCACAGTGCAATATAAAGGTAAAAATATTGCAGATGTTTTAAAGATGACACTTGAGGAAGCCTCTCAATTTTTTCAGAGTATCCCACAGATCAAAAATAAAATTGATGTCATTTTAAGTGTAGGACTTGGATATATTGAGCTAGGCCAATCTGCTATTACACTCTCTGGTGGAGAAGCTCAGAGAATTAAACTTGCTCGCGAACTTAGTAAAAGAGGAACTGGCAAAACACTTTATATCTTAGATGAACCCACAACAGGACTCCACTTTGCAGATGTTGAGAAGCTTCTACATGTTTTAAACTGCCTCGTTGACAAGGGAAACACTATTTTAGTGATCGAACACAATTTAGATGTCATCAAAGTTTCTGATCACGTCATTGACCTCGGCCCTGAGGGAGGAAATAAAGGCGGAATGGTTATTGCAAAAGGCCCTCCAGAAGAAATAGCTCGCTGCAAAAACTCTTATACTGGCCAATTTCTGCAAAAAGTGTTAAGCAAATAAAACATGAGACAGATTAAACGACATCCCATGTTCCCCATCTTTTTGGTGGTATTTTTTGGCTACGTTGGGTTTAGCCTAGCTTTCCCTATCTTCTCGCCGATGTTTCTAGACCCATGCCACAATTTTTTACCCGCAAGTTTTCCAATTGAATACCGAACGCTACTGCTCGGTTGTGTTTTAGCAGCATATCCCATAGGCCAATTTTTAGGTCTCCCACTCCTTGGAGAACTCTCAGATCATTATGGGCGCAAAAGCGTTCTCCAAACAACCTTATGCGTAACATTTTTAGCCTACATTTTTAGCGCTATTGCCATTTTAATGCATTCATACTGGCTCCTTTTAGTCAGTCGATTTGTTTGTGGATACGCTGAAGGAAACTTTGCCATCGCCCAGTCTACTGCCGCAGACTTAAGCTCTGGCCACCGGAGGGTCAAAAATTTTGGGATCATTAACATGGCAGCAGGACTTGGTTTTGTTCTTGGCCCTATTATCGGAGGAAAGCTCGCTGATCCTGGTATCATCTCTTGGTTTGGAGATGATGTCCCCTTTTGGTTTTCAGCGGTGCTTGCTCTTGCTACCATGGCCGTAATCGCCTGGCAGCTTCCTGAGACAAAACCCAAATCACAAAGAGACCCCAACCATAAAGTTCATCCTTTTTCTGGGCTTGTGATCTTGCATCGTAATTTTTCACGAGCAGGCTGTAGAGGACTTTATCTCATTAACTTCTTATTTTACTTTGGACTGTTTTTCTTCTACCAATACTTCCCCGCTCTTTTAGTGAAGCGCTTTAGATATACTGCATCAGATATCGCCAATATCTCGGCATATATTGCTGTGATCATCGCCTTTACCCAGTTTTGTATCGTCAGGCCCCTTGCCAAACACGTCAAATCAAGGCACGCTACCATCTTTGCGGCCTTCTTACTGGCGCCAAGCCTCATAGCACTAACCACAGAACACTACAAATTTGTCCTATATGTAGCTCTTCCCTGCGCCGCTGTTTTCATGTCGATTGCCACAACAAACCTGCAGAGCGTGGTCTCACATAGCGTCTCAGAAGAAATGCAAGGAGAGGTCCTTGGGGTCAACTACTCTATGCAGATTTTAGGTGAAATTATAACAAGTCTACTTGGGGGATTCTTAGCCGGCTTTTTCATCATCAGTATGCCGCTAATTATAGGAGGGGTGATTGTCTTTACAGCAGCCATTGCTCTATGGATGTTTACAACAAAAGATCTCTACCAGAGATAGAATACAATTCAGCTGCACCAGATACTTCCGTTAGAACCTCTATATGCATTAAGCAATTTTGGACGCAAGATTGTGAACATAGCTCTCTCAGCTTCCTTAGAAATCTCAACATAGATCAGGATAAAACTTCAAGTTATTAAAGTTTAAACTCTTACATCAAAAAAATGTATTGACAAACAATTCAATTTATGCTACAATTGTTCTTGGAATCAGTAGAATTAGAGGTGTTTTTATGGCCGCTATAGGCTCCCAAATACTCCCCACAAAAGGCCCCTTTCAGGGGGTAGCAGAACATTCAAGTAAAGCTACCCAACCTGATCAAGAAATTGCCACAGAAAAAAGAAAACTCCTCAGATATGCTGTAGATCGCACCAACATGCACATCGAGTTGAAGCAACGGGCTGAACGGGTTGAACGCGCTAAAGTAGTTCCCGTGTCCCCAACAAAGGTCCAATCAGATATCCATTTCAAAGCAATGATGGGACCCGAATATAACTCTAACCTAACAGCAGAAGAAAAAGTCGCATTATTTTTTGAAAAACACGAAATACTATTTAAAGAGAGCGATGTTACTGTTACAAAAGCCCAACAACGCATATTCTGTGAAATGCTCCAGCAAGAAGCTCTACATTCAAAATCTGTAGCGTTCTACCATGGCACAAGCAACGTAGTTGGTTTTGCCAATGATGTGGCATCCGAATTTCGTAGACAACTGGAACTACACTCAACAGTTGATTATCAAGCATTACGCCCTTTCGACGATATATTCTCAGACAATATGACTATTTCTCGTTTGATGGACATTTATGCTGGGAATGATTTAAGCCGTGGCTTCCAAGCATGTGGTATCTCTACTAATATTTTTCCCTTTGGATCACACACACAGCGATACGAAGCCACTTATCATTACTTTCTAGCAAATTTTACACAAGAACCGCCCCAAAAATTATTGCATGACTTTTTAAAACGCTTGAGAATTGATATCGACCCGAAAGCTTTTCAAGCTATTTATGATCAATATATTTGCGATTCAGGAGGTGTTTGTTATCAAATTTTCATTGATCCTGAGCACATAGATCACGTAGCCGCTCCTGCTAGAGAGAATGGTGGGAAAAACTCACTTCGCAAAGATGGCGCTAGGTTAGGGGAATTTTCAAAAGTATTACAAGAAATCAAAGAAGACCCTCAAAAAAATGCTGAATATATACAAACAGTTCAAGCACGCCTGTATCTTGACCCAACGATTTTGCAGCATGCACATATCAAAACCTACCGAGCTAAGCCTTTGACACCAGAACAACACCATCGGTATATGACTGCTATACGTGAACTAGTCGAGCGATGTGTTATAGATCGCCTAGAAAGATCCATTTATTTCCCCATGAAGGCATTTAAAGGTACATCTGGACGACCTAGACTGGTCAAACAATTGCAAATGCTCGATGAATCAGGAAATTTCAATGAGTATGGCCTAATGACTGAAGATCCAGATGACTGGGTTGTAAAGATAGCCAGGCTGATTGAAGGCGATAGAACCGATGATTTGGTGCAACTAATGATTGATACTCCAACATTAGATTTAAGAAAAACTTACGATGACGCTGGACTGCCAGGCATACCCGAAATCGGAGTTGTGTCGGAGTTATATAAAGGACCCATTGCCCTTGCAGTCTATCGAGCACTTCAAGGCTATAGGAGCAAACACCGCCACCTGGAAGAAGCATGCCAGCACATACAAGAAGAAGCCTTGATGCAGTGTGTCCGTTTGGGTGACATAGAAGAAGCTGTAAGATTATTTGCATTAGAACATCATAAAGATACAACATCAACAGACCCCACCATCATAAAAATTAAAGAGCTACTTGGAGAAAATGCTCGCATAGAAATAATCATTGCTCACGCTGCAGTAATAGCAATAGAACACAATCAATCGAAGATGCTTGTTTGGTTTCTTAAAAAATGTGAAGCACTGGGATTGGAAAAGCCTTACATCGGTAAAGAAACAATCGCTCAAGCCATTGAAAAAGAACACTTTGACATCCTTAAGCTTGCTCTAGACCATGGGCTTAGCATAGAACCAAAGCAAAGCGCTGTTATCAACGAAAGGACTCAATAGGTTGCTCATCTATATTGCTGGGTCTCTTTTTGAACAGCAGTCTCTAATAATTTTAAGCTCAGTTTTTGCGTGTTTATTTCAGCTTTAACATTTAATGGAATGGTTGCTTGAAAGCTGCTATGGCCTGTTGGAAATCCCCATATCACAGGGTAGTTTGCATCTTTAAAGTAGTGTTCAAAGACCTCATTAAGCGCGAGGCTATTGGGTGTTAATTTTTTACAATTTACCCAATTACCTAACACAACTCCTGAAGGAGATTCTAAAAGACCAGCTTCTTTGAGCTGCCAAAGCATTCTATCAATTTTATAAATATTTTCTCCAACATCCTCTAGAACAAGAATTTTTCCTCTGGTGTCTATTTGCCACCGCGTACCACAGAGTGAGGCTACGATAGATAGGTTTCCTCCAACAAGTTTCCCTCTTCCTTTTCCTTTGGAAATGATTTTAATTTCCCTTGCTGATTTTGGTGCTTCAATATGTTCTTTCTTTCCATTGACGACAATTTTATTAAATTCAGCAAGGGAATAGCTGGAATCTAAACTAGGGTCCTTTTGATCAAAATGAATCAAATTTGGAGCAAGAAAAGTCACCAAACCTGTTCTTTGTTGAATGGCATGGTGAAGAGCTGTGGCATCACTCATTCCAAGTAATATCTTTGGGTGTCTCCTAATCCACTCATAATCGAGTAGGTCTAGTATCCGACACGTTCCATAACCTCCTCTAAAGCACCAAATAGCTTTAACATCATCATTTTTCCAGGCAGCCATTAAAGAGTTCGCTCTCTCTGCATCAGTTCCTGCAAAGTTGCCGACAGGGGTTACTCTACTTGGATAACAAATTGTTTGATATCCTTGCTCCTGAAGCCAAGCTATTTTTTGATCAACAATTTCCTGGCTTTTTTTTCTTTGATGCAAAAATGAAGCAGGAAAAACTACAGCAATAAGATCACCTTTTTTAAGAGATTGAGGTGAAAATGATGGTAGGTCAGCTGAAAGTGGTGTAAAACAGAGTATAAGGAATAAGCAGTATTTCATTAAAAGGCCTTAAATGCTTCTTTGGATAAAGAGAAGTGCCAATATAAAGTGCTCTCTAACTAGATGTCTATTAAAATTTAGAAAGACTTCTATATTAAAGCTCTACCCAATACCCAATTCTGGATCAGTGAGTAAAACGGGCAAGATCCCCACAAGGGTAGGAGACCAATTTAATCCCATGCGATAGACAACACGCGATGCTAAATAACATGAGATAATAGCTTTTTTATGAACGTCTGGAACTTCTTTAATCAAGCGCTCTTGAAACTTTTCCTGTAGAAATTTAGGGCAGTACGATAAATAACACTGAATGAGCGGATCATCAGGATCATCAGATAACTTTATAGTCTCTAAGTAATCCAGCAATTGGTAAGTGTAGAGATTAATTTTCATAGAAACTTTATCTGAAATTTCAGTAAGGAAATTGCCCTGTTCTTTATGAGTCCTCAGCATAAGTTTGGCTTCTTCAAGCGATCTTCTTTCTAGAATCTGCAAGGTCTCTTGCACAATCTGATCATGATGTGTGATCATCTCGTCATCAGTAAGTGCTAGGCCACATAATATTTCATAAGAGGATGCTGTAACCCCTCCCTTATTGGCCGAACTATCTTTAATAATAAGCACGCCAAGCTTTTCAAGTTCCTTGCGAGCTCTTGAAGTTAAATATAGATTTGCACCTTCAATAATAGCTTTTGACGTGGGGTTATTTTGAAGATCTAAAAAATCTGTGTAGTTATTAATATTTAAGGTTGCAGGGCGACCTCCACAAGGAATAAAGATATCTGCAATGGTCTGGTGAACATTATGACGCATCAGGCTGTTCATTTCATTTCCAGAGAGCCATTCTTGAACGATTTCTCCATCAGTTCTTTTCCAAGACAAAGTTTGTTGTGAGTAGTTACTCTGCTCTCTTTTTTGGGTCGTATCTACTAAAAATCCCCCCTCAGATAGCAATTCAGGTTTGTAGTTGTTGAGAGGTTTTTCAAGCTCAAAGAGGCGAACAAGTTCTTTTAAATCCAAGCCTTCTGGATCATAAATTGTTCCTGAGATGTCGGTTGTTGCCAAGACCTTTGCCGTATTTGGATAATAATCATAGAGATTTTTCATCTGGTTTCCAGCAACGTCTCCGTCTGGCCCCCCTGACATTTTCACAGTAAATTGATCTTTTTTAGGATCAATTCCTAAATATTCTAAGACTTGATGCATATATACATTCACGCCTAGAGAGGTGACACCATGTTCTTTGTGATTTATTCCAATGTTGGGTTTAGAAGAAATAAATGATGAACCCGGCTTATAACCATAATGTTTGCTATGCTCAGCTATCCACTCAATAATTTCGGTATGCATATTTTCATCGGGGCCTAAATAAATAAATTCAGGTTTTAGATAGTAGCTATAAATATTTTTTGCTCTAAGTGTCCCATTCTCATCACAGTTAATGAGTGATAACAGTGCATCTACATATGAGCGTTGTGCTTGATGCAAGTAATAAAGACGCTCTGCTCGCACCCCTGCAGATATTTTAGAATCAATCTCTGCTTGTTTCAGATTTTGTTTTTTGAGCTCTAGAGCATAAAGTTCTTTTTCTAGTTCTATATGATCAGAAGGCTCTAAAAATATAACGGCTTTTGCTCCCCCTTCGGGAATGTCTTTATTCTTTTTTTGCTGGGTGTAGGCTAAAGAGTAGTTCTCCATAAAGACTTCATTTCTTTCGAGTTCTATGAATTCTTTTCTCTTTGGAATAACCGTACGAAGACCTCCTCTTGCTAGATCTTTAAAACGAATATGAAATCCAAAAAAGCATAGCCCTTTCATATAGAAAATAGCATAAGGCATGACCGGGAAAATGGATTTCCTCTCAAATGGAACATTATCTAAAAAGGCAGGGTCCATACGAAAAGCTAGCGCTACTTTGTTGTTTCTATAGAAGTTTGTCTTCAACATAAACTCTATAAAGTTGAGAGTTTGCCCCAAAATATTTTTATGCAGATGATCTATATTTTCTTTACCGGTGTCAAGATCATCTACAGAAGATAATACCTTATCTCGAATAGAGCGATAGTTGTCTAAATTGTGCCTCTCTGGATGAAATTTACTTTCAAACGCCTCACAAATTTGCCCTACAAGGTCTGGATGTTGACAAAGAGTTTCACGGATGCTTGCAGGAGTATATTTATATGGGTCAACTTGAACTAAAATTTGGTGAACAAAATCAACTGAGGCTCGAACGAGGTTCGATAAATTTCCCCGCATAAGAGCACCATCGACAAATATCTTTTCGATTAAGTCATTATGATCAAAATATTTAACAGTAACTAATTCCTGCAGAAAATCAGAAACGTCAGCGGCCTCCCAAGCTGGCTGATTATTAACACCATGAAGTCCTAAAACCATAATCAGGATATTATTCTCTGTATGAGGATTAATGCGGCTAGCATGCACCCTTTTCACAGTAAGTTTATGTCTATAAATGACTTTAGCTAAATGAAAAAAGAAGTTGGCTCTAGAGGTATTTTTCCAAGCAAAGACTATATGCATAGAGGGAGTGTTGTTTTTTTCCCAGTCTTCATTATACCTTACTTCATACTGACAGTGATCACGTGTTTGGGCTCTAAAGAGCATATTTATTGCAAGCGCTACTCGTTCAACGGGAACAGTTGCTAAAAAGCGACTGTTCACCTGTTTAATGAGTGTATCAAATTCATTATCAGAGACCTCTCCATTCTGTTCTTGAACGAGTCCCTTGAGATTTAGCTTCTCTTTTTCAGAAAAGGAAAAAGTCAGGGATTCTTTAGACTCAAAAAAGTCAATGATAACAACCCGCAGGTTTGCTTTAACTCCTTGAATTGGAGGAGGATGATTAGAAACGTGTGCGCAGTAGTACTTAATCCCATAGAGACTAAATTTCTTCAGGATCTTAATATCTGCCTTGGGCTGTTCTAAGCAGAGAACAATTGCTCCTCGCTTGAGATTGATCTGTGAATAATAATTTTCGAGATGGAAGCCCATTAAACTATGGGTAATAAGGATGATATCTTCAAATTTGATATCTGCAAAAAATTCCTTGGGCATAGCCTTTTCGAGCCATAAATAATACTCTCGAAATTGCTCGGATTCTTTTTGGATTGCTCGCATGAGCTGATCGCGCACGTTATCCATAAAGTATGCTAAAATTTTCCCGGTTTGCCTACAACCCGTTCATAGCTAGAAAGCAATATTTTATCAAGAAAACTTAACCTGCTTTATTTAAGGTGATTGAGATGAAAACTTATCTTTGGATTATGGACGCCTAAAGCTACTTATTTTTTAGGAGTCTTAATGAATTGAGCCCAACAAGAACTGTGCCCCCTTCATGGCAAATAACTGCAAGCCAAAGAGGGATAAGGCCAAAGAGAGCAGGAATGGAGACCCCTACTATGATTATTGAGGCTAGAAAAACATTTTGCTTCACAATAGCAAGCGTTTGTTTTGCTTTAAATAGAAGCTTCTCAATTAGTGATAGGTCATCTTTAATAAGAACAACTTCTGCCACTTCATTGGCCATATGTGCACCAAAGTGCCCCATAGCAATACCAATTGAAGAGCGGGCCAGGGCCGGTGTGTCATTGATGCCATCTCCAACCATTGCAAGGCACCCTTCTTTGGAGTATTTTTCGACAAGCTTAAGCTTATCTTCAGGCTTGAGATTTCCATAATATTTATCGACAGCCAAATTTTTCGCTATCCTTCCTACGCTTTGGCCATTATCACCACTGAAGATATATAGTTTTAGGTTAAGCTTCTCTTTGAGGCTTTTCAAGATACTGGGAGTGTTAGGCCTTAGATGATCTACAAATTGAAAAATGTAAATTTCTTGATCAATGAGCAAAGCTGTCACTAAATGCCCTTGCTCATTATTGTATTGTCTTAAGTGCTCTGCATTCTCCCCTTCTATTTTAGTGAGGATATAGCCAATATTTCCAATAGCTACTTTTAGCACCTTCCCTTCAAGGTTCGCCTCTCCCTCAATTCCCTGACCAGGATATGCACGACAGTTACTTAAATTAGCAGCTTCAATCTGACGATAATCTGCATAATCGACAATTGCTTTTGCAATAGGATGGACTGCGTGCTGCTCTAGTGCTCTTGCAATTGAAAGAATTTCTTCTAGCTTTGTGGCAGGCTCCCCTTTTAGATTGGCTACAGATAGGCACTCTAAATCACCAGAAGTTAAAGTTCCTGTTTTATCAAAAGCAATTGCTTGAACTTTAGATAAAGTATCTAAAGTTATCCCTCCTTTTAAGATCACCCCATCCTTGGCTGAGGCATTAATTGCGCTGATATAAGCAATGGGAACAGCAATAATGAGCGCACAAGGAGAGGCCGCTATAAGATAGGCTAATGCCCTGTAGATGGATCCTTCTACGGAAAAGTATCTCATTTGAGTAAATATGACAGGAAACAAAAGGGCAAAGGCTAAACTTGAAAGAATGACAAAGATTGAATAGCGCTGTCCAAAACGATCAAACCAAGTTTGCAATTTCGGGCGCGCCTCATGCGCGTCACAGATCAGTTGAATAATCCTTGATATAGTAGACTGAGCTCCTGTTTTAGACACTTTTAGTTTGAGCGTTCCATCTAAGTTGACAGCACCAGCTGCGACTTCATGGCCCACTTGTACTGAGATGGGGATATGCTCACCTGTTATATGTGACACATTGAGCGTGGAAGTCCCTTCTGTAACTATTCCATCTAAGGGAATAATTTCACCTGCTTTAACAAAAATAAGATCTCCGACCACAACATCTTTAACCGAACGTTGTTTCAGCTTTCCATTTGAGGTTATTACATTAGCACTTGTTGGAGCAATTTCGTTTAGATGATTGAGCGTGCCTTTTGCTTTGGCAGTCACAAATGCTTCCATTGCAGAAGAAATAGAAAATAGAACAAGCAAAAGAGAGCCTTCTAAGCTGCTGTGAATAAAAATAGCCATAAATGCAGCCAAGACCATCAAGACATCAATATTGATTTTCCATTCAACGATCTCTTTTACTGCAGCAATCAGTGCTGGAGTACCCACTAAAAAGTAGATAAAGACTTGCAGTAATAGAGATAGAGATTTGAGGTTTGCAAAAAATGAGGTAACGAATGCAGCAATTAACAACGCTGCTGCAAAAAGTGAAACTCTTAGGGGCAAATTCTTTGCCCACCTTCTTGACTTAGAAGTCAAAAAAGGACTAATTGTGGCATCTGTTCCTGAAGAAAAGAACTCATTAAAAGAGATCTTATTTTCGAGGCTCATTTTCTTTGTTAATATTCGAGACATACTACGCAAAAAGGGGTTGAATCCATAAAGTTAAAAAATAGCTGACGCCTAATATGACAATGGATGCTCCTGCATTCCATATGAAGGCTGAAAGTATTTCATTTTTCTGAAGGCTTGCCATAAGCATCCCAGAAATGCTCTTAATAACAATAGCAAGTGCAACCAAGCCATAGAGCGGTAAGATCCATTGGATTCCAATAAGTAGTCCGCCTGTAATCAATGCTCCTAAGGCTGCACCTAACCCTATTTTAACTGGGTGCTCATAATGCTCAAGGTTTAGCCCCATCTCTTCTTCCATCATGACTTTTAAAAGGCGCTCGTCATCTGCCATGAGTACATCGATGACGTCATCTAAAAGCTCTCCTTGAAATCCTTTTGATGCATAAAGAGCTGTAAGTTCTTCACGCTCTTGATCACGATGATTTTCTATCTCATATCGCTCTTCTTCCAATACCCGATGCAGGCGCTCTAAAAGCGTCCAGCTAAACCAAGTGGAGCGAATAGTTTTCCAAAGAGCCCATACTAGAGTGAAGATGATGAGGACAAGGGTCGTTTGTTTAAAAGGAAGCTGCAAAACATATGAGATGGTCCAGAAGACCATAAGTAAAACTGCCATATCTCGGCAGGCATCTAGAAAAGCGCCATAATGTCCAGGCAGCTCATCTCCATGAATCTCGCTTGCAAGTTCGTTTTTTTTCTGCAGAACGTGCTCATAGGCATCTTGACCTTCAAAGTGATCGCCACTCGATTGTGAGTCCATTTAATTTACTAGAGTTGATCTTTTAAAATTAAACCCAGGAGTTTAACTAATTGATCATAATCACGGCAAGAGGCAACTTCACATACCGAGTGCATGGATAGCTGAGCAAGACCTATATCTAAGGTTTTAATACCTAGTTTTTTAGTAAAAATAGGACCAATTGTACTTCCTTGGCGCTCATTACCTTTTTTGATATAAGTTTGAATTTGAATTTTATGTTTAGGAAGCAAAGCGTTCATCTTAGCAATAAGCTCAGATGAATAAGCATAACATGCGCTAGCATCTACTTTTAGGGTCACGCCTTTACCTAATAGAGGCGTATGACGCTCTTCAAAGCAATCTTTGCTTTTAGGATCAAGGGCATGTGAGCCATCGATTGATAGGGCTAAGGAATTGGCTAAACACTGCTGCATACTTTCAAACGACTGATCTAACTGATAAAAAATGCGCTCAAAAATATTTTTGAAAAAAGGAGAGTCTGCTCCTGATGCAGTGCGAGAACCCACTTCTTCATGAGAAGCGAGATAAATCATATTTAAATGATCCTCGCTTGGACTCTTAGCTCTTTTACAGATAGCTTCTAAGCTAGCTGATGCACTGGCTAAATTATCTATTCGAGGTGAAGAAAAAAGATCATTTCCCAGTCCTAAAAACTGCGGAGACTCTAGTGGATACAAAAAAAGATCATGATTGAGCAATTTTTTATATTTTAGCTCTGCTTTAAGATAACTTTCTAAAAAACTAACTTTGGAAGTCTTTTTATCTGTTAAGGTCACTAATGCATTAAGGTGCTTTTGAGCATCGACCTTCAGCCCTTCTGTGTTGACCTTGCGATCTATATGAATAGGTAACTGCGTGATCATCACTGGAGCTTGATCTAGATTAACAAGGCTACTTTTAATTTTATTATTATGCTCATAAAAAACTCGCCCAGCCACTCCAAGATTTCTATTAAACCAGGTTGAAAATATTGGGCCGCCGTAGGTCTCTAGGCCCCAAAAAATCATGTTCTCTTTTTGGAATTCACCGTTTGGTTTGATTCTAAAAGTTGGGCTATCACTATGGCTTAATAAAATGTGTGATTTTTTTATTTTCTTCTTTGATGGCACCACAAAAGCAATGAGAGCCCCATCATCTCGAGTAACAAAGTATTTACCTTTGAGTTTGAGCTGAAACTCTTTTTTCTCATCGAGCTCTGCAAAGCCACTAGAGATTAACTTTTTTTTAGCCAATTCTATTGCGTGAAAGTAAGAGGAGGCACCTTCTATGAATTTAAATAAATAAGACATGGTATGAGTATATATCCACTTTTTGTGTTCAAATCAAGCAAGAGAATAAAATTCTTTCTATATCTCAAATGAAGAGATATGGCCTCTATGCTTTTTGAGATGAAAAAATGTGACTTTATCAAAGTGATCAATAAGAGATTCAGCTACATCCTCATTCTGCTCTTTTTCAAGTGCTGATAGAATTTGCTTATGACGAAGAGGTCCCAGCTTCTTTTTAAGAGCAGTAAAAATATGGACTAAATCTTTTTGCGTATGTTTTGCAATCGCATTTTGCAAGTAGCCTACACGCTCTAGCCTCTCATCTTTTATTAGAAATAAACTAGATGAGCGAAATTGCTTTAAGAAAGGAGGGGGGATTTTGCAATCACCTAATGATTTCCCCACATGGGAGAGCCAAATGGGCTCTTTTGAGTTCAATTGACGCAGCTCATGTGCAAGTAAGTTTTCAAAATGCTCGCTTGTTGGCTGAGATTTTGATTCACTAACTGAAAAGTCATATTGTGAAAACTGAGCAATCTCCTCTAGATCCAAAAACTGATTTTTCTTCTTTTTTAGGATCTGTTTAGGATCGATATTCATTGACCCTAAAAAAGATTGTAGCAAATGCAGATCATAGTCTTTTGAAAAAGACTCCAGCACCCACCTGCGATAATCTCTATAACCTTTACGCAGAAAAAAAGCAGGAATTCTGCAAAAGTTTAGAAGCCAAATCATAGATTGGCTGCG
>JAAZZY010000044.1 GCA_014239035.1 Chlamydiia bacterium
GAGTCTGAAAAAATGTGGATGGAATATGACTCTTTATAATACTCATGTATTGTTACCTTATTAATTTAACTACTACAAAGATTATAGCACAAATCTGCTTAATTGTCAAGTTAATTTTTTAAAAAACAATAATGTAACACTTTAATATAAAGCTATTTAGGTTAAAAACTGGAGAGGGTCAAGGTGAGATTTATTTCTCGTCTGGATCGTCTTCTTGGTCGTCTTCTGGATCAAATTCAGAGAGTGTTTTTGAGCGTTTTCCAGCAATTGCCCTAATGCATGAGAGCACCCAAGCGGTGAGGATATAGCCCCAGAATATGACAAAGAGAATAAAGGCAAAAAGGTTGAAAATGCCATAGAGAAAAAATACCGCTATAACTGCTGTTACCGCGACAAGGTAGAAGGATTTTATCCTAAAATTGAAGGTTTTAAGACTTGGAAACTTCCAACGGCTGACCATAAAGTAACCTGTTACAATCATCGAGCACATCATAATAATGCCCCTTGTTTTTTCACTCACAGATGAGAGATGGGGCAACTCGTTTGAAAGAAAGATTAAATTCATAGAAACCACAGCAAGGGCAGCAGCAGGTATTGGCAGACCTGTAAAACTGCGGCTGTCTTTGGCCACTTTAGGTGTTTTTTTACGAACAGAGGCCTTGGTATTGTAGCGGGCTAGCCTCAAAATTCCACAGATTGAAAAGATCATAGCCGACCCCATTAATAGGAGGAAAAACGATGAAGTAGGCTCAACGTGAAAGCTTCTCAAAACAATAACAGCTGGGGCTACACCAAATGTAACGCTATCAGCTAGTGAATCAAATTGTATTCCAAAATCCGTCTCTGCATTTAAAATGCGCGCTATGGCTCCATCGCAAACATCGGCAAGCCCGGCAACAAGCATTAGAATTACTGATGCTTCAAACAGTGAATACGGTACAAGCTCTGCAAAAAGTATAATTCTAAAAATAATAAATAGCCCACAAGACAGACTAAACGCCGTGACTAAATTGGGGAACAGGTAAACTTTCTTCATTTCAACTCAGAATAAGGAATAAAATAGCCATTATATCAAAATCTCGCTTTATTTGGAATCTAATCAGACGGGTTTTATTGAGTTCTACTGGTTTTTTTTGTCGCGTTTTGAACATTTTTTTTTCGTAAAAAAGAGACGCTTTGAGGTTTATCGTATTAAGTTTTAAATGAGGTTGAACTAAATTTTTCGATGGATATAAACTCCTGGACAAATTAATTCGCAGCACTATATGTAGTGTTTTATAAACATTGAAAATACTATATATAGTATTTATTAAAAATTTTATTCTTACAAACGCACTCAAAGACTTAGGTCAAAATAAGGAGTTTTTATGCCCTCAACATCCACAAGAGACCCCCAACAGAAACGTAATTTAGATTCTCAAATAAAGACTTCATCAAAGTCTATGACGGTGGTTAAAAGAAGTGGTGTTATTGTTCCTTTTCATGGTGAGCGGATAACCAATGCAATTGAGGGGGCTGTTAGAGATACGCATCAAAAACCTAAAGGTGATGAACTTTCTTTAGAATTAAAAAATGTTGTTGAAGATGTTACTGAGCTTGTTATTGAAGAACTTTGTCACCTATCGCAAGTTGGACATTCCATCACTGTTGAGGGTATTCAAGACATTGTTGAGCAAAAGCTCATGGATAAAGGCTATCATAACGTTGCACGCGACTATATTATCTACCGCAATAAACACAACCAACAGCGCCAATATAAAGATAACCTGCCACAGGTTTTGCGTTCAGGACAAAAGACTGTTGTACGCTTTAACCCTATTAAAATTGGATTTAGCCTAGAACGTGCTTTTAGACATGCTTTTACAGTAGAGGGTCCAACTCCTGCAGAGATTTTAGAAACCGTCAACGAACTTTCTCAACTCATCATACAAAACATTGTGGATCAAAATTCATCTGAGCCTATTTCCACTGAAGAAATACAAGAGGAAATTGAAAATGAGCTGATGGCCCACGGCTATTTTAAAGTGGCTAAGCAGCTTATTTTAGAGCATCATACGGTAACCAAACCAAGACCAGTTCTACACGGATCAGATGAAAGTGACACGAAAGTTACAAAAAAGCCTTTTTCAGTAAAACCTTTCTTAGAAGAGGTTTTCAACTACGCAACAAAAGGCTTTAAAATAGACCCTAAAAAGCTCATTGAGAAAACAACAAAGCTGACCTTTGATGAGATCACTCAAAAAGAAACCTACGCAGCGGCAATACTTGCGACTAAAGAACATATTGAATTAGAGCCAGACTATGCATTTGTAGGAGCGCGTGTTTTACTAGACGGTATTTACAGAGAAACTCTATCTTCAAAAGGTAGTGCAACAGACATAGACCAAGTTCACAGAAGCTATTTCATTAAATACATCAAATCTGCCAGCGAAAGAGACTCTCGCTTAAATGCCAAACTCAAAGAATTTGATCTAGAGAAGCTTGCAGATGCCATCGACATAAATAGAGATTTCAAATTCTCATACCTAGGTCTTCAAACTCTTTATGACCGCTACTTTATCCATAAAGACCAAAAGAGATTAGAAACCCCTCAAGTTTTTTGGATGCGCGTGGCTATGGGCCTTGCTTTGCAAGAAGGCGAGCAAAAAAATGATAAGGCTATTGAATTTTACAATAACTTTTCCACATTTAGTGCCCTTTCATCTACCCCCACTCTATTTAATGCTGGAACAAAACACTCGCAGCTTAGCTCTTGCTACCTATCGACAGTAGACGATGACCTGCACAGCATTTTCAAGGTCATCTCAGATGACGCTCAGCTCTCAAAATGGGCAGGAGGCATTGGAAATGATTGGACACCTATTCGTGCAACAGGATCAGTTATTAAAGGAACCAATGGTCAAAGCCAAGGTGTTATTCCATTCCTCAAAATTGTCAATGACACAGCCTTAGCTGTAAACCAGGGCGGAAAAAGAAAGGGTGCAGCGTGCACTTATTTAGAAACCTGGCATCTCGACATCGAAGACTTTATTGAACTTCGCAAAAATACAGGTGATGACAGAAGACGCACACATGACATTAATACCGCAAATTGGATTCCTGATCTCTTCATCAAGAGAGTCATCAATCAAGAAAAATGGACGCTCTTTAGTCCAAAAGACGTACCAGATCTGCACGACCTTTATGGAGATGCTTTTGAAGAGCGATACTTAGTTTATGAAAAAATGACTCGAAATGGAGAAATTAAACTCTTTAAAGAGCTAGATGCTGTTTCGATGTGGCGAAAAATGCTCTCAATGCTCTTTGAAACAGGACACCCTTGGATCACCTTTAAAGATCCTTCAAATATTCGCTCTCCTCAAGACCATGTGGGTGTTGTACACTCTTCAAACCTCTGCACAGAAATCCTACTCAACACATCTGTTAAAGAAACAGCTGTTTGTAACTTGGCCTCCATTAACCTCGCTGCTCACATGACTCCATCTGGGCTAGATTACAAGAAGCTTGAGAAGACCATTAAAACAACGATTCGCATGCTCGACAATGTCATCGACATTAATTTCTACCCTATTAAAGAAGCGCGCAATTCTAACTCCAAGCATCGCCCGATTGGGATGGGGATTATGGGCTTTCAAGATTGCCTATACATGCAAGGCTATAGTTACGCTTCTCACCAAGCCGTTAAGTTTGCTGATGAATCGATGGAATTTATTTCCTACCATGCTATTTCTGCATCATCAGATCTAGCTAAAGAAAAAGGAACTTACGAGAGCTACAAAGGATCCAAGTGGAGCCGAGGAATCCTGCCTATTGATTCTCTTGACTTGCTCATTGAATATCGCAAAGAATTTATTGATGTAGACACTTCAACAACACTAGACTGGGACAGCCTCCGCAAGAAAGTCCTTAAACAAGGAATGAGAAATAGTAATACTATGGCTATTGCTCCAACAGCAACGATTGCAAACATTGCTGGTGTAGTGCCTAGCATTGAGCCTGCGTATAAGCAGCTTTATGTCAAATCTAACCTTTCAGGAGAATTTACCGTCGTCAACCCATACCTTATCGAAAAACTCAAAGATCTCAATCTTTGGGATGAGAAGATGTTAGACGATTTAAAATACTTTGATGGAAATTTATCTGAGATTGATCGCGTTCCGCAAGAAGTTAAAAATATCTTCTTAACCGCTTTTGAAATTGAACCTGAATGGATTATTGAATGTGCAAGCCGCAGACAAAAATGGATTGACATGGGACAATCTCTAAACCTTTACTTAAGCGAACCTAGTGGAAAAAAAATCCACAATATGTATATGCTCTCTTGGAAAAAAGGTTTGAAGACCAACTATTATCTAAGAACACTTGGAGCAACGCAAATTGAAAAATCTTCAACAGATATCAATAAACGCGGTCTTCAACCTAAGTGGATGAAAAGTACATCAGCCTCTTCAAAGGTGAATGTAGAAAGAAGCGCTAAAAAACCTATGGTATGCAATCTTGAAGAAGGTTGTGAGAGCTGTCAATAATAAGGAGAAAGGAAAATGGCCGTGCTTAGCAAAGAAAATAAACAAACAGAAAAGTCTCTTATTAACTGCAAGACTGTAGATGTTAACCAATTGATGCCGATTAAGTATAATTGGGCATGGGAGCATTACATCAATGGGTGTGCTAACCACTGGATGCCCACAGAAGTTCCGATGGGAGCAGATATTGACCTTTGGAAGTCCAATAAACTCTCAGAGGGTGAGCGCCACTTAATCATGAGAAATTTAGGTTTTTTTAGTACTGCAGAGAGTTTAGTTGCCAATAACATCGTGCTTGCTATCTACAAACACATTACCAACGCAGAAGCGCGCCAGTACCTACTTCGACAAGCTTTTGAAGAAGCAATTCACTCTCACACATTCCTCTACATTGTAGATTCTCTCAACCTTGACCAAAAAGAGATCTTCAATATGTATAACGAGGTGAACTCTATTAAAGGAAAAGACACCTTTCAAATGAAGCTTACAGAAAATATTATGCAAGATGGCTTTTCTACTCAGACCTTTGAAGGCGCTCAAATGTTTTTGAAAGATCTTATTGGCTATTACATCATCATGGAAGGGATCTTTTTCTACAGCGGCTTTGCGATGATCTTATCATTGCACCGCCAAAATAAGCTGACAGGCATTGGAGAACAATTTCAATTCATCTTAAGAGATGAAACCGTGCACTTAAACTTTGGAATTGATCTCGTCAACGGCATTAAAGATGAAAATCCGGATCTTTGGACACCTACTTTTCAACAAGAGATTGTAGAGATGATCCAGGAAGCTGTTAGACTTGAAATCGCTTATGCTAAAGACTGTCTCCCTAAAGGCATTTTAGGCTTAACTGCTGATATGTTTGAAGACTATGTTCAATACATTGCTGATCGACGCTTAGAGCGCATTGGCCTTGCAAAACTTTACAACTCAAGCTCTCCTTTCCCATGGATGAGTGAAACGATCGATCTTGCCAAAGAAAAGAATTTCTTTGAGACGCGCGTTACTGAGTATCAATCATCTGCCAACTTAGAATGGTAATCCTTTTGGAAGGTCCCGATTTAATCGGGGCCTTTTTTTTATATCAGTCCTCTATCTTTTAAATAATCGACCACTACATCCACACATTCTCTTACAGAATGATTCTCTGTGTCTAAAGTAATCTCTGGGCTTTGAGGCTCTTCATACGGATCGCTAATTCCAGTAAATTTAGCAATTAGGCCCGTGCGAGCTTTTTCATAAAGTCCTTTAACATCCCTTTTTTCACATTCCTCTAGTGGTGTAGAGACAAAGACTTCAATATACTCTCCATTTTGAGAGATAAGCTCTCTATTGTAAGTTCTATCTTCAGTATAGGGAGCAATGAGTGAGCAGATTACAGCTCCATGGCTTCTGCAGACCTCATTTGCAATAAAACCTACACGCCTAACATTTTTAGAACGATCCTCTTTAGAAAATCCAAGACCCGCACCAACATGTTTGCGGATGATGTCTCCATCTAAAAGGGTAAGAGATCGCTTTTGGATCTCAGAGAGCCTTTCGGATAAGGCTTGAGCAATCGTACTTTTACCAGCGCCGGAGAGCCCTGTAAAAAATAGGGTAAACCCTTTTTGATTAGTTGGAGGATAAGCACACTTCAACTCAGCAATAACTTCAGGATAAGAGAGCCAACTAGGGATTTCTTTATCTGCTTTTAGCCGGTGGCGCAATTCTGTTCCAGAGATGCTCAATACTTTATTGTCTGAGCTCACTTGGTCTCTAGGCAAATAACAATCTAAATCTTGAAGATAAACCACCTCTTTAAAAGGTATCATCTCGATGCCCAGTTCATCAGAATATTGATTAACAAGCTCTTGAGCTTCATAGGGACCATAGAAAGAAGTGCCTGATGCGCTTACTCCAGGGCCTGCATGATCTCTTCCAACAATAAAGTGGGTAGCTCCATAATTTTTGCGAATAAGGGCATGCCAAAGGGCTTCTCTAGGACCTGCCATGCGCATAGCAAGGGGAAGGACATTTAGAGTAACTTTATCTTTAGG
The DNA here is from genome assembly GCA_014239035.1 of Chlamydiia bacterium. GTDB lineage: Bacteria > Chlamydiota > Chlamydiia > Chlamydiales > JAAZZY01 > JAAZZY01. The sequence goes on from JAAZZY010000044.1 coordinate 6,566, forward strand.
ATAGCGCTTTAGAATTTCTCGGTAACATCTTACTCTTGAAAAAGAGTCGACATCTCCCGGTTTTGTTAAGCCAACGATTGGCTGAATTAAAAGATGGGCATTTGTTTGGTTAGACGCAAGTTTCGTGAGCTCTACATGAGCGCGGTGCATGGGATTACGCGTTTGAAAAGCAACGACTTGATCAATCTGATTATCATTGAAGAACTTTTTAAGGTCTTTTGGAGCCATCCTTAAATCTTCAAAGCTGTAGTGCTCAATAGGTATTTGAGATACAAATTCTCCCGCAATATAGGCCTCTTTTGTTTGATTCACTAAATAGTTGACCCCGGCATGAGTTGGGTCTTTAGTTCTATAAACTGCAAGAGCTTCTTCTTCTTTATTGGGATAATAAATTTCACCGACCTTTAAAACAGCGATGGTATTATCAACATTTTTAAGTTCGAGTAGATCGCCAAGCTTAAGCTTTTGAGCGAGTTCTTTAGAGATGTCTAAGACAACAGGCATTGGCCAAAGTGATCCATCAACGAGCCTCATATCTGAAAGTACAGATTTATAATCATCCTCTTTTAAAAATGAAGTTAATGGAGCAAAGCTGCCATTTGATAACATTTCATAGTCACAGAGCTGCCTTGAAGTTAAAGGCACTGAGTAGGTGCTAGCAAACAGGGTTGTGGAAAATAATAAAAGGGCTAGATAACAACGTAGTAAATACATAAAACATCCAATGTTACATTTTGAAATGAGAAGGTTACGCAAATTTGATGATTTATAGGAATTTATTTATTCTTCGAAAAAAAAGCTGCGATTGCGTAACATGGCCCTCTTTTGAGATATTAGGAATATATGAAGCTTACCCAAGAAAAATTCTCCAAGGTTGGAGATAAATACCACGACTTTAAAATCGTAACATCAGAATATATTGAAGAGCTGCAGTGCGTGCTCAGGCAAATTGAGCATATGCCATCTGGAGCTACTATTGTGCACGTCGCAGCAGACGACAGTGAAAATGTTTTTTGCATAGCGCTTAGAACTCTTCCTAGTAACTCTAATGGTGTCGCTCATATTTTGGAGCACACTGTTTTATGTGGCTCAGAAAAATATCCGGTAAAAGATCCTTTCTTCTCAATGAATAGAAGAAGCCTAAACACCTACATGAATGCCCTAACAGGACCTGATTTTACATGCTACCCTGCGGCATCTCAAGTACCGAAGGATTTTTACAATCTTTTAGAAGTCTACTTAGATGCAGTCTTTCATCCAGAGCTAAAAGAGTTGAGTTTTCTTCAAGAAGGTCACCGCTTAGAGCTTTCTAAACTAGATGACATCACATCCCCTATAATGTTTAAAGGCATTGTATTTAATGAAATGAAAGGCTCTCTTTCATCTCCAATGTCTAGACTTTGGGACAGTGTAATGGAAGGAATTTTCCCCGACATCTTATATAGCCATAATTTTGGTGGACAACCATTAGATATTCCAAGTTTGACTTATCAAGGCCTGAAAGATTTCCACAAAGAGTTCTACCAGGAATCTCGCGCTATTTTTTACTTCTATGGCAATTTGCCTATCGAAGGCCACCTAGACTTTTTAGAAAAAAACACATTAAAAGATGCCCCAAAGCTACCTAGCCTAGCATCTAACCCCATGCAGCCTCTGTTTAAAAAACCTACAACTAATATCTGTGGCTATCCTGTTGCTAAACACGAAGAGACACACAATAGAACATATATCACCCTTTCTTGGCTCACCTGCCCATTAAAGGAGCAGCTCGATGTTCTAGCACTGCAGATCATCGACACTGTTTTAATGGGAACAGATGCCGCTCCTTTAAAAATAGAGCTCCTAAAGTCTGGGCTCTGTCAAAATGCGATGTCAGTACTTGAAGATGAGCTCTCTCAGGTGCCGTATTGCCTCATAGTGGAGGGCACAGAAGAAGATCAGCTAGAGCCAATCAAAGACTTAGTTTTAAAAACGTTAAAAGAGATCGCTTCAAAGCCACTAGATCCCAATCTCATAGAAGGAGCACTGCACCAATTAGAATTTTCTAGAACAGAAATAAACTCTGATTATGGACCGTTTGGCCTATCCTTAATTTTGAAAATGGTTCCTTTAAAAAATGTAGGGGCAAACCTTGAAAATAGTTTGAGAATTCACTCTCTATTTGAACATCTTCGAGACAAACTTAAAGACACAAATTATTTGCCTTCTTTCATTAAAAAGTATCTCATCAATAACCCGCACTTTATAGCAACCGTTCTAGGCCCAGATAAAAATTTGATCCAAGAAGAGGCAAAAGAAGAAAAAGCCCTACTCTCTAAGATTGAAGAGAAGCTAGATAAACCTCAAAGAGAGCAGATAGCTTCAAAAGCAAAAGAACTGAAAGCATTTCAAGAAGAAGTTGAACATCAAGATTTAGAAGTTCTTCCTAAAGTGACTCTCCTAGATGTCTCAAAAGAACCTAGACAACTTAATCTTCAAAAAGAAAAACTTGCAAATGCAAATGCCCACTTCCATCCTTGCTTCACAAATGGCATCGTCTACCAAGATCTTTCTTTTAAATTGCCTTCAACCTCTTTTGAAGATCTGCCCTACGTTAAACTCTTCACCTACTTAATTTCTCAGCTAGGCAGCCACAATCGCGACTATGCAACAAACCTGAACTTAATTCAGAGCTACACCGGCGGCATAGCCTGCTTTTTAGACTCCTACATCTCAATAGAAGATCCCAATAATTTTCACCCTCAGCTCATAATTAAAGGCAAAGCCTTAGCACGCAACTATTCACATCTCATAGACTTAATGCATGATATGATCTCTTCTCCTTTATTTGACGATAAAGAAAGGCTTAAAGAATTGATTTCACAGCTGTTTATTGAAATGGATCATGATTTAAAGCAAAGTAGCTTGCGCTATGCTGTAAACCTTTCTTGCAGCAGCTTCTACGGCCACAGCTACATTAGCTATTACTGGTCTGGCCTAGGCTATTACTACCTCATTAAGAAGCTCGCAACAAATCTTGATCAAGAAATTCCAAAGTTAGTTCAAAAGCTTCAACATTTAAAAGATCAGCTCTTGCATGCTCACAACTATGATGTCATCACCACCTGCAATGAAAATCTTTACCCTACAATCAAAGCACCTTTAGAAAAATTATGTTCAATCGATCCAAAACCCTATCAAGAATGGCAATCAGACTTCAAACCTCATAATGTAGAGTCTCAAGCACGTATCAGTTCTTCTCCGGTATTTTTCACATCGATGGCGCTAAAAACTACAAAATTTACAGAGCCTGCGAACGCCCACTTAAGTGTCGCCTCAAGGCTGCTTGACAATACATACTTGCACCGCGTAATACGTGAGCAAGGCGGCGCCTATGGCGGAGGCTCAAGCAATAAAATGAGTTCTTCAAAATTTTGCTTTTACGCTTATCGTGACCCAAACCTTGCAACGACTCTCGAAGCATTTAAGGCTGCCAGCACAAATGTTCAAGATGGTAATTTTTCCCCTAGAGAGTTGGAAGAAGCAAAGCTTGGGATTATTCAGAAGTTGGACCATCCCATCTCTCCAGAATATCAAGGACTCACCGCTTATTCTTGGCAAAAAGAGGGCAAAGATTGGGAAGTTAGAAAACAACTTCGCAGCCGCATTCTAGGCACCTCCAAAGAAGAAATTCAAGAAGCTGTTAATAAGCATTTAGTCTCCCAAATGGACAATGCTGTAACTGTTACTTTTGGCTCAAAAGATGCTATTGAAAAAGAAAACCAAAAGCTCAAAGAAAAAAAACTTCCTCTTTTAAAAGTTAACTCTATTTAGAGCAGAAGTCTCATTGTGCTCAAATTAAACTTTTAATAATTTTTTTGTTACGCTATACAAGTCCTTGCTACTAATTTTTTTCCGATTAGAGAGGATAATATGCGTATAATACCAAATTGCTTAAAAATACTTTTCTGCTTTTGCATGATCAACTCATTTTGCTTATTTGCAGATGACATTAAAACACTAGAAATTCCTTCAAAGATAAGTGCTGCCCTCTCTGACCAACCCCAAAAAGAATATTCTACCCAACCACCATGTCAATCGAATCCCTTTGCTTCACCCGCTCTCTTTTCAGAGTTTAACGTTGGCCCTAATTTTTTAACTTTTTATAAAGTAGGTTTTAATAAGTCTAGACCAGGAGGAGTAACACCCCCTCAGAATTTTAAACATAATCTAACTCCTATCTTTGAATATTTGGTAGGTTATCGCCTAAATTCCTGGTTTAAATTTGGATTATCTTACCAAAACCAGTCAGGAATCACAGTCTATTCTCCAGCATTTACAATAAATACACTTGCAGATGTCAGAATCATTAACTTTCAGCTAGACCTTCGCTCTTTAGAAACTTTCAACCTTGACATTGATGCGTTAATGGCAAAATTATATTTTTCTATTCCTGATGCCTTCAGGATGGGGCCAATTGCCTCTAACTTTTTTTTAGGTTTAGGTGTAGGAGCAAGCTGGCAAACTTATTCAATGGGTTCATTCACCTTAAGAATACCTCCAATATTAGGCGTGTTCCCTGGCCTGCAAGTACAAGGGTTTACCGGGCATCGAACAGTTGCAAATGCCTCTTTCATGGTTGATGCAGGATTTAAAACTACAAGCTGCAGATTTAACCCTCCATTTTCTATTTCCTTAGGCTGTAAATTTAACTATTGGGGACAAATGCGTAACATTCCTTGTGCTGACATTGTCACCCTCAAGGTCAAGAAACTCTATTCTTTTGCACCATACTTAGGTTGTACATGGAATTTCCCAGTTGAGACGTATGTCATCAAAAAACGCTCAACAGACACTTGGCGCCTATTCATTGCCAAAAATGCTCTTCTCCAAGCTAACCCTTCTGTGACAGCCGAAATCAATATTGGCCCCTCATTTACACGTTTTTCAAGAGTAAAGGGAAACATGATGCCGGTTCCTCCTATTCTTTTCCAGTTTAGTGGAAATTCAGAAACGGCTCCTTTGAAAGGTTCTTTAAATCCATCCTATTTTCCGTTGATCGAGTATGCAATTGGATATCAGCTTTTCCCATGGTTTAAAACAGGCATTTCTTATCAATATCAGACTCCAACCCCTGTCCGTTCAGAAGATGTTTTTACATTGGGAATTAGATCCGATACTTTGGAAAAGCTCACCTATATTTCATATTTTTCTATTAATGCTTTGATGTTAAAGCTTGGATTTGAGTTTCCTTATGCCGCAATCATCAAAAAAATGGCCATCAACCCCTATTTATCTGCAGGCTGCGGAGCATCATGGCAGTCATGGACATCAGGTCAAGTGCTTAGAGAAGATACAGGAGGCTCTACTCCAGCGAGATTGACTCTGCTACAGATACGAGATAAAAATATAGCCAACGCCTCTTGGATGATAGACCTTGGGCTAAAGCTAAAAAATGCAACTCCAGATTTTTTATTCTCAATTTTGTTTGGTTGTAAGTACAACCAATGGGGACAGGTTAGAAACATAGGTAAAACTTCTGAGCAAGATAATTTTGGTAAAGGTCTATTTCGTCCAATAAAAGCTAGAATTATGTATTCCTTTACTCCGTATATCGCAATGCAATGGAATTTTCCAACGACCCCATTCTCTTATCAAAAAGCTTCCTCTTTTGGCTTTAGATCGAGTTCAAAAATAGAAAAGCGAAATAGACTCTTTACTTCGTTAAATATTGGCCCTGGATTCTTATTTTTTCATAACATCAGAGGTAACCTTACTATTGAACCGGTTTCTGAAGCTCCATATGTTGGAAATGCAACTGATTTAGATAATCTGCGCTACAATGTAGCTCCTCTTTTTGACTATTCAATAGGTTACCGATTCCACCATGCATTTAATTTTGCTCTTAGCTATCTATACCAACCTAAGATGTCTGTGAGTTCAAAAGTATTCCAAGGAGATCCAATAGTATTTCTTCTCTTACCAAACAATGTCTCAAATACTGAATTTAGAACTTCTTTATCTCTTAACGCACTTATAGGTAAAGTTACCTTGGAAACTCCATTTGCCCTCCTAATTAGAAATTGGGCCTCTTCACTATATGCTGGATGGGGTGGTGGTGTAGGATGGCAAACGTGGTCTAATTCTTATGTTATACGAGCACTTTCAGATTCACAAATCTCTGATGGATATTTAAATGTCATAGACCCTCTAAAAGAGGTTATTATGAGCAATTTTGTATTTCAGTGCGATGCAGGATTTCGCATTCGCAATAACTCCTTTATGGAGGCCTTTTCACTCCAAATCGGCTGTAAATACACACAGTGGGGAGGGTTGAGCAGGCTCGGAAGCGCACAAAATCAATTTGTTGATTCTACCGCAGCTATTCAAACACCCATTCGAATCCAAGTTGTCGGATCAGTCACTCCGTATATTGGCTTTCAGTGGAATTTCTAACTTGAAGAGTTATATG
>JAAZZY010000045.1 GCA_014239035.1 Chlamydiia bacterium
CCCTCTCCTAGTAAAGAAAAAAAAAAGAGGCGCCTGTGCCCTCGCTGGCCCGTTCTACTCTATTTTTGAACATACGGCCCCAATTTGCTCTATGCTTGACATCCCTGTGATTACTAAAGAAGCGCCGATTCCCTTCAATTTCAAGCAATTTTACCCTAGTCTAAAATGTGAATTTAGAGACTGGACACTTCCCACTATTATTAAAAATTATTCCACTATCTTTTACGGCTTCAATGTGAGTGAGTACACCTTTAGAGAGCTCATTAACTACTCTAAAGAAAAAGACCCTGAAAATCCTCTTTGGGACCTTCCAACAAAATTTATTTACCATCTGCATGGATGCTCAGATAAGCATTGGTTTAAGTCTGAGGCTCATACTCATTTGTTTGATGTGGATCAGATCCTTTTGTACGGTAAAAGAATGGAAGATATTTTTAAGAATTTAGGCCTGATTGACCGCCTTGTCTCTTATAGCCTCGTTGGCAATTACAGAAGAGTTTACTATAAAAAACATCAAAAGTTCTTTGATGCACTTGTTGAAAAAGAAGTCTTCTCTAAATTTAAAAAGAGACAATTTACCCTTCTATATGCCCCCACTTGGACAGATGCTGAAAACAACTCTTCTATCTTTAAAGCCTACAAAGATGTAATTGAAAACCTTCCTAGGGATATGAACCTTCTCATTAAGCTTCATCCAAATTTAAGCCTTCAGTTTGATAGTCATGATCCTAGGGGACTCTATGAGGCGCTAGATCCCTTTGCAAAAAAATCTAATGTGCAAATTGTCCCGCTCTTTCCATGTATTTATCCTTTGCTCAATGGAGTGGATGCCTACCTTGGAGACTACTCATCTGTTGGCTATGACGCCCTTTCATTTAACCTGCCTATGTTTTTTATCAACCTTCACAAGCTTGACTCTACAAAAGATCGTACGGCCTATCTTCTGCGCTGCGGCACATCTATTAGTGAGGAAGAGCTTGGTGATATTTATCCTATTATTGATAAAACACTTCCTAAAGATGAGAAGCTTTTCTCTAAGATAAGAAAAAAGACATACAGTTACGCTTTTGGGAAAGATCCAAGCTATGAAGAGATGCAAAAAAGACTTTCTAACTATTTACTCTGATTTTTCAATCTGCTCAAAAAAAAGAGCTTTAAATTCTGAAAGCTTCTCAGGGTCAATATGCGCCTTCGGAATACCGTAGACTTCAGATGTTTTAGGGTCTTCAAAAAAGAGACGTTCTTCTTTTTTAATTTCAGGTCTTTGAATAAGCTGCTTTTTTCGTCTTAAGTACTGCGCTATAAAAAGAAGATACTCCACATTTGAGCCCCTCTCTTCTTCTTTAAAAAGCTCCATGGCTTTTTGATCAGGAGTGAGTTGTACTTTCTCTTTTTTTATGACAATATACCAATGACCCCAGATGTTTTCATCTATTGCCTTCTCATCAAAACAATCTTCACAATAATCAGAGCGCTGAGGATCTTCCTCCTGGCCTTCTACAGTAGAAAACACTTTATCACTATCAACAAACAGCTTCTGACATACTTTGCATTTACGGGCCCTTGCAGGTATTTTTAGCTGAAGGATGCTCATAGAGAGGCTCCTCTTAGTTTGATTAATAAGAGGCTCACTAAAAAATCTTCGTTTATAGGCTGACTTTTCATTAGAAGCTCTGTCTCAAAAAGAATCTGAAGCATCTTTCTAAACTGATCATTTGTGTATTGACGGGAGAGCTTGAGGCTTTTTTCTAAAAGATAGCCTTTAAGCTGAGGAAACTTTTGAGCATATTCATTTTGATTTACTCCCTTTAAGCGATAACCTTTTTGGAGCATGGATCGCAAAGAGTAGATTAGCATCATCAAAGGAAACTTTTGGGATTTTGTAATCTCTAGAGCTTCTTTTAGATGGTTGTCAAAAAGAGCTTGCCCTATTTTGAAAATAGATTGAGCAGGAGAAGATAAAATAATCTCTAAATCAGCTCTTGAGACTTCATTTTTACCATAGAGATAACACGAGAGCTTTTCAACTTCTTGATCCATCAAAGAAACTTGAGACCCACACATTTTAACGATTTGATCACAAATGGCACTAGATGCTCTTAGCTTATTTTTAGAAAGCATACTCATTACCATATTGGAAAGCCTTTTTTCCTTGTCCCAGGGCTTTTCTAAGCTAAGATCTAAAGCAACACCCTCTTTTACAAAAGGAGCTAAATCTTTAGTCATAGATGATGCTGTCAATACAAGTCTTATGTGGGCAAGAGGTGTTTTTATGTAGTCGACTAGCCTTTTTAAAAAAGTCTTGGGCAGCTTTTCAACTGAGATAATGCATAGACATATGCGTTTAGAAAACATCGAATATGAATTTAAAAGTTCATCTAGCTTTTGAAGTGTTATCTCCTCAGCTAAATATTGGCTCCATTCTTCACCCTCTTGCAATAACCTTTTAGCTAGTTTTTTCTGCACATACTCTTGAGGATCTACAATTAAATAGACATCAGATAGATGATCAGGATCAGCTGAGGCAAGGTGCTTTTCAAAGGCTGGCAGATGGTTAAATTTCATAGACTAAACATCGACTGTATAAAAGCAATTAAGTGAGTAAAGGAATGCTCACTCTCTGTAAGGAGAGTAATAGCATCCTCGGCATTCTTCTTGATGAGCATAGAGGCTTGTTTTTCAGAGTGAAGAGCAAAGATCGTAAATTTATCGTGCTTATCATCTTTTGATTTTCCTTGAAAATCATTTTTGATTTGAAAAGCAAGGCCGATTTTCTGCCCTACATCTTTTAGCATAAGCTCTAAGTCTTCATGTTGATTTGCAATTACAGCTCCAAATTCAAGTGAGGCGCAAAAAAGTGATGATGTTTTTCTTAAATAGATATTCAATAAATCGTAGTAATGCCCAATTTTGCCTGTCATGGAGAGATCTAAGAGTTGCCCTTCTAAAAGTTGACCTCCTCCACTGTAGTGACTCAAAAGCGATGTAAGTTTTACTTTTTGATCGCTTGATAGTCCTTTAGACTCTAAGACAACTGTAAAGGCATGCGTTAAGAAAAAGTCTCCAAGCAGCACCGCAATGGCTTCGCTGTATGCTTTGTGAACAGTTGGACGCCCTCTTCTAAAATCATCGTCATCCATGCAGGGCAAGTCATCATGAATTAAAGAGTAGTTGTGGATCATCTCTAAAGCACTTGCTGGAGCGTATGCAAGCTCTAGGTCATTAGATAGATCGTAGTAGGTTAATATAGCGAGCAGGGGCCTTAAGCGCTTGCCTTTATTTTCTAGAACGTAACGTGCTGCATGAAATAGCGGCTTTTCTTCTTTTGGAATGAGTTCAATTAATTCTTTTTCCAGCCTATCGTAGATAGGTCTGCAAGTCTCGTTGATCTGCGTAGACACTTTTTCTACCTATACTTATATAATCAAACCCAAGGCGAGCCATTTCATTGGGTTGATATTGGTTTCTTCCATCAAAAAAGGCTTTCCCTTTCATTTTAGAGAGCACCTCTTCGAAGTTAATAAAGCGAAACTGTCTCCATTCTGTGATTAGAGCCACTCCATCAACTTCTGTGGCTGCTTCTAGCTCATTTGCACACCACGTAATCTGATCTTCTAGTCCTTTAACATACAACTTTGCATTTTCCATGGCAACAGGATCATAAAGGCGCATCTTGACCCCCTGCTCATATAGGATTTTTATTAGAGTAAGAGAGGGAGCTTGCCTCATGTCATCTGTATCAGGTTTAAAACTCAATCCCCAAATGCCAATGGTCTTATTTTCTAGATCACCTTCAAAGTACTGCTCTATTTTTTTGGCAAGCAGTCGCTTTTGTTTTTGATTAACCATCTCTATGGCATCTAAAATATCTGTGCCACATTCATTTTTTTTTTTTTTTTATCGAAAGGCTTTAATATCCTTTGGAAAGCATGAGCCACCATATCCTACTCCAGGGTAGAGAAAGTTGTACCCTAATCGTTTATCCGCTCCGACTGCTTTGCGAACCTTTCCAACATCTGCTCCAACTTCTTCGCAGATATTTGCAATTTCATTCATAAAAGAAATTCTAGCAGCGAGCATGGCATTTGATGCATATTTCGTGAGCTCTGCAGATGGAATATCCATTATTAAAATTTTATCGTGATTGATAGAAAATGAGGCATAAAGAGCTTTTAAGGTTTCTCCCACTTTTTCAGAATCAGCTCCTATGACAATGCGGTCAGGTTTCATGAAATCATAAACAGCACTCCCCTCTTTTAGAAACTCTGGATTCGATGCGACATCAAAGCTCACTTCTTTTTTAAGCTCATCTAAGCGCTTTTGAATGGTATCTCTTACACGATATGCTGTGCCAACAGGCACAGTAGATTTGTTAATAACAATATGGTAGTCATTCATATGTTCTGCAATAGATTTGGAAGCCTCATCTACATAACGTAGTTCTGCAGAGTCATCTTCAGCTTGTGGGGTTGAAACTGCAATAAATGAGATTTCGCTACTAGAGACTCCATCTTGATATGAAGTGGTAAAGCGCAGTCTTTTATTTTCCATGTTGCGCTTAACCATCTCTTCAAGTCCTGGTTCATAGAATGGGACTATTCCCTTTTTAAGGTTCTCAATTTTTTTTTTGTCCACATCTAGACAAATAACATTGTGTCCCATCTCAGCAAAGCATGTCCCAGTAACAAGTCCAACATACCCTGATCCAATAATTAATATTTCCATACACTAATCCCAGTTGAGAACTATTTTACCGCAGCGCCCTGAAATCATCACTTCAAATGCTTTCTCATATTCGTCTTTATGAAAGCGATGAGTGATAACCTTTTTAACATCTAAGCCACTTTGTATAAGACTAAGCATTTTATACCAAGTCTCAAACATCTCACGTCCATAGATACCTTTGATTTCAATTCCTCTAAAGATAATGTCATTCCAATCGATTGCAATCTCTTCTTTAGGAATTCCAAGTAGCGCGACTTTCCCACCAAGCATCGTATTTTTAAAAATACTCCTCAAGGCTGCTTTACTCCCAGACATCTCTAAAACCACATCAAATCCAATTTGAATTTTCCCTTTTTTCATGGCGTCTTTGATCTTTTGACTTTTGGCATTAATTGCTTGGGTTGCTCCCAATTGCAGAGCTAAATCTAAACGGTATTCATTAAGATCCGAAATGATAACATTTCGAGCTCCCACACGTGATGCAATTGCACAAGCCATCATTCCAATGGGACCAGCTCCCACAATCCATACATCTTCGCCAACTAAATCAAAAGAAAGAGCGGTGTGCACAGCATTACCTAGAGGATCTAAAATACTTCCGAGCTCATCATCAACAGAATCATCTAAAATGAAGATATTATCTTCGGGCACAGCAACAAAGTCAGCAAAGCCACCGTTGCGGTGTACTCCTACTCCTATAGTTGACACGCATAGGTGTTTTTTTCCTCTTAAACAGTTGCGACAGCTATTACATGCAATATGCCCTTCTACAGAAACGCGATCTCCAACTTTTATACGATTGACATAAGCTCCAACCTCAACCACTTCTCCCATAAATTCATGGCCGATAGTCAAAGGTACGGGCACTGTTTTTTTAGCCCAGTCGTCCCATTGATAAATGTGAACATCTGTGCCACAGATTGAAGCATTTTTAACTTTAATAAGGACTTCGTGATCTAAGGGTTTTGGCTCTTTGACATCTTCAAGCCACAAACCTGTTTTTGCTTCTTTTTTAACTAATGCTTTCAAACTCCTACCCCTTTTATAATCCCAAGTTCTTTTCCAATTTTTGTAAAGGCACTAATGGCTTTGTCTATATCTTCTTTTGAGTGCGCAGCAGACATTTGGGTACGAATGCGTGCTTTTCCTTTGGGTACAACAGGAAATGAGAACCCTATGACATATATTCCTTCTTTGAGAAGTTTTTCCGACATACTAGATGCCAATTTTGCATCACCTAGCATAACGGGAATAATCGCATGATCTTTTCCGGCAAGAGTGAAACCAAGAGCTGTCATTTTTTCTCTAAAGTATTCGCTATTGCTCTTTAATTTTTTACGAAGACCATCACCTTTTTCTAGAACCTCTAACACGCGTATAGAAGCGTTACAAATAGAGGGCGCTAAGGAGTTAGAAAAAAGATACGGTCTAGAGCGCTGGCGCAGCCAAGCAACAATTTCTTTTCGAGCAGCTGTGTATCCACCAGAGGCTCCACCCAAAGCTTTGCCAAAAGTCCCAGTTAAGATATCAATGCGCCCCATTACATCGCAATACTCAGGTGTGCCAATTCCTTTTTCTCCAATGAAACCTGTAGCATGACAGTCATCGACAAAAACAAGTGCATTGTACTGATCAGCTAAATCACAAACCCCTTTAAGATTTGCGATGATGCCATCCATTGAAAAGACACCATCAGTTGCAATCATTTTTACTTTGGCGCCTTGAGCATCCGCTTCCTTTAATTTCCCTTCTAAATCTTTAAGGTCATTATTTTTATATCTAAACCGTTTTGCTTTACACAGGCGAATTCCATCAATGATGCTTGCATGGTTAAGTTCATCTGAAATAATGGCATCATCTGGACCTAGGAGCGTTTCAAAACAGCCTCCATTTGCATCAAAGCAAGAAGAATATAAGATTGCATCTTCCATCTCTAAAAAGTTTGAGAGCTTCTCTTCTAATTCTTTATGGATAGACTGCGTCCCACAAATAAAACGAACAGATGCCGTGCCAAAACCAAAGCGGTGCACACCCTCTATTGCAGCCTGTTCAATTTCTGGGGAGTGGGCAAGACCTAGGTAGTTGTTTGCACAAAAGTTGAGCACCTTTGAAGAATCTTCAAGTCCAATAGAGGCTGACTGGGGTGTTGCAATGATTCGCTCTTCTTTATATAAGCCTAGTTCTTTGAGTCCTTCTGTCTGTTTTCCTAATTCTTTTAGGAATGCTTGATTTGCCATGAGTCTCCTTCATAAATTACCTCAGTTTTCCTACCCAACCAAGTTTAGTTCTTAATGTAGCGAAGTAATCATGCCTGCCAAGACGTACTATTCGCAACATTTTTTTGTGTTTTTTGATTTGCAGAGTCTCTCCAGCTTCCATTTGACCTTGTAGAATTCCATCGTATACGACATCAAGAGCTCGCCCTGTTGTCAAATATTGAATTTGAATTTCGTGATGGGGCATCAGTACAATAGGTCTATTAGAAATGGTATGTGGGCAGATAGGGGTTAGGGCAACAGCCTCTAACTGTGGAGTTAAAATAGGGCCTCCGGCTGCCAGTGAATAGGCTGTAGATCCATTGGGTGTAGCCACTATAATGCCATCTGCTTCAAATGTATTGATATGTTTGCCATCTACTTTGATGGCAAGTTCGACCAAATTGGGGTTTCCAGAGCGATGGATAACCACATCGTTGAGAGCAAAGTTTGTCTGATCTTTCAACACTGCAGATAACATCATCCTATTTTCAATTTCATAAGATCCCTCTAAAAGATCTGTGAGAGAGGGATAAATATCAGGCACCGGAATATCTGCCATAAAACCAAGGTGGCCAACATTGATTCCTATAATTGGAATATCAAATTTCTCATACGTATGGAGCAGGCGCAAGATAGTCCCGTCTCCTCCCATAGAAATGATAAATTGCAGTTCTTTAAAATCTATGCTCGATAAGGGAGGCAAGTTAAAGACCTCTGCAGTTTCATCATCGGTTACAACCATGACATTTCTCTCGGTGAGAAAATCAATTACTCCTTTTGCTATTCTTTTTGAAGTTTCTTTATCAACTTTTGGGAACAGTGCAATTTTCATCATTGCGTTGCACACTGTTTAGATTTAAGAGAAAAATTTTCGATAATTTCTTCGACTATTTGATCAGGCAGCAGTCCAACCTCTTTAAGCAAATCTTTTCTAGTGCCTTGCTGTAGATAAATGTCTGGAATACCTTTATTCAAGATCTGGACATCTCCCCTATTATTTTGCATAAGGAACTGATTAATTGTATTTCCAAGTCCCCCTTGCAAAGAGTGCTCCTCTAGGGTGACAATCATAGCGTGGTTATTGAGAAGCTCATGCAATTTCTCTTCATCTAAAGGCTTTATGAAGATGGGATCAAATACTGTACTTTCAATACCGCGCTCATTTAACATATGGTGAACCTGCATTGCCTCATGATTCATATGTCCAAGTCCAATAATTAAGAGACCCTCTCCGCGTACTAAGACTTCGCCTTTGCCAAGCCCTCGCTTCATAACGGGTATCTCATCACCTTCAGTAATCATGTTAGGGTAGCGAATGGCAGTAGGTTTTTTCCAGTCAAAGGCCACATTCATTAATTCTTTGAGCACTCGACCATCGCGCGGCTGGCAGATCACCATGTTGGGCATAACTTTTAAGAAGGCTATATCATAAATCCCATGATGAGTAGAGCCATCTGCTGCAGAGAGTCCCGCTCGATCTATTGCAAAAACAACAGGCGTCTGTTGAAGGCAAACATCATGGAAAAGGTTGTCAAAAGCTCTTTGTAAAAAAGTAGCATAGATAGACGCAACAACTTTAAGTCCGCTCTCTTTTGCCATTCCACCACAATAGGTAACGCTGTGTGCTTCAGCAATCCCCACATCGATGCAACGACTAGGGAAAGTGTCTTTAAAAGCATCGAGACTCGAGCCATGTGCCATAGCAGGAGTCACAGCAATAATATTCTCATCATTTTGTGCCATTTCAAAAATGTGTTTACCGAAGACTTTGGGGAAAGTTGCTTTTGCTGTGGGGTTGGGTAAAAACTTACCCGATTCTGGGTTAAAAGGTTTAGCTCCATGGTGAGTGGTCGGATTAAACATAGCCTCAGGCATCCCCTTACCTTTTGTCGTCACCACGTGGATCAAACAAGGGCCTGATTCTTTTTTTAAAGCTGTAAGTTTTTGAATGAGCTTTTTCATATCATGCCCATCAATTGGACCAATATAGTTTAGGCCATATTGTTTAAAAAATGCCGATGCATTGCCCAGCCCTTCTACTGCAGAAACCGTTTTAGTTTGTAAGCAACGATCATCGTGGGGTAGATAGTTTTTCTCTCCATTTTCAGCCCTTAATTTATTAATTAATGGACTTCCGATGATTCGTCCGAGAATATTGGTAATAGCACCCACGTTATTTGAGATAGACATTGCATTATCATTAAGTACAACAATGAAGCGCTTAAGATCATGAGGTAAGTTATTTAGTGCTTCTAGTGCCATGCCGCAGGTAAGTGTGGCATCACCTATGATAGGAACAACAAATTCATTGCGTTTAAAACAGTCTCTATTTTTAGCACATCCAAGGCCTAGAGAAAGAGCTGTTCCTGCATGCCCTGCATAGAAGTGATCATAAATTGACTCTTGAGGATCGGAAAACCCACATAGACCCCGATATTTGCGAATACCCTCAAAATCTTTATTGCGCCCAGTAAGTAATTTGTGAGCATAGGTTTGGTGGCTCACATCAAATATAAATTTATCTTTTGGTGTATCGAAGACGTGATGCAGAGCAATTGTTAGTTCAACAATTCCTAAGTTAGAGGCAAGGTGACCTCCATTTACAGATAGAACATTTATAATTCTTTGACGAATTTCGGAAGCGAGCTCTTCTAGCTCTTCAATGGAGTACGTTTGAATATCTTTGGGACATTTAATTTCTGCAAGCATGTTTTAAATTATATAGGTTGAGCCTTTTCGTCTTCAGTTTGAAACGTCTCTAGCTGCGGTCGGCGCTCGTCATCAAGAACAAGCTCTTGATTCCTATTTTTCTTAAGCATTTCCACTTTCTTTTCAGCACTTTTAAGCTGCATCTGACACTTTTGAATCAGGCCATTTGCCTCTTCATAACATCCAAGAGATTGATCTAGAGACAACTCTGAGCCATTCATTTTCTCTAAAATTTCTTCGAGTCTTTCAAAGGCCTGCTCGAAATTAACTTCTTTGCTTTTCATAGTTTTGACAATTTACGCTTTCAACAACAGCTTTACAACTGCCGTCAGTTAATATCAATTTTAATTTTTGTTTTAAAGTAATATCTTTAGCAGAGACTATAGCGCAGCTACTCTTTTCATCAAAGAGAATACTATAGCCCTTCTTGAGTACATTCTTGGGGTCGATGGCGCTCAAATGTGTACACAAATTTTTAAAGTCACTTTTATTTTTTTGAAGTTTATTTAGGATTCCAAAATCAATTTTTTGTGCCAGTTGATCTAAATAATAAATTTTCTTTTGCAGTTTTTTTTCAGGGCTATGGGCTTGCAGTCTATATGAGAGCTTATGTAAAAGTTCTTTGATTTCAAAAAGAGATTTTTCCATGGATTGGTCAAGAAGCATTTGCATCTCATCAATTTTTTGCTCGAAGATGCGCAACACATTTTCTGGTGATTGAATATAAGGATGTTTTGAAAAGTAGCTCAGCTTGTCTTTTTTAAGTTTAATGAATTGATTCATTATGTGGCTAAGGCGAGCGCTGCAATTATTTAAAAAAGTAATTTGCGCCGCTTTTTCAGCTGTGACAAGCTCAGCTGCTGCAGATGGAGTTGGCGCTCTTAGATCTGCTGCTAAATCAGCAAGCGTTGTATCTGTTTCATGACCAATTGCAGCAATGATGGGGATATCACTTTTGTAGATACTCTCTAAGACTTCTTCTTCATTAAAGGCCCAAAGATCCTCCAAGCTTCCCCCTCCTCTTCCCACGATGAGGACATCGACAAGTCTAAAGCTGTTAAAATCATCAATAGCTTTTGCAATTTCTCTAGCAGCTCCTTCACCCTGTACTTTTACTGGGCTTAGCAGCAGATGAAATCCACAGGCCCGGCGGCGCAGAATCTGCAAGATATCCGAAATAACAGCTCCAGTTGGACTGGTTACAACCCCGATAGTCTTGGGAAATTTCGGTAATTTTTTTTTGACTTGTGCATCAAAATAGCCAAGCTTTAAAAATTTCTCTTTGCGCTCTTGAAGCTGAAGTAGAAGCTCGCCAACACCAGCTAAGTGCAATGAACGAACTATAATCTGATAATTACCCCGAGGAGGATAAACATTAATTTCTCCTCGAATACGCACTTGATCCCCATTTTTAGGCAATTCTTTTAAAAGCCTTGCATCTTGATAAAACATGGCACACTGCACTTGCGCACGATTATCTTTTAAGGTAAAATAAAGATGATTTGAGGATTGTTTTTTAAAATTGCTGACCTCTCCTTGAACTACAATCAGGGGAAACTGTTTTTCTAGATGTAACTTAATGGCTTGGGTCAGCTGGCTAACGGTTAAGATGATGAATGATTCAGTCATGATATTATTTTAAATAAAATTAACCTGATGATAGCAACAGAGTCATTTTTCACCCACAAAAATCCTTGAAATGACCGCCTAGATTCGCTATCCTATAGCAGATTATTTACAAAGAGGTTTTGAATGTCAAAAGATGTGCGCATTGTCGCTAACTGGAAAATGAATAAAACTATTAGAGAAGCTACAGATTTTATCTCTAAGCTTCCAAATACTATAGCCGTACTTTCTATTGCCATGCCCTTTACAGCCTTGCACGCTTGCACTAAAAATAAACCGCCTCTGCTCAGTTTAGGAGCTCAAAATATCTACTTTGAATCACACGGACCTTTTACAGGTGAGACCTCAGCAGAAATGGTTAAAGATGCTGGTGCTGAATTTGTTATTCTAGGCCATTCAGAAAGGCGCCATATTTTTTCTGAAGATAGTGGCGCTGTTAATAAAAAAATTAGGCAGGCTCTCCTTTGCGGCTTGGAAGTCATTCTATGTATTGGCGAGACACTGACTCAAAGAGATGAAAACAAAACAGTAGAAGTTCTTAGAGAGCAACTTTTTGAGAGTCTTTTCGAATTAACTGAAGAGCAACTGGATCAAATCTCCATTGCCTATGAACCTGTTTGGGCTATTGGAACGGGCAAGCCTTCAACTGCCCAGATGGCACAAGAGACACATTTTATGCTTCGCAGCTTCATCAGAGACAAATGGGGTCAGGTTGCCTCAGAGAAGATCTTCATTTTACACGGTGGATCTATTAAACCTGAGAACATTCAAGAACTCTCTTCTCAACCCGACATAGATGGAGTGCTCGTTGGAGGAGCCTCACTCGACGTTGGGGTATTTACACAAATTATTCAAAATGCAGGAAATATAAAAAAATGACCTTTATCTACTACTTTTCTATCGTCTTATTTATGCTCCTATGCCTTTTAATGAGTGGGGTGATTCTCATTCAAGAAAGCAAGAGCATGGGATTCGGGGCCTCTTTTGGAGGAGATTCTTCAGACGCTCTATTTGGAAGTTCGACAGCCCAAGTGCTTAAAAAATTCACAGCTGTATTGGCCACAATTTTTTTGGTCTCATGTGTACTACTTTCTGCTTGGACAGCATCTTTAGGAAGAGTCCAATCTAAAGGACCAAATGTTGCTATTGAGGAGACTCATGACGCTTAAGCTTGTATATTGGGACAATTCTTGGCTGCGCAAAAAAGCGGAGCCAATTACTGAAATTAATGATGAAATCAAGGCTTTTGTCGAAGATTTCTTAGAAAAATTTAAACAGCCTGACATGTTCTCTCCGGGCTCTATTCCGATTGGCCTGGCTGCCACCCAAGTAGCCTCCAATCACCGCATATTTGCGGTCTGCCCTCACCAGA